>CAZWXR010000044.1:0-11931 GCA_964637985.1 uncultured Candidatus Poseidoniales archaeon
TAGCATTCCAATGTTGTGGGCGAATGTCATCGCTAAACATGTTGCCGATTTTGTACGTTTCAAGTTGAGCGAGATTCATGAGTTCGGGTAACTCGGATACGAGTTCTTCTGGTTCAAATCGAGCAATGACCGCTCCGGTCTTGTAGTCGACCTTTGAGGCAATGGTTCCTCCGGTGTGAATGAGGCGTACACGGGGTAAATCATCTGAGAATGTTGGACTGCTTTCGGCTGTGGGTTGTTGTGCATTCGAACCGGAATCGAGTTCTTCCCATGCTCGAACATCATCTTTCCTGTAGTTCGCATTGTAGCCGTTATCAAGTTTCAAAGTAATGTGGCCATCATGTGTGAATGGTAGAACAGTGCCCGAATGTTCAACTGGCCCCTCAAGCGATTGGACTGTGATGTGCACCCTTTGTCCTTCACTCGGTAGGTCATCCATGTGTTCACCAAGAAGCCACAGCACATGAACATCACGCTGGTTGATAGAGGTTGGTGCCGAGAGCGGGACTCGAACCCGCGGCCTTCGGATGTCTCAGACATCGCAAGGTACGCACGTCATACGATTGCCTTGTAGGCTGCCCTATGAGTCCGACGCGCTACCAACTACGCCACCTCGGCTTGATTCGACGGTGAGGCATTGACTCTTTGAAACATACGGAAAGGATTTCACCATACCTATCAATTCTCACAGGAACCTTCCGCATTCTTCTTTTATTGCGTTCATGACCCGTCTTCATGGTCGACCTCAAAACGGCAATGGCTGCTGCCCAAGCCGAACAGCGAAAGAAGGTCGCCTCTTCTATGGAAGAGAAAAAGAAAAGGCGTAGTGGTCCGGATTTAGGCATTGAACCATTTGACCCAGTAAAATATGTCACGAAAGAGCGAGCAGAAACTGCTTCGATGTGGCTCGTCATAACTTACGCTGTCCTCGTCACCATGATTATGCGATATGTATTGATGCCGGGAACGGATAGAACCAATGCCGACATTTTGTACATGTTCCCGCTTGTGATGATCATCCTCATTCCGCAGGTTCACAGAATGGTGATGCCTGCTAGATTTGTTGAGGTGTATGGCAAAGGAACTTGGTTCAAGGCATCGTTTCTCCACACATTCACATTTCTTTCAGTCGCCTTTTTGCTCGCAAATCCTCCGTTTGCAGATGTTGTAGCACCTCAAGTTTCGAGCACATGGGTCATCGGTGTCGAAGATGATGGTGTCATCGTGTATTCAAATGATAGTGGAAAAGATGGTATCATTGAATGGAAAGAATCAGAAATTCCATCCGGTCCTGTGTGGCTTTTCTTTGGCCTTGCAGACAATGTCAACTCAGATGGTGCAACAGTTGATGTGACGCTGATGAACAACGATGACTCAACCACGCTTCCCATGAATGAAACGTACTGGATGGATAACCACGACAAAATTGTGAATGGAAAGCGAATCGATAACACTTCGATTCCAAATCTTCTCCCTCACGAAGGGCTTGACCAGCCAATTGCAGTGAATCTTGGAGAAAATTTAGCACCTGGAACACATTCGATTATCGTGAATATTGTTGAGCAGGGTGACCCTTGGGAAAACACTCGGACATACAACTGGAAGTTGGTGATTCTCCCATCAACTGATTAACTCAACAACTCTTGATGTTGTGATACAATCGAGTCGAGTAAAGTACTGACTTTGTTGCATTGATATGACCATTGGGTGTGCTGTACGACCCTAAATTGGCGATAGCGCCGAACTAAAGGTGCTAAGGCTGTCCAACAAAGAATGTCAAGGAAGTCATTCATGTCCATGGCTTGTGCTACACACCTAGAGATATATACGAAGAGAACAGCCCTCAAGAAAACTGAAAGTGATTATGTCTTGAGATGCTTGACCAATCGAGCAGTCATCGCGTCGAGTTGAATTTGTTCGCCGCCACCTTCAACAAGCCGATAATCTATCTCAGCCATCCACTCTGTGAGTTCTAATTTTGAAATTTCAGATAAGAAGTCGATGTTGTACAATTCTCGATGGAGCTGATTGACAAAATCTGTTCCTGCTAATCCGTACGTATCAAGCAATTCCCTCAGTCGTCGTCGGGCAACATGAAATCCATCGTCTTTGCATGAAGCAATGTAGCGATGCAGTTCTTCTGGGGGTGCAGTCGCACTCGTTTCGTAGATTAAGTCTCGAGTAATTTTAGGCTGCAGAGCAGCAGCGACTTGCAGTCCTGTGATTGCTTTTCTCAAATCACCTTGCGAAATGTGAGTGAGGGCTTCAACCGCATCGTCAGTGATGTCCAAATTCTCCTCTTTTGAAACCTTGGAGATTTGCTCGGATACTTCGTGACTGGAAAGAGGGCGGAAACGAAAAACTGCACAACGTGATTGAATAGGTTCAATTATTTTTGATGAATAATTACACGAGAGAATAAACCTACATGTCTCTGCATATTGCTCCATAATTCGTCGTAATGCACCCTGAGCGTCGGCAGTGAGGGCGTCGGCTTCATCAAGAAAAATGATCTTGAATGCTGCTTTTCCATATGGTGCAGTTCTAGCAAACTGTTTGACCTTCGAGCGAATACTTTCAAGCCCACGCTCATCACTCGCATTCATTTCAAGCAAATTTTCTCTAAAATGTTCACCAAAAATGTCCTTTGTCAGCGCCATGGCAGCAGTTGTTTTTCCAGTACCAGGTGGACCTGAAAACAAAAGGTGAGGAAATGATTTGTTCCCTGCGTAGGTGGTTAATCGCTGCACTACAGCGGCTTGGCCTCGAATTTCAACAACCGTGCGAGGACGATGTTTTTCAACCCACAAGTCGCTCATTCGACTTTTGCTTATGGCGAGTGTCTTTCAACATTGGCATGTGGAGTCATGAAAAAAATCAACAATTTATGACCTTAATTTGAAAACATTGGATAGAAAAAACAGTATAAGTGCGATGCTTGTAAAGCATGAGCCCCATGCTACTGAGTAAAGATACATCTTCCAAATTGACTGTTTTTCTGCTGGTGTCATTATTTATTTGTGCAGACCTAATGTTGCCTCAAACGCAGGACGGCTGGCATGTTTTAGATGCCGAACCAACAGTTTCCCGTGCTGTCAGCAATCATTATGTCTTGTCGGACACCTACATCAATGAGTCTTCGCCGACAACAAATTACAACTCTTCTGATACTGGGTTCTTGATTCCGACCGATGGTGATGAAACAAGAATACTTCTTGACTTCCCAATGAATTTCACTTCTAGTGATATGATTTACAATGCAAGTGTTGAGTTGACATGTACGCTGATGTCAGGTCAATCAACCAGTGACATTTCTGTTTACCCTGCACGAATGAATCAAGGCTGGAATACAACCCATGTTTCTTGGAATTACTATGGTCAAAACCTGCTTTGGACAGGTGCGGGGGTAAATGATGACGCAGATCGTTTCGATTGGGAACCACCAACGATTGAAACACAAACGGGGGTCTTTTCGATCAATGTAACTTCCTTAGCTCAACAAGCAGCAAAAGACAACCTTGCAAGGTTGAGAATTATTCTTGCCGCTACTGGCAGTTCATATTCCTGCGACCTTTCGGAAACCCAAAACTCAAACAATCAACCAGTTCTCGTCATTGATTCGTCAACAGGCACACCAACGAGCGGTGGCGATGTTGAATTTAATCTCCCTATCGAACAAGGTGCTCCTTGGATGAAATCAGATTTTATCCTCACTGCTGAAACCTTGCCCACCATTGCTTACAAGAACCACACAGCAAGCCATGTTGAGCTCCACCTCAGCCACTCGTCTGATTGGAAAGATGGTGTCGTGGTCGATACCGAGCGTCATTACTCTTCACTTTGGAACACATTCCAAACATCTGGTTCAAGTGGCTCGTTCACCGTTCCATCCAATGATGAATTTGACAATGGTACAAATGTTTACGCTAGGATACGGTCAATCGATACCAATTTGCAAACAAGTGCTTGGAAAGAGACAAGTTTCGTTCTGCCATCTCATTCAATCACCGACAACGGCGATGGTACTGCAACAATTTTACTTGAGGCAGGCGACCTTGGCCTTGAACTCGACTTTATTGAAGATTCAACAGTTGCACAAACATCGGTCACTGCCAATTACGGCGTAGCACAAACGCTCGAATCAAGCATGACGACCTCAAAAGAAATGCTGGGGCACATTCGATTGCGCCTCGACCAATTGGGCATGCACGATAATCTCACCATTGTCGACTCATCAATGACATACCAGAGGTCATCGTACAGTGGAGACCCAGTTGTCTCCCTTCACGGTATGGAAGAATCAGGTCTTTGGCTTGAAGATGAGATAACGTGGAATCAAATGTCCAATTCTGGAGTAAATTGGTACGATGGCGGACGCAGTAACGGTACTGCAACAATTGACCTTTTGAATGCAAATCAGTCCTCCTCGACCTTTGCATTCAACATCACGCATGCGGTTCAAAATTATCTCGATGATTCTGATGCCGACCCAATGGACATGTTCATCGCGGTTCGAGGTAAATACGAAGGGTACACCAACGGGGATAACATCGTTTTGCACTCTACAGAATCGTCGACAGGCAACGACCCTGCATTCGAACTCACCTACAAATGGGGGAGCGGTGCACCAGCGCCAGTAGCGATCACTGGACCGGAGGATGGACTTTCTGTATGGAACATCACCGGCCACAATTTGTCAGGAAATACGCAACCAACACTCAACTGGACCATGTCTTCAAGTTCAGATGACATCTTGTTTCAAATCGCCACAGACGAAGATTTCCGATTCCAAGACCTTGTTCTCGACACTCGAGTCGATAACGATTTCAGCCCATCAGCAGGTACACTCACGATGAATGGTACAAGGACACTTGAACAAGGAAACATGTATTTTTGGAGAATGGCAACGGTTGATGCTTCAGGCCACTATGGCTCGTGGGAAACATCAAGTTTCATCGTGAGTAACCTTGAGAGTATTCATCTCGGTGGTGACCGATACGAATTCAGAATTCGTCATGGTAACGGAACAAACGACAATCAATACCCAGAGTGTATTGACACATTCATTGACAGTTCATCAGTCAATGCAAATTACAACGGCGATTCTGAAATGTCAATTGAGTACAATAATCCAGATAAAACATCTATCCTCATGGGATGTAATCTGGTTTCAAATCTTTTACCTTCAGGCTATGCAGTCGAATCGGCTCAACTTCGATTTACACTTACAGATTCACCATACAATTCACCTACCATCGGCGTTTGGGAAAGTCGCCAAAACAACTGGAGTGATGATGACGCTTCATGGTCAAGTTATGATGGGTCCAATTCATGGGCAACATCTGGTGCGAATGGTTGGGAGCGAGGCTCGCTTCTCTCAAGTTTGACACTAGGCGGTACTTACTCGGGAGGAGATGTTGTCCAGTGGAATGTCACTCAGGCTGTTCAAAATGCCATGCGTGAGAACCGAAGAGTTGATTTCATCGTCGACCAGATAGGCGTGCCCTCCGGTGGTTTCAGCAGTGCATACTTCAGCACAGCAGAATCGAATTCTGCCTCAGAACGACCTGAGATTTCATTCGTCTATGTACCTGGTTCGAATGCACTCCCGCAAAATCCTACGCTCGTGGCCCCAATAAATGGCTCTTGGTCGATTGGCAGCGGGGTTGACCTCACACCAATTGATACACCTGAATTTCAATGGAATTTCACCGGTACGATGAGTATCGGGGGTTGGGTGGTTCAAGTTGATAACGTCTCGACATTTGATTCTGGAAACGCCGTTACGTACACGTCGTGGAACGATGCAGGGTTTGATGTTCAGAATCATACGTTTACACCTTCAACCGCAATAACGACTGGAGCATCGTATTTTTGGAGAGTGCGAGCAGTATCTGCTACGAATCAAATTGGTGATTGGTCATCAGTGAACACATTCCTCTTACCAGACCTCACAACTTGGGTCGAAAACTCAACCACAGCAGCGGTGGAAATTCATCACCATGAAGCATTGCCCGATTTACAAATTCCTCACATTTATGATACCTACATTATTGAAAACGGTAGTGGGGCATCTTCAACATATGAGACTTCACAAACACTGAGGGTTGGACGCCATTCCAATGGTTACAATGCTGCTGGTCTTCTCAAGATTCCTTTAAGCGCTATACCACAACCAGCGAATGCTCGTGTGATCAATGCAGAGTTGAATGTCTATTCCGATTTGAGCTCTGACCTTTCATTGCCGATCGCAGTTCGACCAGTTCTCGTCAACTGGAATGAATCAGCGAATTCAACAACCTATGATGGCGTCAACAATTGGTCTCAACTCGGTGGTCGCTCTATTGGTAACGATGTTGGTTCATATTCAGACCTCATCGAAACGGTAAGTGATGACTGGATGAATTGGGATGTCACCGAACTCGTTCAACTTGCGATTGCTAATGGTCAAACTCACCTCTCTGTCATGCTGTATGCACCTTCCACAACAACCAGCGAGGCACTCTTGTATTCCACCTCTCATCAAACCACTTCAAAGCGCCCGTGGCTTAACCTCACGTGGTCTTCAGGTTCGGCATCCACGCCCACCGTTTCAGCGGTCCATGGAAGTCCGAGCAACAACGCTGTGATGTGGGATACACTATCTCACGCAGTTTTGGCGGACAAGCGGCCGACGATGAGTTGGACATATACTGGCTCAAACATCACTGCGTGGCGATTGTTCATTCTCCAAGATGCGAATGATGACATGCAGGGTATTTACACCTACGATTCGAGAGTGAATACCTCTGCTTTTGACCTTCAAAATCTTCAGTTCACACCCCCTCATGACCTCGACTTTTCTGAAGAAATTCGGTGGATGGTTCAACCGGTTAGCGACGGAATGCGTGGGCCAAGAAGTAGTTCGACAATATTCTACATCCCTACCGTCGTTGGTGGTGAGGTGAATTCTACTGATGCCAATGTGATGCTTCAAGAAGGTTCAATGATTGACGCACTCAACTATCCTACAGCGACCTACGATACGTATCTTGACAGCGGAAATACTCAGGCGAACCTTGGAAGTTCAGGCTCATTGTTCGTTGGACGCAGTGCGAATTCATACGGTTCCGCCTCACTCCGTACCACTTCGCTTGTATCGATACAACTCTCTTCGATACCACTCCCATCATCGTATGAAGTGGTGAATGCAACGCTTGACTTTGATGCAACTGCATTCACAGGTAATTCGATTTCAGTATCCGTATCAGAAATGATTTCATCGTGGAGTGAGTCATCATCGTGGTCTTATCCCGCAGGAAATAATACTTCTTGGCAAGGTGTCGGTGCATATCATTCCGCTGATTCTGATGCAATCAATGATATTCAAATTGTGAATTCCACAGGTCTTGTTCAATTCAATATCACTGCAATTTTACAACACGCTTTAGCAACAGGACAGACAAATCTCAATGTGATTTTGCAACCAGAAGAAAATTCTGGAGGCAATGTTGTTGGTCGTGTTGAATTCGCGAGTTCAGAACACAACAGTGTCAACCTACGACCACGAATCAACATGACGTACCGTACAAACCCGAGTTGGGCTTTGCCTGCACCATCAAGCCTCCTTCCAGCCGATGGTTCAATCCTATGGGATACGACTTCACCGCTGCCTGTAGGCCAAGATACCTCGTATTTCTCGATGACATCATCGATCACAAATGAAACGAGGTTCGTTTATTGTTACAGCGATGAACCTCGATTCTCGGTTGGTGCTGTTTGTCATGACACAAATGACCCTGGACAAGGACAAACATACCATTCGTCCAACACAACACTTGAGGTGAACAACATGGACCAAGGGGATTTCTGGACATATTGGCGTGTGAGGGCCGACCAAGACCATCGAATTGGGCAATGGTCCCAAGTAAATTCATTCAGAAATCCTGATGATATCGGTACGAATAATTCAGGCAATTACACGGTTAATTTGTCGAGAGGTACAATCTTTAGCACCACTGGTTTGCTACCAGAGGCACAGGATGTTTCCCTGTCCACGAATCAAACATCAACTGCGGGAGCATCTGCTACGATGAACCTCGGCTTTGCAAGCAGTGGTGAATCACAAATGTTCGTTGAATTTGACTTGAGTGACATTCATTTCCCACAAAATGTCATGCCTACAAATGTCATTTTGAAGATGTATCGCTCGTCGCTTACAGGAAATTCTGCAACAACCATTTCTGCTCATGCTTGCAATAGTTTCGATGAATCAACAGTTGTATGGTCGAGTAAACCTTCCTGTTCCACAACCGAAATTACACGAACTACGCTTACACTTTTGCCACCGAATCGATGGGTGGATTGGGATATTACGAGTCTTGCACAAGACAATATTGCAAATGGAAATTACACTTTTAGCATCATGCTCAAATCGGTTGGAACCCCGCTTACAGCTCACACCTTTGCTTCTGCAGAATCCTCAACATCTCAATTCTGGCCAGTATTATCGTTTGAGTATGTCGACAATGTGAACAACATAACGCCTCCTACTCAACCGACACTCATTACACCGAGTGACGGTGAAGTGCTCTATGATATTGAAGATGGCATTCTTGTTTCAGATACAATGCCAACACTCTCATGGTCAGCAGTTTCGGGAGCCTCCGGCTACATGCTTACGATATCAAACGAATCTGGCGTGTACAAATTCCGTTCTTGGGAATCAAACTCAGGCATCACAGGTACAACATTCCAGTTCAGCGACGAACTCACGCCTGGAGAAATTTTCACATGGTGGGTATCTGCGTTCAATCAAAGTATTCCAGGAGCTTCTTCGGCTCGATGGACATTTGCAGTGGGTGACCCTAACCACACATACAACAATGAACTCTTTACGTACGAATTCCAAACTGGTAATGAAGTTGAAGCGTTTGGACACACGAACATACAAGATTCGACACTAAGTTCGGCCAATGCTGAAACAAATCTTGGCGATGGTGCAGTGCTTCAAGCGGGTTCATTCTGTGGCTCGTTGTTCGTAAACGAGTGCCGTATTGTCTTCAGTCTAGACCCCTCGCAAGTGCCATTTGATGCCAATCAAAGCGTCCATTCGGTTTCGATCGGTTTGTACATCGAAGATTGGCAAATCGCACAGAGTGCTTCGATGATGACGTTCAGTGTGCATCCACTCACCACCTCTTCATGGTCACAGTCTGGCTCCACTTGGAACGAGTCCTCTTCCGGTGTCGCTTGGTCCACACCAGGTATGGGTTCGGGTGTAGAATATGCCTCGACACCTGTTTCAACCTCGACGATTTCAATCGGCCCAACCGGTTGGGTTTGGTTCGATATCGGTACTGCTGGAATGAACCTCACAAACACTCAGGGCTGGGTTATTCTTGCATCAACAAATGTAGGATACGGATACGCACAATTCTATTCAAGTGAATATCAAGGTGATACAACACTCAGACCCAAGATTTTGTTTAACACCACAAATGTGTCCACGATTGCTGTCTCCCCGGGTGGAAACACAATCGATGCAGATTCGACCCAACTGTTCACTGCAGTTGCAACCGATTACAATGCTGTACAAAAGACGGTTTCTTTTGAATGGTCTGCAAGTAGCGGTAGTGTAGGGTCCAACGGATTATTCACCCCAACGACCGCTGGTATTCAAACAATTCAGGCTTGTTACGGTCTTGTTTGTGGTGCTCAAACAATTACTGTTACAGCAGGTGCACCAGAGACACTACAGGTCACACCTCTTACAGCTACGATTACAGCAGATGATACATTGACCATTACAGCGAACATGGTCGACCAACACGGCAACCCAGTGAGCGGAATTTCACTCACATACACCCCTTCAAACGGAAGCATGAGTTCAGTCGTACCAAACATCTTCCAACCGTATGAAGTCGGCCAACACACCATTCTCGTTTCACATGCTGCATCAGGGAAATCTGTGACTGTTGATGTGACTGTAACCAATGGTGCCCCTGCTTATTTCGAAGTTACTGGTTGCGAGGGTATTGTCCCAGCAGGCCTCAATTGTGATATTACAACAAATTTGTATGACCAATTTGGTAATCTTCTGCCGATCGAAGATGCGGGTGCTCTTACATGGACCACAACCAATGGAAATTATTCAGATGTAAATAGCAAATACTCGCCAGACCATGTTGGGGACTGGTACTTGAACCTCTCATCAGCAGTTGGTTTGACCTACTCGTTACCAATCTCAGTCGGTCATGGTGAAATGCTTTATCTTGAAATCACTTCGTCAGATAACGAAATTACTGCTGATGAGTTCGTATATCTCAATACGACAAGGGTTGATATTCGTGGAAATCGATTACCAGTTTATCTACCATCAAATAATTGGACCAAGATACAAGACGGTATTTTGACACCGGGCCAACCTGCAACATGGGAGCCGAAATCAAGAGGTTCAAAGGTGTTGGAAGCGAAATACGAGGACAAAACCGCCCAAATAACAGTCGTTGTTCTTGATGGTGAAATTCAGAGCCTTGTCATGCTCATTGACGGTGAGGATGTCACAAACACGCAACGAGAGATTACAGCAGATGAATCCCTTGAAATCAAGGTACGAGCCACAGATAGCAAAGGAAACATTTGGGAGTTAAATGCCGAATGGTTAGTGAGCCATCCAACAATCACATCAGCAACATCGACGCTGGAAGAATACCAAGGTTCAGTTGTTATCGAACGTTCAGTTATTTTTAGCCCATATCAATCGAGCACTACTGCATACACCATAACGGCATCATTTACCGAAAACAATGTCAGTCAATCAGCACAATTTGATGTCATTGTCTTACCGGGTGTTCTCGAATCAGTCATCCTTGAAGCAGTTGCTGGAGATGGTGTGCCGAATGACCAATTTGAAATTTCAGCTGATGATGGCATACAATTTGGAATTACACTAACAGACGCAGAAGACAATGAGTTGGACTCGACAAGTGTCCGATGGCTCCTTTACAACCTTGATACAGGTTCAGTTGAGGACGTTACGGTTGCAATGCTTTACCATGGTTTGATGTGGAATGCAACGAAAGTTGGTCAATATGAAATCGTGGCATACGATATAAGTTCGACAAATTACAATATTTCAGATAGTGTGATTGTATCAGTATATCACGGTGAAGCCGTAGAACTGATCCTCACTTCCTCGAATACAACAATCGTTGCTGGTTCACTTGTTGAATTAAGTGTGACAGGAAAAGATTCTGATGGAAATCTGTTTGCTCAAAATGTTGAATGGTATGAAGACGGTGATACCGTTGACGGTTTAGTTTCGAACGAGGATACCGATGGTTCATACGAATACACCGGTACAATCGCTGGAATTCATACCTTGTCTTACCAGTATGGAATTGCACAATCGATATTGGAAGTTAATGTGCAAGCACAATCAATTACTGCACGACTTGAGGTTGAATTGAGCACAGATTCGGTTGAGCAACTCGCTTCCATTGAGGTATACATTCGTGCTTTTGACATGTATGACAATGAAATCGAGGTCCCACCAAGTGTCCAAGTCGATGCTACCGGGCGTGGAACAGCAACAATGATCAACACATCGACTTGGAAAATTACAACCCTCGATGAAGGCACTCAAAGCGTAACGATCAGTGTAGGTTCAGTCCTTGAGAAGGTCGATTATTCAGTTTTGGGAACACTTGAAGGGTTCTTCGAAGCGGGTGGAACTCTGTACTATGTAGGTGCAGTTCTAGGTGTTATTGCCGCTCTTGGCGCATTGGTTGGTCTTGTTCTCTTCATGCGTTCGAACAATACCGATTGGGACCTTGAAGAAGATGAAGACGAAGTTGATGATGATGAAGAGGTTGCATCACCACAAAAAGAAAGGCCAGCCGGCCTTCCATCAGGAGGGCCTTCAGGCCCACCACCTTCAGACGGGCCATC
>CAZWXR010000045.1:0-11905 GCA_964637985.1 uncultured Candidatus Poseidoniales archaeon
AGTGCGTCTGATTTGTAATCAGACGGTCGGGGGTTCGAGTCCCTCCGTTGGCTCCATTTTTGCATGATGTCCTTGAACAAAAATCAAGAAAGGCCATCGCTTGGTCATGTCATGGGTGCAAAAAAACTCGATGGGAAAGCATGTGCTGCCGAAGTCGAAGCAAACCTGTTATCTCGAATCCAATCTCTTCATGAAAAGGAAATTGAACCACATCTTGCCGTGATTATCGTTGGAGACGACCCTGCTTCGCATGTCTATGTGAATTCAAAAATTGCTACATGTAAACGACTAGGTATTCGGAGCACACATATCGAACTTCCTTCGGATTCTTCAGAGGACGAGTTGAAATCAAAGGTCAAACAACTTAACGATGACGATTCCGTACATGGTATTCTGATTCAATCACCGCTACCCTCGCACATGGATGAAGAGGGGATAACAGACCTTATTTCTGCAGCAAAGGATGTTGATGGCTTTCATCCAACCAACCTCGGTAGGCTTGTTCAAGGTCGCCTTGATGGTATGATTCCGTGCACCCCTCATGGCGTCATCCGAATGTTGGAATGGGCCGGAATTGAATTGAAAGGCAAGAAAGCAGTTGTTATCGGTCGTTCGAGGATTGTAGGTATGCCCCTATCACTTCTTTTTGCTGCACGAGGCATTGATGCAACAGTCACGATTGCACATTCGAAAACTGGTGATTTACCACAGGTCTGCCAAGGAGCCGATGTCCTTGTTGCTGCTGTCGGGATTCCTGAATTGGTTGAATCTCATTGGGTGAAACCAGGAGCAGTCGTCGTTGATGTTGGAATCAACAGGGTTGATGACGAATCTAGAGATCGAGGCTGGAGACTGGCTGGTGATGTCTCAACAGATGTCGAAGATCTTGCTTCATGGTTATCACCAGTCCCCGGTGGAGTCGGTCCTATGACAATTGCTATGCTCATGGAGAACACAGTTCGCTCAGCCGAACTCATCGCCGTGAACACATAGAATCATAATTCATCGAAGGTATGCACTACCTAATGGCAAGTGACCCCAAGGCACCGCAACTCGCAGCAGTAGCGAGAATTTTGCTTGGTCTCAACATTGGGTTTCTCATTGTCAACACACAATTAGACCTTCTCAATGTCGATTTTTTCCTACCTTTGTCTTATATCTTTGTGGCGTTTATTCTGTTCTTGCTCTACATTAACTACTGGGCATCAAAAGAAAATCCAGTTCCTGAACTCATTCAACAGCATTCGAGTAATGAACTCGATGGAGCATACAGGGGCGGCGATACATTGTTCGAATCCACTTCAACACTGCAGGACCAGTATGGATTTGAGGTGTCGACGCAAAGTTCACAACAAACAAGCAATACAATAGTACAATCTATACTTCGTCAACCCTCAGAGCCAAACCAAGAATCAGTACGATCAGCGATAGATGCTCTCTCCATTCAATCGGCTGATAAACCCGAAGAACAATATGCCAAACCCAGCAATGCAACGCAGCAATCCATGGCGTATAGCCGACGAGATGCATCTCCAACTGATAGCCAAACAGGAAAAACGGTCGAGCGAGTGATTCAACCTCAAGTCGCATTACCTGGTAAAGAGCAGATTGCGAACATCGAGGAGATTCCAGGATTATCAAATACACGTGAATTCGTTTCAAATGGAATATCATCGATACCCTTGCCAAATATAGATGTCGAAGAAGAGATGTCTTCGCCACCATTGATTCTGGAATTACCAGAGCTTGATTCGGATTTGCCAACCAAACCAATCGTCGTTAATATGACGTTGCCAGACCTTGACGACCTCCCTTCAATCGATGATATTATGCTCGATGAAAGCCAATTGAGTGAAAACTTTGACCTTGATGATCTCTTTGTTGATGACTTGAATTCAAAAAAGAGCGAGCATTTGCCCTCGGATATACAACAACTCCCTTCGCTTGATGATTTAGATTTTTAACAACATTCTTAGACATTGCACATTAGGGTGATTTATGGAATGGTCTTCACTCTTTGACCTCCATTCGCATACCAACAATAGTGATGGTGAGCATTCTCCAATGGATGTCGCCACGTTGATGCACAGTTCAGGCGTCAAATTTTGGTCGCTAACAGACCATGATACGATTGAGGGCTGGCAACATGCACATGATGCGGCACATCGATTAGGATTGACATTCATTCCAGGAATTGAAATCACTTGTGATGTGGGTCTACCTGCAGATGAAGAAGAGATGATGAGGCTTGGCAAAGAACGTACATCGTCTTCGTGGCATCTTCTTTCCTATTTCCCTCCCTCAATCCTCCAAGATAAAAAGCGATTAGAGGAGCTCAACAATTGGCTTGGCCCTCTTCAAACCGGGCGTCTTCCAAGAATGGTTTCCATGATCGAGAAACTTGGTGAATTGAAGATTCACATCGAACTCGAAGATGTGACTCGCAGAGCTAAAGGGTCCTTGGGTAGACCACACCTTGCCCAAGCGATGGTTGATGCAGGTTATGTTGTATCTTCAAGAGAAGCCTTTGACAAGTATATCGGTGATGGTGGAATTGCGTTTGTTCAGCGTGAGGAGCCACCTCTAAGAGAGGCCATAGAATTCGTTCATCGTTGCGGAGGCATCGTTTCTCTTGCTCATCCCCTGTACTACGGGGTATCAGTCCCAAAGTTGATGGAATATCTCCATGATTTGGGCTGTGACGCGGTAGAGGTGTTCCATCGAAGTCATGACGATGCTTACAGAGTCGAACTATTTGCCGAAGCAAAGAAATGGGGTTTGGGCGTTACAGTTGGTTCGGATTTTCATGGGCTTAGTTTTGGCCATCATCCTGGAAATATGGTTGTTACGAAAGATTTCATGCCTCAACTTTTTTTGAACCTTTGATGACTGTCTCAAGATTGATTGTGATTTCAAAAAAGATGATGATTGGCATCGCAACAAGAAATAGTGAAAGCGGGTCAGGTGGTGAAAGAAACGCACCGAGGACAAATGCTCCAAACCATATATGTCTTCTTAATTGTTTTAATGTCTGTAAATCAACGAATTCGTATCTCAACATTGCACGAGTAAATAATGGCGTCTGAAATCCAATCATCGATGCAACAACTAAATTGACGAGAAATCCCACATAAGATTGTAATTTCCACTCTGTCGATAAACCAATGCCTTGAGCGTCTTGGGTCAAGTAATCGAGTAACATGGGTACAAGAATACTCCAAGAATAAAGGAACCCGAGTGCGGCAAGAAAAAAACTCAAGAATATTGCCGGAAGAAATCCACTAAAATTCGATGGAATTTTAAGATGAATGTTTTCTAATTTTTTCTTGACAACTTCATGATGCCGTCCATGCTGAATAAGTTCAAACAATGCAAAGAGGGTGATGAAGAATATTCCGACATTTGCACTAACACGCACCTGCAGGACAATCAATTCAATTGGTGTGGTAACCAAAATGTTTACACCTTCTGGTAATCTTTTCTCATCGATAAGCCAAGCGATGATTTCCTTTGTCATCGGGAAAGCCACAATAAAGCCAAAAAGAAAGAAAAACAAGTACCACTTCCACTTTCTCAACAAATATTCTCGAAGAGGTTGCATCAACGCCATTATCGGTGACGATTCAAATTGTTTTGCGAGAGACTTCGTTGACATGACATTAAGCCTCCTCATCATTCTGTGCCTTTGTCCAAGCGTGTGATGGTGTGGGGTCAACCCAAGGACGACCCTCTCGTTGCAATCGATATATTCTGAACACCACGAATGCAGTCATCCAAACAGAAAGGAGCGATAGAAGAACAGCTTGATTCATAACATCGACATGATAATCGTTGGAAATGTGTATGTTAAGAACTTTAGAAGAATTCGATTGAATTGAAGCATGGAACAATACAAAATAATACTCATCTGGGGTTGTTGTCGTGAATTGATATGTTTCTTCGGGTCCGAGGACAATCACCTCAGATGTTTGATTGATAATGTTCCAATCTATCTTACCTTCAATCATAGCTACTTCTGCAGATTCGACCTCCATCATTGAAATTTCTATGAATCGATCATGGTCGAAATTTGTAATCCTTGTCGTAATCATTTCACCAGATGCAATGGGTTGGAGGATGTCGAATTTTGAATCACCCTCGGCAATTCTATGGGTTGGCATCTCCTCAAATCGCTCATCTTGGTACTGAACTGACCCAAAAATCATGCTTAGTAAGATGAGGGCAAGAATGCCCTCAACCAAGATATGCATTCGAATTTTTTCGGTTGTAAGACCTTTGAATGCAGAACCGTAATCATTACGAATTCTTGGTTGAAGGTGATGAATGAATAAAGCCCCTATCACCCCTACAAGTACACCTAATGGTATGTCAATAAACCAGTGAATGCCGAGATAAAGAATTGAAAAGCCAAACAATATCGTATTGAAAAGGACAAAGAGATGGTATTTGTAATGCCGCCATTCTTTCAGGCTGATTCCAGCATGTCGTACGTGCAGGTAGTTGAGCATCAGCATGCCTGTTGGAATAGCAATGTGCAAACTTGGGACAGCGTTGTCGAGTGGGTCATGAAGTGCATAAAATGTGGAGTATGTGCCGTCTTGGTAAAGCAGTGCGTCCATACCACCAATCCATGATGATGTGACTTCAACGTTAAAAAATAGATAATAAGGGACAGCAAGAGCGTAAATAAATAGATAATTCATCGTTACTTTATCGGTCATATCTCGGTCACCCGCATATGCAAAGTATACGGTCGTCACATAAATCAAAAATAAATAAATGAAGAGATAATGAAAATTGAGGATTTCTGTTAAGGTATTGTTTGAAAAGAAGTTTTGGATGTGGAGTGTAAATTCCCCTTCAATTGAATAGACCCAGTCAGTCCAATGGCCAGTTCGTTGTTTCACTGGTTCATTTAAACGGTCAGTTATGGCTTTCCATCGAATGATAACCACATATCCTAATGTGTGAAGATAATACCTCTTCTCCATGAATTCCTTTCCAAAATTTCGTATTGGCACAACAAAAGACTTCTGATGACGTGTGAATAACCAACAAATCA
Organism: uncultured Candidatus Poseidoniales archaeon; assembly: GCA_964637985.1. Taxonomy (GTDB): domain Archaea; phylum Thermoplasmatota; class Poseidoniia; order Poseidoniales; family Poseidoniaceae; genus Poseidonia. The sequence goes on from CAZWXR010000045.1 coordinate 5,063, forward strand.
CAGGTGTGAAGATGACGATGAGTCCCATCATCACTTCGTAAGGGTTCATGAATTGCCTACGCTATTCTCAATTTAGTGATTACCTATCATTCATCTATTCAGACAAAGATTCTATGCAAATACTCAATTGTGCGTCTTTCATAGCATAAGTCACTGGAGGGTATGAATTTGTATATTCAGCATCCTGAAAACACCATTGGAGCCCTCCGCCATGGGATTGAGTTGTTTGATGGGATTGAACTTGATGTCCGATTAACCGTTGATGATGGCCTTGTTCTTCATCATGATAGAGAGCTCATGGCTTCGAAAAAATATCATGACCCAAAGAAAAAATACGTTGAGGAATACAGTCTTGATGAATTAACAAGCATGGGATTTGCATCATTTGAACAACTGATGAACGACCCTGTCATTCATCACCAATGGAAGAATGAAAACAAAATGGTGTGTATTGAAATTAAACGTCCTCATCCTCGGGCTCCAAATGGAGGAGGATACAATGGAAAACAACAACACATTGCATATGTTTCTGATTGCATTCAAAAGATTGACAAAATGCTTGATGATTTCCAAATCCCAAATGCATCAGTCATGTATTACTCATTTCATAAGCACATGAAACAATCGATTCAACTTTCCTCCACATCGAGACGTTGGGCCTCCTTGATTCCATACATTGTGCCTTATGGCTCAAGGAGATTTCAACGAATCAAAGCCTTTCCAACGTATTTCACGACTTCATTCTCTCGACTTTTACGACATCATCAAGCCCAGGGGGCGTCGATTCTTCCTTGTGCAATCGAATATCTAAAACCTTCAACAAATTGGATTCCAATGGGTCGAAAAGTTGGGCTCAAAGGAGCATCGTTGCAACGATTGAATCGCATCCGTCAAGGCATGCCAATGTATGTTTGGCCCGTCAAACCTATGCATGAATCATCGGTGATTTCTGCAGGTTTGAGTGCATTGACGGATATGTCAGACCCAACTGAGACTTGGTTGCCAAGCAATGATGTTCGTTGGTTGAACCCAGCAACTCAACCTTTGCTCGATGAGGAGCAACGACATCTAAAAAATTCCACATTTGAACATCATGAATTGGTCCTTAGTGATTTGAAAGAAAATGTTCCGACATGGTCTCAATCAGATGAATCTCGAAAGGTAAATCTCATCAATGAATGGTGCTCAAAATGGGGCGTTTCATCACGATACAAAACTGAGGCTTTGCAGAGTATGGAACACGATGTGCCGTTCTTTGCACCTCGGCTGATAGGTCACCGCGGGGCTGGTAAAACAAGTCGACCAATTATTGATTGATGTGCCGAAGAGATTGGCCCTCTGCGATATATTTTGGTCTGTAAATTGGAACGCCTTTTCCTTCTCTCATCACTTCTCGTTCATCAAATATCTGAGCGCCAATGCCAGCAACTCTGGCCCATCCAAAGAAGGTGGTGTAGTATGTGGGGTCGGTGAATCCAACATGGTGGAGTAATGCACCGCTTGCGATATCGACATTAGCGTTTGGATTCGAAATCTTCGGATTTTCTGCCAACACTCTTGGAGCGACTTCACGTAGTGTTCGAATAATTTTGAAGTTTTCATCATCTGGGCAGATTTGCTCACCTAAGGCAAATTGAACAGTTGCCCTTGGGTCTTCTGCACGTAGAACCGCATGCCCAAATCCGAAAACAGGTCTCTTTGCGGCCAGTTCGTTTCGAACAAATTCTTCTACTTTTGCGGAGTCATCTGTTCCAACACTCAAAACAAATTCGAGACAGGATTGATTTGCACGACCATGTAGCGGACCTGAAAGTGCATTCATTGCCCCAGCCATTGAAGAATAGACATTTGCATGGCCTGATGCAATTGCTTTTCCAGTAAATGTCGAGAGATTTCCTCCGCCATGGTCCATGTGAAGAACCAGATATGTTGCTACAATTTGCTCCATTTTTGATTTGTCGACATTGTCAAGTTCGAGTGTGTTGACAAATCGTTTTACCATCGATAGAGATGTGTCATCAGTTGGTATTCCATGGCTCCTTCCTTCCCTGTATCGAAAAAGGAGACCCATGACTCGTGGCATTTTCGCTATGAGGTTGAGTGCATCGTCTTTCCAGTTACCAGTGAGGCAGGTCATACCCAAAACATGAATGCCAATGCTCAACCAATCCATAGGGTGTCCATCCTTTGGAAGTGTTTTGAACACATCTTCAATTTCTTGTGGTACGTCTCCACGTGATTGTAAATCGGATACAAATGCAGCACGTTGCTCTTCGTTTGGTAATTCCTTGTTAAAGAGGAGGTAGACGATATCTTCAGGTTGGTGTTGTGCAAGCTCTGCAATCGGATATCCACAGTAGTGAACGCCCTCAGTTGGTGTCACGAAAGAAGTAAAGCAGGTGCCGACGGGAATTCCTCGTAGACCAGTGTTCAAATGTGATGAAGTGACTTGGAATATACCTTCATCCCCTGACATTTGAACCCCTCGACCCTTCCGATTACATAGTTCCGTATAAATGCCCTACCCAAAATACATCAACTCAATAATTCGGTGTTGCTATCAACACCTTAGAAGCAATATGATTACTCAAATTTGAACCCTTTTGATGCCTCTCTGTCAGCAAGGACATGCATTCGTATGGTTTTGCCGTCGATGATGATGGCATCTTCCGCATCAATGCCAGGACACGACCCTTTGGTGTCCTCCCACTGACGCTGACTTCTCAAATTTTCAGCCCACCAAGGGAATGCCTTGCATTGCTGTGGCCGTACTTCATAGATTGAGCATTGCTTTTGCTCGTTCAAGAAGACACAAACCCCTGTCCTTTGATTGCTCTTGAGTACGGTTCGGCCATTCATACTCGCAGTGCAATGGGTCTCAAGAAAAATATCAAAAGATAACTCAAAGTGATTCGCTATTCGTTGAGCATCATTTTCTGTGAGAAAAACCACACCACCTGGTTGATCACAACACTTACCGCAATGTGCCTGGCACTTGAAGTGCACACCCTCTGACCACCATGCAGTCATTCTTCTTCTCCCAATACTGTTGGTTGTAAAATGGTCTTTTTCTTCAAGGTTGAAAGATGCACTTTTTCTTTTGAATTCATTTGATGTGATTGTTGAAGTTCGTCAACACCCACTTCGTGTTCATCAATAAACCACTCACCTTCTGGTTCGAAGGAATCAAGTTGACCAAGAAGCGGTGAAGTTTCATGTATTGATTGTAATTGCTCATCAATGACTTGCAACTCGTCAGCAATTCGAATCAACTCTTCAATATCAGCATCTTGAATTCTTGAATTTAGTTCTTCCATTGAAGATCCAATCTTAGAAAGCATAGCATCATCATACATCGCATTACTTCGTTGACCAAATGCTTCCTCGATTCTGTCATCGATATCAACAAGCATATCTGCAGTAGTAAAAATATCTTCAGAATTCTCAAACTTATCTTTTGAAACAATGAATTTGTCTTCTTCCTTGACATTCATGAGACTAGGAAGAGTTGGAATGATTTTTTGAATCAGTGACGATGTATCATCTTGTATTTTATCCAGAGGTACTTCTTTCGATACGATATCCTCAAACTTTGGTGGTTCATAGTCATCTTCACCTAAGTTCTGTAGTTCGGTATACAATTCAACACCACCAACATCAATATCAGTGTGTACGATATCGATGGCTTTTGAAATGATTTGGTTTGAAATTTCGGGGATGTCCTTCTCAAATTGAGGTTGAATACCTTCAGATATTTTGGTCGGTTGCTTTTGCAAATGAACATATTCCTCTAACATATTGCGAATGCTTCTCCAAGATTTTTGAGATGAATGAACTAAGTCAACGAGCTCCTCTTCCTCGATGATGATGTTTCGTTGTTGAGCATACCATCTTCCGAATTGCATCAAGGTAGAGGTCGAAGGTGTTGGGATGAATGTTTCAATACCATCGAGGAGAAATCGTCTCATTTTTGAGCTTGGTAAATCTTGGATGGTTTGTTTTGATGAAGTGATAATTTGGATGGATGACTGTAATGCATATTCAAACCATTCTCCCATGTTGATTTTCCAGATTTCGTGGTGAGCAAATTGTTCTACGTCGTCGACGATGAGTGTTGAGCATCCATGCAACGCATCTTGAATTGGTGTATGTGATACGTGCTCAAGGTCAAGTGCATTGAACCATAAAACATGGCCTTCTTGCCGACGCAACATTGCTTGACCAGTTGCTCGCAGAAGAAATGTCGTACCAGATTGTTCTCCACCAACAATCGTGAGTGGATTGACCATCTCAGAGGGTGAATCGATAACCCCTTCAATCAATCGAGTTGCTTTTTCATTTTCCTTCGATGTAAACCATTGTCGAAATGAATGATTTTCGCTCCATTGAAGTTTTCTCGGCCATTTAAACTGCTTGACTTCACCTTGGAATTCAGGCCCTTGGGTAAAATCGATAGAACGAAGTTTTTCTGTAGCTGTCGACCTTTGTTCGTTGAGCACCTCCATCCAAAGTGGGGTGCCGAATTGGTCTTGTCCGACAACATTATTCGACAATTCCAATCCATCACCACCTATCGCATGTAATCGCCTCTTTCTCATGTCATTCAGCCGTTGAGAGATGAGATTTGCCTCATTGTCTTGGTTGCTCTGGCGGAGGAATGGATTGTCATATTCTTCTCCTCCAGTCAAAGGTTTTGAAATTGTATCATATGTTGGCCGTTGTGCAACACCTTGGCGATGAAATAACGATGGTCGAGGTGATGCATTGACGGTCTTGCCAAGCAAGGCGTTTAATTTAGACAAAGGTTGCTTCCTATCGTTCTTCGTGTCGCTGACCTCATTAAATTTCAAATTTTTAAATTCCGAATCTTTCAATAAATTTTTTGCAGAAGCAATTGAATCCAGGAGTCTGTGACCACGAGATGTCATGATGACTTGCCTCCAAATTTGTTCAACTTATTTCCTCGTTCGTCGTAGAGCGTATGCCGCATCGATTGATTTTTCTTGATTGATGCTTCCCATTTTTTCGAAATTTCATCGATTGACTTTGGTTCATGTGCATATGTAGCAGTATTTCGAGTTTGGATGTTTTTTTCATGAAGCGAATTTACCTCCGTTGAGTCTTGAAAACTCGATGGAGATTCAAAAGCGAGTTTCCGTGGGCTTCGTGGCCCGGGTAATGATGCTTCTTCGATGAAATTTGAGTTGTTAAGGCCGTCTTTAATCCCTCTCAGTTCGAGAGGGATTTTTGGCATGACATCCTCGTTGATTTTATCTTGAAATTCTGCGGCATTTTCAATGGATGATGTAGGCAACTTGTGCGGTTTCTTGATACTTGGAAGCGCAACATTCTCGATGTACTCCCTTCTTTGGCCAAGTTCCTTTGGGGTAATCTTTGATACTGATGTCGGTGGTAATGTTGGCTGTGGTTTTCGCATCGCTTGCTTTTGAACACGTCGGATTTTTGGTTCTTTTTGAACCTTCATTGGTTTGGTTTTCGTTGTTCGTCGTTGCCAATCCGTGTGTAGTTGTTCATCTGAAAACACCTTGGACTCAGATACAAATTTTCCTTGAACGATGTCAGTTTGCATCATGTAGGGTTTCCAATCCTTTGCATCGAGCGATGCATCTTGATGAGCATGATGACTTGTTGAAGAGGGATTGGAAAACGAAGCGAGCGCACCACGAAGTGATTGTGCTACTTCTGCCCGTTGAACATCGGAGATTTGGGAACTCCCACCTTCAAACTCTTTGGTTTTTTCAAGAGAGGGCATACTATCGGATTGAGCCATAAACTCAAGTTGTGCTTCAAACCAATGTTCAGCTTCAACATCATAATCTTCAAAGACACCTTCGATAGGAATGCCATCTGGTTCTTCCGACCAAGAGCGTAAGGTAATTGCATCAATTGATGCGGCCACTTGCTGAAGTTTTGCTGTGGTTTTTTGATCGAGAAGGTCTATGTCAAAACTGACAAAAAATAAATGTCGAGATTCCATACAATAGTCCGAAATGTTCCGCAAGACATCAAGGGCAAGCAATTCACCTTGAACCATAGAGAGGAGTTCAAATTCTTGGAGAAAAACACAACCGAATTGAACGCCAAAGAATTTTTCTTCGATTTTTTCAAGGAGTTGTCCAACATCTTGATGCTCTTTTGAAGAGTACAGAATGTGTTCAAATGGTGATGTAGATTGTTGACGATTTAATATTTCTACAACTTGAAATCCGTAGGATTGTAAGTGGAGGAGGACTGGTGCAAAGGTGTGTTGGACTTGAGTGGGAAAACTATACGAGCGACCACGTTCGAGGTGAACATTTGTATCATACATTCGATTTGCTTGACGTTTTTGAGCGAATTCTAGACCCGCAAATTCCTCTTCCAAATCAGTTGAATCAAATTTCATGTGGTGGGTTTGATACCTCACACTTTTCCACCAGTGGTCGTTGATATTCTCTTGATTTGATTCGACATCAAAATGTAGTACGCTGTTTGGAAATGCATCCAATGTCTCATAGATGAGTGCAACATTTGCTTCGTGTAGAGAAATTTTACAATCCATTTCTTTTGAGCGTTGTTCGAGAAATTCAAAAGCATCCAAAGAAAACATTGATTCTTCACGATGTACTATGGCCATGTGCGGTTCGCCATTTTTGAAGTAAACCGCTCCTTCGTAAGCATGTTCTTTGTTTGATTGATGTGAGAAATGAACGACAGCCGAGATATTGTCACGAATAATTTCTTGGCCTAGAGACCTAAAAACGTCGAGACCGCCCTTCCTGGTCTCAAGAAGGTCTCCTCTTGGTAAATTGACCAAATACTCACCCGTTAACATGACAGTGT
>CAZWXR010000046.1:0-11481 GCA_964637985.1 uncultured Candidatus Poseidoniales archaeon
TTCTTTTTAATTTACAAGCGTAGCGATTAAACCATTTATCGCTTCGGAGGGGTGCGGCCGAGATCGCATAGCCTGGTAGTGCGCGCGACTGGAAATCGCGTGGGTTCGTCCCTCGGGAGTTCAAATCTCTCTCTCGGCGCCATAATTTTTGATATCGAAATGAGCAAAGCGGTTAAATCAACATGGCAGGTCGCCAAACCGTTGCCACCGTGGCTTAGTGGTATAGCACCTCATTGGTAATGAGGAGGTCGCGAGTTCGATCCTCGCCGGTGGCTCCACGATTCAAAACGAAGGGGATTTCGTTTTTGACCCTCAATGTATAAAAGGCGGGTTGTCAACTATGAAATTGAAGGGCAACCTTCAGATGGGATGCGCGTGAAAACGAATGAGAGTAATCAAAAGAATATGCAAAAAAAGGTTCGAGAACTGCAAACACAGGTCGATGAACTCAAAGATTTAGTGAATACGCTGCTCAGCGTGATTGTCGAAGAGCCAGATGGCGTTCATTCTGGTGCAGCACCAATGCCAGACGGTATTCTTCCGAAGAATTTGTGCATGTGATTAGCCTTTAACAACGAGTTGAGGCACAAGTCGAACCACGGGTTCTGCAAGCATTGCTTCACCAGTCATAGCTATGACGGCATCAACATTCTTGTAAGCTTCTGGAGCCTCTTCAGCCAACACATTTGGCGTGGATGCATGCACCCGGATTCCTTGTGCTTCGAGTCGAGATTTGATTTCCCCTGCATTCAATGTCTGTTTTGCTTTCGTTCTTGCCATTGACCTCCCTGCACCGTGACATGAGGATTGAAATGCACGATTTTTATCTTCCATTTGGTTTGATAAAATCCATGAACCATGCTCCATATTCCCTGGAACAAGAACTGGTTGGCCGGTTGTTCGAAATGATTCATCCAATTCATCACGGTTCTTCGCAAATGCTCGAGTAGCTCCTTTTCTGTGAACACAACATGTGCAATTTGAACCGTTGATGTGGTGTTGTTCTATTTTAGCAATGTTATGAGCAACATCATACAAAGTTCTCGCTTCTCCTAATTCACCCATTTCAAGTTGCAAAACGTCCCGTAGCCGTTGGGAGAGGGCTGAACGATTAGCAAAGGCGAAATTTGCTGCAGCATTCATTGAATCAAAATAATGCTGCCCCTCGTCAGAATAAAAAGGTGCAGAGGCGAGTTGTCGATCTGCAAGTTCAAAACCCCATTCATCGTGTTTCCAAACGCCGTCAACAAATCTGTATTGTTGCTCTAAATTTCGTACATGGTCTGTACAAACTTGATGACCTAATCCTCGACTACCTGAATGAATCATGACAACCAATTGATTTTCGTATAATCCCCATTGTTCAGCACACTGGTTGTTGACCACATTCGAAACTGTTTGGATTTCGAGAAAATGATTGCCACTTCCAAGGGTGCCTAGCGATTTTAACCCTCGCTCAATTGCTCGTTCGGACAGTGCTGCGTGGTCTGTTTTGAGCATGCCATTCGATTCTATACTTTTCAGGTCGTCATCATGGCCAAATCCTAGTTCAGCAGCTGCTTTGGCACCTGAGAAGAGGATGTCTTGTAAATTTGATTTTGTAATGTCAACCCCACCTTTACCAGAACCTCCTGCAGGTATTCTTCCAGCGAGACGACCACCTAATTTTTTCAAATTTGGAATATCATCTAATGTTGCTTCCAATGCCAAGGCTCGAACACCACAATTGATATCGAATCCTACACCACCGGGTGAAATTGCACCACCTTGTTCGCCGTATTCTACATCTGTTGCAACAACTCCTCCAATGGGGAAACCGTAGCCGAAGTGCCAATCTGCCATTGCCCATGCCTCGCCAACAGCCCCAGGAAGGGATGCGGAATTGACGAGTTGATCGATAGCACGAAAGTCTCCAAATTGTTCAAAATTTTTCATTGAAGATACAATTCTTGCATCGACGTTCATTTTGCCATGAGCTTTGATACGCAGTGTTCCATCCGATTCGTCATGAAGAAATGGCCTCCATGACTGTGTCATATCATTTCCAATCATGCAACTCATATGAGTTTTTTTGACAGATTAACACGATTGTTAGCAGAGTCTTCAAGGAGGGGAATGTCTTGGGAGAAATCGTTGGAGGTATGGAACATGAGTCTGCCAGCGATTGACCTCCCTGTCTTTCACGAGCACGACTTCCACCGAAAAAAATGTAGAATCACAGGGTTGTGGTTTTGGACAACTGATGACTCAAGAGATACTTGTGGTGATACCCACGAAGATGAGTACACGTTTATCGGTCAACCGCTCATCCCATCCTTTCCACAACGAGGTAGGGCGTTAAAAGATGCAATGAGAGAAACGTTTCTTTCGTTCTTTGAATCATCAGGGCACACAAGAGTCAATCCTTACCCAGTCCTTGCGAGGTGGAGAGACGACATCCACCTCACGATTGCATCGATAGCAGATTTTCAGCCCCATGTGACTTCAGGCCAATCTCAGCCGCCAGCAAATCCACTGACGATTTCACAACCCTGTATTCGACTTACTGATGTTGATGCAGTAGGACGTTCCGGACGGCACCTCACAACTTTTGAGATGATGGCACACCATGTGTTTAATCGGCCTGAGGAAGGAGATGTTGTGTATTGGACAGACCAATGTGTTCGGTACTGCCACGAATTGTTTACTAAAAAATTGGGCATTAACGGTGATGAAATCACGTACGTTGAGAATCCTTGGTGTGGAGGCGGAAATGCAGGAAACGCCCTTGAAGTCATCGTTGGAGGACTTGAACTTGCAACATTGGTGTTCATGGACCTCGAGGAAGATGCAAATGGTGACATCGAATTAAAAGGAGATCGGTATAGTACAATGCCTCTCCAAATAATCGATACAGGCTATGGTTTAGAGCGATTTTGCTGGGCAGCGGCTGGCACACCAACTATTTATGAAGCAATTTATCCAGAATCGGTTCAATGGCTAAAAGACTTATGTCATTTTGAGGATGTGCTTGCTAAGTGGCCAACACTCAAACTGGACGCTATTCTTTCAGAACTCAGCCGCCTCAATGGGATTATGAATATTGAAATCGGAACCGACGGCGTCGAATTGGAAAATATGCTGTTGTCGAAATTAAACGAGCGAGGAATTGAATTAACATCTCAACAATTTGTTTCGTTAACGGAACCGCTATCACGAATTTATGCAATTCCTGACCATATGCATGCAGTTTGCTATATGCTGGGTGATGGTTTAGTGCCTTCGAATGCTAAAGCGGGTTATCTTGCACGGATGTTAGCGCGTCGAGTACTTAGAATGAGGGATGACCTCGGCCTTCAGTTATCTCTTCGTGAACTTGGTCAACATCACATCGAGGTCAATTTAAACAATTCAACATCGAAGCAAACAAAAGAGGGCATTCTCAATATTCTCGACCTCGAAGAAGCAAGATATGAAGAGATGATGAGAAAGGGCTCCCAAGTCATGATGACGTTGCTCAAAGGCTTAAGCAAAGATGAACCTTCAATCCCTGATGACATGTTATTCCAACTCAATGACTCTCATGGAATTCCACCTGATATTGCCATATCACTCGCCCGTGAATCTGGTTGGAAAAATGTTGAACTTCGAACTGGTTTCAATGCTGAAATGGCTGATCGTCATGCAAAAATGGCTAAAGAAGCGGCCAAATCAGATTCATCATCCAATGAATTGGATGTGAGTGGTGTTGATGCAACAACGCCGTTGTTTTATGATGACGTCTACCAAACCACATTTACAAGCAATGTCATTCAATCAATTGAATTACCGAAGGATTTCCATCCTAATGCAAGCCACTGTGTCGTTCTTGAATCGACATTATTTTACCCCGAAGGTGGTGGACAAGAGTCGGATAGAGGCTCATTGTCAACTTCTTCAAACACTGTTGAAGTTGTCGATGTTCAGAAACAAGGCGATGTGATTCTTCACTTCACAAACAGCCCCTTGTCTGAAAATACAGAAGTGAGCGGCACTATTTCATGGAAGCGTCGAAAGCAACTCATGGACCATCATACTTCGGTTCACATTGTTGGCGGGGCAGCACGAATTGTTCTTGGACCTCACATTTTCCAAGCAGGTGCAAATAAATCTGAAGAAATGGCTCGCCTAGACATCACACATTTTAGCCGATTAACCCGTGAACAACTTGATGAGATTGAAGATCTTGCAAATCAAGCGCTTCAAGACATCGAACAAACTGAAAAGTCAATGTTAAGTCGAAAAGATGCAGATGCAACTCACGGTTTCGATTTGTATCAAGGAGGTGCACCGAAAGGTGACCGTATCCGCATTCTCAAAATCGGGTCTCATGATACACAAGCCTGTGGTGGCACCCATCACGATTTTCCCGGACAAATCGGTTTGATTCGTATCGTTCGTTCAACCGCTGTACAAGACGGTGTTGAAAGATTGCACATTGTCGCAGGTGATGCAGCACGTCAGTACTTACGCCAGCAAGAAAAGATTCTCACAGATGCATCTGAGGTCTTTGGTATTCAAACACAAGAGTTGCCCAAGACCGCTGAACGTTTCTTCAAGGAATGGAAAGACCAAAAGAAAAGAATTGAACATCTCGAGGCTGAAATCGTACGACTACGAACGAGTGGAGGCGGTGATGCATCAACAGACATCGATGGGGTAAGGTGCGTCATTATGGAAACCGACGGTGATCTCAAACAGATGACTTCAATGCTGAAAGAATTAACACTTGATGCATCGATGCCAACCCTTGCAATCCTCGCTAGTTCAAACGGTGGACCAAAATTAATGATTGCCGTGACTGAACAATCGATTGCAAGCGAACGGTACAATGCAGTGGACCTTCTCAAAATAATGACGCCGTACATCAAGGGAGGTGGAGGTGGGAAGCCAACTTTCGCTCAAGCAGGTGGTGCTGATGCAAACGGATTGAAACCTGCCCTCGATGCCGTAAAATCTTCAATCGGTCTGACGGAATGAGTCGAGAGCTTCTCTATCAAAGTGCGAAACAACATGAGCGAGTGCTTCATCGATGTTGAACCATTGAACATCTGCAATTTCCTCTACCAGTGGATTGAGGTCTTGAATTGACCCATTCCAGTTGCAAGAATATGTGAACGATACGAAGGAAACACCCTCTTCATTGAACACCTTTTGTGTGATGATTTCCAACCCCTCAGTTGATGGCAATTGTAAGCCCAATTCCTCGAAAGTTTCCCTCAGGCATCCGTTCTCAGGATGTTCATCATGGTCCATGTAGCCGCCTGGAAGTGACCAAAAGCCCTTGAAATGCCCTCTGTTAATCTTCGCAAGGAGGACCTCTCCTCCATCATTGTGGACAATAAGTTTCGAAACCAAACGATGAAGGGAACGATAAACCGATTCTTTCACCACCACATGTATATTCGATGGTAGAAATACGCTGTCTTTCCATATCCATTGTGTTGGCCATTCAATTTGTGGATACCCCTTTGTAATTTTAATTTTCATATGTTGATACTCTACGAGAAATTGGGATTTTTTTTCCCATGGAATATCCAATTTCTTGACCTCATTCACCGTAGGAAAACGAAGCATTGTGTTGGCTGATATTCCAATGTCGTTTTTTGTCATTGGCCCTTCGCCTTTATTGTTCACGAGAAGAACCTTCCCATCATGCTCCAAATAAAGAACATCGAGGGGGTGCACAATAATGCCTTGACCACATTGTTGAAGAAGGTATTGTTTCTTCGCTAAAATCTGAATGTATCAAAGTTGAAAATAGATGAGGTTATCGTCTTGTCATGCGAGTTCATGAATTTCATCCTGACATCTGGGCAAAATCATACGGATTAATTTGTGATGAGAACAAAATTATGCTTCTTATCGACCCTGTGTACGATTACATGGAGCAGTATGAAGCGTTTATCCAAGAAAACGAATTGAGCCTTCAAGCCGTCATTGCAACGCACACACATGCAGACCACATTACGGCTTGTTTTTCGATAAAGGACGCCTATGGGTGCCAATACATTATGCATGAGTCGACAGCAAGTCTTGGTGTAACAACCTATGTTAACGATTCATCAACTCTCGAATTTTCAAATACAATCATCAAATTCCACCATGTTCCAGGACACACGAATGATTCAATGATTATCGATACTGGTCATCATTTATTCACAGGCGATTTTATCTTTACTGGGGATGCAGGTGTTGGAAGAGATGACTTGCCGAGTGGAAGAATGCAACTTCATTGGGATTCTCTCAATAAAATGAGTGAATTGAACGGTAGTGCAGTCATGTACACAGGTCATGAACCCCCACATACTGAAATGAAAACGCTGGAGTGGAATCGAACTCATAACCCAATATTGAACATGAAAAGCTTTGATGAATTCAAAGTTTGGCAACTTGACACCATTGAAAAATTGGGCTCAGTTTCAAAAATTAAGACCGCTCTCCCTGCAAATTTGTTTGGGGAAGTTCCCGACCATATTCCTTGGCTCTCCTAATATTTGAGATGTGATTGATTTGCAAATGCCACGTCAACGATTTCTTGCTATTGCTTTGACAAGTATTTTTTTTCTTGTCGTCATCTCACCAATATCAGGACTATCAAATCCTCTCGGAAATGCAGTGAAAATTGACAAGTATCTGCTCGAACAATTTGAACAAAATCCATCAGACACCTACGAAGTCATCTATCAGTTTCAACCTGAATATCGATCAGATGGAACTGAATTTTCCAATGTCAATGTCAAAATTCTCGGACACGCACCGATAATCAACGGTGGTTTAATTCAAACAGATGAACGAACGATTCGATCACTTTCAACAGAACCATATATCAAATTCCTTGAACTAAATCGTGAGTTGGAATTCTTCTATTTACCTCCAACATTCGGCGGCCAACAAGACATCGACCCTGGTATCATGATGCATGAAACGACACATGTCGTTAATGCAACTGCAACATGGAGTCGAGGAATTATCAATCCTGATGGCACCATTGCATTTGATACCGATTTGGCCTTCACAGAGTGGGATGGTGACGGTACCGCTATTGTCGACCTCGATACTGGAGTCGATGCTGGCCACCCAGACTATGATTACCTTGGTCCTTGGACTGGTGAAAAGACAATCTATTCTGCAAAGTGGAATGGAGTTTGGTCTGAGACAACCAATTCAGATACATCATCGGGCCACGGAACTCACGTAGGTGGCACCATTGCCGGAAATGGCGATGCATCTGCTGGACGACGAGCAGGCGTAGCCAAGGGAGGGCAACTGGTTGCGTTGGGTACAGGCGATGGTGCTTCTATATTTGCAGCAGAGCAAGGTCTCGAATGGACCTACGGCCATTCTGTGCCTGGCCAAAATGAGTACCATATCCGTGTTGTTTCTAATTCATGGGGGACTGATGGAGATTACAATCCTCAAGGAGCCATCGCCACCATAACAGATAAATTGGTTTTTGATAATGGAGTCGCTGTAATTTTTGCCGCATCGAATTCAGGAGGTAGCGGTGACGAGTGCTCTGGTGGACTTCGAACCAATGTATACGCAAACACGCCTTCAGCAATTTCTGTTGCTGCTATGACTCATGATGGCTCACAGGTGACCTCGTTTTCTTCAAGAGGATGTAAATTTCAACAACATACATGGCCGGATATTGGTGCACCCGGCAGAGACATCTGGGCAACAGCTCCACGAGGAACTGCAATCGATGCTCTTACCAAAGTTCAAGGTCAAAATGACCTGTATTACATGTCGATTTCAGGTACCAGCATGGCCACACCTCACGTAGGCGGGATGGCAGGAATTATTCTTGAGGTAGCACCTTCACTTGGTGTTGCAGATTATCACCGAGAAGATCACGATGAGGGCGATAGTCTCGTTGGTGGAGATGGTACAGCAGCATATGGGCAATTTCAGGATTGGGATACTGCAAATTATTCAAGAGTACACGAACTCGAATTGATCCTTGAATTGACAGCTCAATATGCATCGAGAGAAAATGCCTGTGAGGCAGGTAACGATGAAGACTCATGTTCGGACATACCTGCAGATTGTTATGTGTCAAGAACCGGTCAATGTCACGATTGGAGAATCGGGCATGGTCTTACTAATGTTGATGCTGCGGTCGGTCTTGCGAGAACACTACAACTCATGCGTGACCAAAACCAAGATGGCATTGTTGACCATCCTGAATACACCGTTTGGGATGCATTTGAAATTTATGATTCAATTTTCGCTACCAAAGAAATAACCCTTGATACCGACCGATTGCGACATGAGTGGAAAGGTGATTGGAATCACTTTAACAACGGCAATTCTGGAATCGGTTTGGCTTCAACCGATGATAGACACTATGTTTGGATACCGAATGGCACAACGTCCATGCTTGCACAATTTACAGCAACTGAGGTTGATATCGATACTGCCCAAGTTGGTAGTTTGCAACTTGAAATTGATTTGGGCAGTGATGGCGATAACGATGGACAAGGACAAGGGAGCAGAGTCGCAGATTCTTGGGTGTATGACTTGGATGTGAGTTCAGAACATTGGGGTGCATGGGCAGAGTTTGATGTCAGTGGTCAGGCGATGACATTCCTTGGAATTGTTGATGACACAGAATTTTTTGAATCGAGTATTCCTTACACCGTTGATGTTGTACTCACGCTTGATTTATCCTCACCTGTCGTTGTCGAAATACCGCAAAAACCAGACTTTTATTCAGACCTCGACCCAACCACTCCTTCTGATGCATGGGATGATTCGTTCGCGGGGAACCTCATTTTCATTCGAGATGTGTATGACCAACCAGCCGTCATTGAACAAATCCAACCTAAGCTTCAGGATGATGAAGGGTCGACATCATTTTTTGGGGCCCTAACTGATATTCTACGTGATTATACATTCGCCTCACTTTTCAGCATCATGTTCTTAATCGTGACTTTACTTGGCGTTGGTAATTTCACTCAGAGAATTCGTGTACAAACACCACAACTTCTCGAAGATGATATTCTAGATGCTGAAATCCAATAATGCTACTCAAGTTCGAATGGATTATCAGGTCCTAATGGGTGAGGTTTTGCTTGAGGTAATTTTTGTAGATCGTCAAATGATTGCTGAGATACAGTTGATTGAAACAAGTTGTTTAAACGCCCTCGCATGTTCGTTTTCATCGTCAATGAAATTTGCCCTTTGATTCGAGTAAGGTCATAGGATAGCGGGTCCATGACATCGATGGCTAATTGAGAGAAATTTGAACGAACTATTTTCCCTCGCCATGTGGAATAACCCCATCGAAATGCGATGCCGATGACACTCGCCGCATAGAGCAATAAAATGACCACGACAGAGAACAGAACCGGATTTCCACCATTCCTTGCCTCTTCGAGTAAATTTCGACCTAGGAGGAAGAGCAAACCAATGCCGACAATGGGCTTTAAGATACTATCCAACCACTGGTCCACAGGAACCAAACGGCCCTTTGCAGGGTCGACGAAGACCAAATCTGATTCGAATGCAGTATTGAGTACACTGAGAACTGACAGGAAGAACATGTAAAACACACCAGCAATGACGATTTCAACTTCCCAAGCATCGAGATTGAGCACCCAATGTACAATTAACCAAGCAAAAAGGCCAAGAAACGCTGCCTGGGGCACGTGGCTAAAGTGAACGATTTGTTGGGACAACTCAGTGATCTTCGCATCTTTGTTTTCAGATGAACGATACGGTCGTGGAATATGGATGACTTGCCAATGAAAGAATCGCTCTGCATATTTTAGCGTATAAATCACGACCTTCTGCCGAATCAATAAAAGTTCCATCAATAACATGAGAGGGAATCCAATTAAAATGACTGGCAATGCTATGAAGAACGTCAAAGGCAAAATAAACAGCGATGGCAACAACAAGAAGTGTGAAATCGTTAGTGGATGAAGTATATCTGCTTCTATCAAGCGTTGACGTTGAGGTGTCAACCTCAGTTGCCTTGCGATATCATTTAATGCATCTCGAAATTCTGAGACCTGATGACCTGAATCTATGATTTGTCGAACATTTTGTTTGTATTCCGATGCTTCATGTCCCGAGCCGACAAACAGTTGCCAGGCCAATCGCATTGGGAGTGCAAGGACAAGTGGAATGAAAAGAATCACGAGGCCGTAACCAAAACCTGTGGCATCCATGGTGGCCATCGCTCCCATTCTCCCGCTCATTTCCTGTTGTTTGAACCTGCCGTCGAATGAGAATATTCATGACCCGATTTTTGTAGTCGTTGAACATGGCAAGGATAGCAGTGACTGACGGCATGGAAGAAAAGGCCATTCATCTTTTAGAAAAAGCAGGATATGAAGTCGTCAATCAATCATTTACTCAAGATGAATTGCTAAAAGGGGCCATCGACGGCGTTGAAGCAATCATCGTTCGAAGTGCAACGAAACTCACAAAAGATGTCATCCAAGCCTCTTCATCCGAATTAAGAGTGATTGCACGTGCAGGAGTTGGGGTCGACAACATCGACTTAGAAGCAGCGGGAGTATTGGGAATCCCCGTGGTGAACGCCCCCCAAGCAAGTACACAATCAGTTGTTGAGTTAACAGTTGGACATCTTTTAGCAAGTTTGCGATTTTTACCAAGAGCGAATGAAGGCATGAAACTTGGACGGTGGGAGAAAAACGTACTCAAAGGGACAGAACTTCATGGTAAGTCGCTTGGTCTCATCGGTTTTGGTAGAATTGCACAAGGGGTGAGCAGAGTGGCACGGTCTTTTGGAATGGAAGTGCATGCGTTTGACCCCTATGTACCAGAACGCATCGCCAAAGGAGAGCATACTCGATTGCATAAATCCATAGAATCACTCTTTTCATCATGCACACACATCTCAATCCACTGCAATCTCAATGATGAGACACACCATCTTGTCAATTTGGAACGTATACGGTTGATGCCAACGATTGGAACCGACGGCATTCCATGTGGGAATCATATTGTCAATTGTGCACGAGGGGGGATCGTCGATGAAACTGAAACACTTGAAGCTCTCAATTCGGGTGAACTCACGAGTTTGGCACTTGATGTATTTGAAATCGAACCTGTTGACATCAATCACCCCTTGCTTCAACACGAAAATTTCCACGGCACGCCTCACATCGGTGCATCCACCCTCGAAGCTCAACTTCGTGTTGGCATGAGTATTGTTGATTCGGTTCTCGACATTCTTGATGGCAAAAGTTGTGACTTCATTGTCAATCAATCATTTTTGGAATGAGTTTCACTTTCCCCTCTCTCCGAGGATAAAGTAAGCAGTCTGCCGATTAAATCGAAGAGTATGGGTCGAAGTGTTCCTACTTGGCGTCGTCGAATTGAATATGAATTGGACCGTCTTCAACCGTTCCGTCGTGCATTACCAAATCATGAGAAAGAAGTCTTTGATTCAATGATGAATGCGATTCGCCAACGGCGTTCTGC
>CAZWXR010000047.1:0-11376 GCA_964637985.1 uncultured Candidatus Poseidoniales archaeon
GGACAATTGTCGTCACCATCCCAGTCTCCTTCGGGATTTTTTACATCAATTCCTATGTCTCGCATTGTTCTCATGCCTTCCTATATTTTCGGTGAATTCTGTCTTCCGGGCGTTGATTCACCAGAGCCCCTTGAACGACGGTCGTTGAACCGTCGATTGAAAATGAAATGCTTGATTTTCCAAGCGTAATGATTTTACCGTTTTCATTGATTTGGAGTGTTTGTTTCGACTCGTCTTCAACCATTCCGGTCCGGCCAATGAGCGTGGGGTCAGTTGAATCAACGATGGCAATGGTTCGTCCAAGCCATGATTGGTTGTATGTTGTATCCATTATCTCACCTCCACATTAAATCCATGATTTCGAAGAACATCAGCCGCTTTCTTTTTGTGATCTCCTTGAAGTTCTATGAGTCTACCTTTGACCGTTCCACCTGCAGCACACTTGTTTTTGAGTAGCTTAGCGAGTTGGTTGATATCAATCGCAGTATCGTCAATTCCCTCCACTTTGGTTACTATTTTTCCGTATCTTCTTTTATCGGTTGAAAGAATGGCTTTCTGTTGTTCTTTTGCAATTTCTTGACAAATGCATACTTCGTTAGGCAATCCACATACATTGCAAGTTGCAGCCATTTTACTTCTTCACCTCTCCATTCAATTTTTTGAGTTCATATGCGTTTTCAGGCGTGCGATGCTACGTCGAGTCGCTTTGTATGCACCCATGTTTGCTGGTGTGCCCCCGAGTGCTTTTTCAGCACGAAGTTGCAACATCTCTTCTTGAAGTTCCTTCAATCTGTTTTCTCGAGCCTCTTGGCTCATTGAAGCAATGTCACGGTTTGATACATAACTCACGACTCAACCTCCTGGTTTTCGACATTTTCAACGGCTTCTTCTTGAGCCTCTTCTTGTTCAGCCATAATTTTGAGTTGTTCATCAGAGTAAATGCTGATTTCGTGAGGAAGTTTTGTTCCTTGTCGCATGATTTCTACAGTGACACCAATCGTTCCAAGTTTCTTGACTGCGACGGCATGACCCTTGTCCATGTGTTGCACTGCTGTTTCACCACAATATTTGACGTGACCACGAATTGTCTTTTCAGTTCGGTGTCTTGCACCAGTTAGTTTACCTGCAATGGTGATGATTACACCTCTTGCATTTTCTTTCATGATATTTTCAGCAGCGCTCAGGCTCGCTCTTCGATGATACCATCCACGCTCGAGGGATTGAACGATTCGCTCTGCCATGACTTGAGCGTTGAGAGTCGAGTTTTCGATCTCTTCAACTTTCAATTTGGTGTTTGGCAATTGGAATTCTGCGTTGAGTCTTCGCTGAAGGTCATGGATGATTTTTCCTTGTCGACCAATGACCATACCAGGTCGTTCTGCGTGAACAGTCACTTCTGTACCCGCTGGCGTTCTTCGGATATCGATGCCTCCAAATCCAGCTCTCTTGGTGTTGTTCATCAAAAATTCTCGTACGAGAAGTCGTTCGACATTTCGATTGATGATTGCTCTTGTTGTGTTTTGTTTTCCACTCATAATATCACCTCAGAATTCGTCTCCGTCTGTTTCTTCTTCACTGGTAAAGTCTTCAAGGAAGATTTCCAAATTAACTTGATAGTGATTTTTTGGTGTAGCCCTTCCTCGTGCTCGAGGAATCCAACCTTTTCGAATACGACCACGATGTGCAGCAATGTGAGTAATTTCCATTTCTTCGGGGTTGATGTCTTCGTATTGATGTGAAGCGTTGTTCATCGCACTCTCGATGAGTTTGATAATTTCTCTTGAAGCTTTAACCGGGTATCGTCCTGGGCCTATGCCCCCTTTCCTGTGACCAACCATTGACGGCCCTGAGCGTCGCCTTCGCTTATTTCCACTCCCTAATCGGTATGGAACAGCACGTGCTTTCTTTCGAATATCCGCTCGGTCTGAATCAATTTTAAGCACCTCATTGAGGTAAGTGATAGCCGCACCGGCTTGCATGCCTTTGACTGCTCGACAAACTTCGAAACAATGTTTTGCGTGCATGTCGACTCGTACGGAACGTGCGGTTGAAAGTCGTGAACCTTGCAATAACTGTGTGTAGCCGTTTTGAGGTGTAGCCTTTCGTCGTTCTCTTCGACTCATGTCTCTTTTTCTTGTTTGCACAATAATCACCTCACTTCAATGGAACGTGCTTCGATGAACGGGTAGCACCTACACCCGGTCCGCTGTGGGCAACGCCTCTTCGTGTGACTGCGAATTCACCAAGATAGTGGCCAATCATTTCAGGTTTGATCTCGAGTTCAACGAAATTTTGACCGTTGTGAACAGCAATCCTTCGTCCAACAAATTCTGGTAGAATTGGCATATCTCTTCGATGAGTACGAATTGTTTTGCCTTCACTTCGGCGAACTCGGTCGAGGAATTGTTGATTTTCAACAGACCACCCACGGATGATCTTTCTTCGGATTCGTGCCGAAGTGATGTGGACAAATCCGAGGGAATCGTCATCTGGCCAAATCGCCATCTTTTGAAGTTCATCAACTGAATAACCACGGTAGGTGAATTCTTCCTTTACACGTGCTGAGGTTGTCGAAAGTCGCTTTCTTGCCTTTCTTCGACTAGCCTTTGGTGTCATAAATGAACGCTTTTTCTTTGCCATATTTCTTCACCTCAAACCTTCTTACCCCGGCCACGACCTGTGCGTCGTGGTGCAATATTACCTACCTTAGCACCGGGTGGAGTACCACGTGCTACAGAGTTTGGACCGTGAACTGCTTGGTGATTACCACCGCCGTGTGGGTGGTCAACTGGATTCATGGCAACACCGGAGACATGTGGGTACAGTTTACCCTTTGCTCTTGCCTTGTAGTGTGCTGCACCTGCAGTTCGGAGTGGCATTTCATCACGTCCATGACCTGCGAGAACACCTATTGTTGCTCGGCAGTTTGCAGAGATTTCTTTGAGTGCACCCGAGGGTAGACGAACACGGACTTTATCGCCGATTCTCGATTCGACAAGACATGAATTTCCACCAGAGCGAGCAATTTTTCCACCGTCACCTGGTCGAAGTTCAACAGTGTTAACTGCTGTACCTTCGGGTATGTTGCCAAGTTGAGTTACATTTCCTGGTCGAAGTTCCACATTATCGCCAATGTAGATTTTGCTACCAACCGAGAGACCTTCTGTTGCAACGATGAGTTGCGAACCACCATCGGGAAGTTTGATTCTTGCAAGTGGGGCCGTGTGAATTTGGCTGTGAACGAGTTCGACAACCTCAACTTCGATATCGTTTTCTCGAGGCATTCGGGCTTCGCCAGGGAATCGGTGGCTCGCTACTCGGTAACGAGGACTGGACCCTTTTCTTTGTGCACGTATTCTCTTACCCATTGTATCACCTCAGAATGCTCCCATTCGCATTGCTGCATCTTCTGCATCGTAACCTTCGGCAAGACGCACTGATGCATGCTTGCCGTGCTTTGAATTTCGAACATTGACCTTTGCAACTTCGACATCAAAAATCTCTTCGATAGCTCGTGCAATCTGTGCTTTTGTTGCTGAGCGATGAACAATGAACTCTAGTCGTTGTTCTGTTGCTCTTGCTTCCATTGTTTTTTCAGTCAACCACGGTTGTAGAATTATGTCGTATGGCGTCATCATCATCACCTCAGTTCATACCTTCCAACGCAGAGCGCGTGAACACAGTCAATCGGCCTGGATGACCGCCAGGTGCAAGGTCTTCTGCTGCAAGGTCAGCTACTGCAACCACATCGACACCAGGCAGGTTTCGTGCAGCCTGAGCCAAGCCTGCTTTTTGCTTGACCACAAGAAGAATTGATTTTGGTGTCTTGTGAACACGTCCTCGCATGGTTGCTTTTCCTGCTCGAATCTTTCGACCATCTCGAGCACGTTGTAAATCGTGTCCTAAGCCAAGGCTGTTGAAAATTGCAGCAGCCTTTCTTGTTGCAGAGCCATGATTGAATGTCTCGATGTCGTATTCATTCGATGCTCCGTCGACGACTTCTGTGTATGATCCTAGAATGATTGGGAGTTGTTCAATTTCTTCATCGAGGCGATGGCCACGAGATGAAACGAGGTCAATTGACATGGTAGCCCCTAAAGCAGAATCCCGTGCAAGCCTTCGCTCTTTTGCATTGAGTTTTCTTGACCAGTCTTTTTCGACTTTAGGACCATGAGCACGTCGACCACCAAGTGTATGTGGGTTTTGTGCACCACGGCGTTGGCCGGTTCTTCGCATGATTCGAGAAACACCACGGCCCTTACCCCACCATTCGACGGAATGCTTCATACCTGCCATTGGCTTTCTCTTTCCTACGTGGGCTTTTGACCCGTATGCTTGTCGTCGATTAGCACGACTGGATGCCACTGCGAGTTTGATAACATCCTCACGGAGAGGTGTGTTGAACACATCAGGTAGTGTGACTTTCTTTCCTTCAGACACTTCAATGTCGAACTGAAGTTGTAACTTTCCAGCATCGACTTCGTCTTGAGTGACCGTGTTGATGATGTCTTTGACTGCTACCTTCATGCTCAGGCCCCCTGCTTTGAAGCTGTACTCACAAATGTGATGTCGAGTTCATGTTGTTGCTTCGATGAACCACGTGCAGCGTCTCTAAATCGAATGAGGCGCTTTGCTGGTCCAGGTACACTTCCTTTGATGAGAATGTATTGTGACTTCACTTCACCGTAGTGCAGGAATCCACCCGCTGGAGTAATCGTATGTTCTTCAGGATTGGAAATACGAAGAACTCTTTTGTTGAATTCAGTTCGTTGATGGTAACCTGTTTGACCACCTTGTCGAATTGTCTTTCGGACATAACCTGTACCGAAATCGCCGAGGTTTCCATGTTGTCGGCGCTTTTTCGAGTTCTTGTGTGATTGAAGTTTTCCACCAAATCGGCGAATAACACCTTGCCAACCGTAACCCTTTGTGACGGCTACGATATCTGTGAGTTTACCTTCTTCAAATGCATCAGCAAATGAAAATTCTTCGCCAAGTTTTTCCTTAGCAAAATTGAGTTGATCTTCTACGCTTCCTCCAGTGAGGCCCATTTCCATAACTTCAGGAACTTTCGATGGAACGGCTTTTACCTGACTTGGTTGGGTGGAAACGATAAGGCGGACTTCATCTAGATCAGCGTTTGCAAGTGTCTCAAAGTGCTTTTCTGTATCATGTGCACCACTTCGGTTTGAGATTCGCTTAAACACTTCGGGAAATGCATCTTCGATGGTCTTCGAGTCGACCCATGCTTCGCCAGCTGCTTGCTTACCGTAAGGGGTCATTTTGTAACCACGGACAGCAAGAATTCTCATTTTAGGGCATTCAACAACTGTCACAGGAATTCGAATCTCCTGTCCTGCTGATGTGCTTCTTGGGTTCATATCGCGGGCAAAAACGTGCGTCATGCCTGCTTTCCATCCTGCAAATCCTTGTATTCGTACATCTGTTTCATCGGTTTGTGGCCACGCATTGACTGATCCAAAGTGACGGCTAGCTCGCTTTCGCGGGCTGAACGCCATCGAACCTCTGCGTGGGTGACTTCTCTTCGCCATATCGGATTCCTCCAGTTTTTTTACATCGCATTGGCCCCACCGAAGAGGGGCATACGAGGGCTCTTAGGATAGGAGAAGCCGTGACACTGCGACCCATTTTCACGAGTGGAAAGCGGGTTCTTCGGGTTCCGTTTGGATTGCCCTTTGTGTCTGGCTACTCACCTTTGAGCGACCTTCCGACAAACCTCTTGTATATGAGTGAATCGGTTTTTTCAAGGGGCTATTTGCTCCCTATACCCTTCTTTTCATCGTATATATTGAAACTTTTCTCACAAGATGTTTTTTTACTGTTGACGACGAATAAAAAACATGGCCAAGATAGTCCATCCGCTCTTGACGGATGAGATTGAGGCAAGGGCCTACCAACTTGAGTCCCTCAAGACAGCCCTTGGTGGCTCAACGTTGATGGTTATGCCCACAGGGTTCGGGAAAACAGCAGTTCAATGGATGATGATGGCTGAACACCTTCATCGCGGGGCGAAAAAAATACTTCTCATCGCACCCACGACAGGCTTGGTTGACCAACAATGGAGAATGGCAAAAGAGCGTTTGGCTGTTGACGAATCAACATTGGTGAAATACACCGGAGATACATCACCCTCAAATCGAGAGGAACTTTGGGCAAGTGCGACAATTGTTTTTGCAACTGCACAAGTCATCGACAACGATGTGTTATCAGAAAGAATCACCTTAGATGATGTGGCTTTACTTATCGTAGATGAAGCACATCACGCCGTTGGCAATCATGCTTTTGCCAAAGTAGGGCGACACTATCGTCGACAAGCAAAACACCCTCGCGTTCTTGCAGCGACGGCCAGCCCTGGAACAAAAGAAGAACAGATTAGGGCGGTAGCTAAAGAATTGAACATAGGGTTTCTGAATTATACTCGGAAAACAGACCCGTTACTCGCCCCTTACGCAGTTGAGTTAGATGTGAATTTGCTTTATCTTGACCTACCCGACAAATTACAACACGTCATCAATCCAGTACATGCCTATTACATGAAAGAAGTAGAATCCCTCCAGCGTTTGGGCTTTCTCGCACCAGTGCAGTATGTTTCAAGCAAACACCTTGAAAAAGCACAACAGCGAGCAAGCCGGGCCATTCAACACCGGGATGTTAGGGCGTATGAAGCTGCTCGAAAAATTGCAGATTTACGTCGTCTATTGATGGTTCTAAATCTCATTCAAACGCAAGGCATGGGTTCGACCAAACTCTTCCTCGATCGAGCAGACCAGGAACAATCAAGTGAAAGGAAAACATCTCGCTTCATCAATACACCAATTATTCGGAATTTGCGTGAATCGCTAGAAGATTGCGAAGAATTTCATCCAAAGCATGGGGCGATGAAAGACCTTGTCGATGCAGCCTTCAAGGCAAATCCTAACGGCAAAGTCATTCTTTTTACAGAATTCCGTGATACAGTCGACCTCCTCGTAGAGAAATTTGATTCACACGACATCGTTCGACCTGGGCGATTTATTGGACAATCCTCACGAGGCACCTCAAAAGGCATGAGCACAAAAGAGCAACTTACACAACTTGAAAAATTTAGACAAGGTGAGATTAACTTGCTTATAGCAACTTCAGTGGGTGAGGAAGGACTTGATGTTCCTGCTGCGGATATGGTCATTCTTTACGAACCAGTTCCAAGTGCAATCCGCCTTATACAACGACGAGGAAGAACTGCCCGCCAACGAGATGGTTCCGTCCATGTTCTCATTGCAAAGGAAACGAAAGATGTGTATGTCCAAAACGCATCCGAACACCAAGAAGAGCGAATGAACGCTGTTTTGACAAAAATGGTGGCGACAAACTCATTGCAAAATTATCCTGGCCCTCACTCGGATGCAACCGCTTTTTCTATTGATTTAGATGAACATACAACCTATAGCGTTGAAGAATATATTGAACGAGAGCGAAATAGGTTGAAGCCTGAAGAAGAGGAAACTGAACCGGAATTGCTGCTATCTAACGACCGCCGTATTGTTCATCAGGTCGCTGAACCAATTCCACCAGAATTTTTACGAACCAAACAGCAAAAGGGACTGTTCGATTTTGAAAAAGAACCAACAAGGGTAAAAGTTGCTCTAACCAAAGAACCTCATCCAATGAGGGCAACCATTCTTTTCGATGCGACTGAAGACCTCCTTGATGCAGTTGGCCATGCAACCCAAGCCGCTGTTGATGAAATGAATGCACCATCCCCTCACGATATGCTCGTACACCTTGATTATCGTGAATCACGTTCTACCTTGCCAGCATATTTGCGAAGTTTAGGATGCAAGGTTGAATTGACGTATTTGCCGGCAGGAGACATTCGATTATCTGAACGAATTCTCATTGAGAGGAAAACAAGTTCTGATTTAGGCGAGAGCATCAAAGATGGACGATTACTTCACCAATGTCGAAAATTGATCGCAGGGTCATCACGACCAATGCTTGTGATCGAAACAGGTGAAGGCGATGAGCATAGATTACATCCAAACGCCGTCCTTGGAGCCTTGGCTTTCATCACCGTAGAACTTCGAATTCCTGTTGTCTTGACCAAAAATGCCCTTGAGACAGCGCATTTTCTCCACATCGCCAAGGAACATGAAGATGAACTCCTCAAATCGTTCCATGACCTTGTTCAATCCACGCCTGCAAAAGAAATGCAAGGTCCCTCGATATCTGCATTAATGGAGATTGATGCGATGGAATCCGAATTACCGGATTGGGTTGAGATGAGAATTCAACTGATTTCAGAAAAAGTTCAGGAATTCATTACCCAAAATTTTGATTTCGATGAAGAGAAGGTGCAACAGAAGATTCGAGAGAATCCGACATTAGGGCTAGTTGCCTCATTCTTTATGGACAAAGAATCATGAGCCGATGAGTTTAGCCCTTGTTCGCAGTTGTGCAAATCGGTCGGGGAAGACACCCATTGCAAAAGCAAGGATTTCGGTGAGGTGGACAATGGGTATCGCCGTATTTTTGCCCGTCACTTTTCCTGCTTTTGTTTGGTATGAATCTAAATTCTGATGGGAAAGTGTGCATGCGGTGACAAGGAGGTCAGCACCATTGGTGATCGCATCCGATAAGACATCAGCCGTCATCCGCAATGCTGATTTCTCTAAGGAGAGCAACGATGGTGTTCCAACGCTTGAACACCGGCTATCGTAATGAATTGGTGTTCCACCGAGTGCCTCTATCAGTTGTTCCATGTATGTCGGCATGAAGGGGTCATCACCGGAGCAACATCCTTCTCGTTGCATATTTGGTCCGTAGTAGCAAGCGACCTTCATTCCAATCGGGTTCTTTACGAGGTCATTGATTTTGTCAAGACCTACTTCTTCAACCAGATAGTGCAAAAGGTGCCAAGATTTGCTCTCACCAGAATATTCAATTTTTGAGTGTCGTGCAATCAAATTGTTGAGTGTGCTTGCATACACAGGGTCGTTCCTAAATGTCATCGCCGTTTCAGCCATGATTGCATGGCTTGTTGCACAGGGTGTGATGATGTCAAGGCCCTTCTCTTCTGCAAGAGCTAGGTTTCTTGCTACAAGGGAGTCCTGCAGCTTTTGTGAGGATTGACGAATAATGTTTCCGCCATCGCTTGAAGACTTAGGTAATTCGATGAGGTCTATGCCAAGGATTTTGCAAAGTGGTTGAATACAATCTTCTACCTCAGAAGCTCCTGCACGGGCTACATTGCCTGGGTAATATGCTAATTTTGCCATACAATCGCCTCAAAGTCTCTGGTCTAATTCATTGAAGATGCTCACGACCTCATGGTGGTCATCAACTTTTGAATTGAACATGTTTGGAATCCTACCGACGCCTGCTGGTGGAAGAAGGAGAGCCTGCAAACTACGAATTGGAGGGCCACCGTTTCGAGTGAATGCCAACATCATTCGTGCAGATACGCCACTGAATACATTGCTCACCAATCCTAGTGGGCCGAGAACTTGCCTGTAGAGCGTTGTTTCGTTGACCTTACCGGACCATTTTACACTTCGGCCGTACCATTTAACGAGCCGTCCATGTTTACCAGCGTATTTGAATTCAACAAGCAGTGCGGCACGCACTCGGTGAAGTGCTTCAGAGGTGGTAGCCCCATCTTTTCCTTGACGTGCAATACTTGAAAGGTCTGCCTCACTCCAAACTCCATCGACATCGTTGAGGGATTGAAGTAAAATTTGTCGTTGCTTTTGGCCCGTACGTGGGTCGCAGCATCGAATCCATTGTTGAAGATGAATGCCCGGTCCTTCGTAATGTGGGTCATGAGGCAGTGTTTCGGACATTCCTTGCAAATATTGGAACGAATGTACGCTATTCATTTGGTGAAGTGCAAGGGCAGTTGAACTTTCCATGGTTCCCATTGCGGTCCCGTTTGAGAGATATTCACCTACACGGTCATCGGTTCGCATCCATGGTTCAGCACGACTTCGGTGTCGTTCAAAGTGTGCCATATCAACAACAAGGTCTCGAACAATCGGGTGTCCAGGGAGGGGCTCAATCTTCAAGACTCCTCCGTTTTTGACCAGTGCATCGACTCGGGTCATGTCGGACAGGACAATTCGGCCATTGGCTCGAACCCCAGTGGTCGGACTACCAGCATAATTTCCACGTCTGAAAGTAAACGAACCATCGACATTGTGCTGAACATTAAGAAACAGGTCTTGGAGTGATGCATGTGCAGGAACTAGGCATTCAATCGTGTCCCATCCTTGATGTGCATGTTCAGGTTGATATCGGAAGAGTTCCAGAGTAATACTCAGTTGCTCTTCATTCATCGGTGTTGGAGTGAAGTCGCCTTCAACGATGTCATCGTCATCACCGCTACCATGTGCTATCATTTCTTCTAACAAGTTTTCGAGGAATGTTCCTGAGCTGTCTACACATGCTATCCGAGGGAGAACTTGGTCAACCCATATTTTCCAAGGTGGCTCATAATCCACATTGCACTCTTGAATTGGATGTATTTGCGAACCTCCGAGGGATTGGATTTTATCATTCCAATCGTGACCAGCCTTACAGTATTCGTCGTAAGATGTATCGCCGAGGGCACAGACGGAGTACGAAACGCCAGACATGTTTGGGTTTCCTGAGATCATCGATTGCCACATGGTCTCGGCATTATCGGGCATTTCGCCCTCGCCCCATGTGGACGTGATGATGAGCACTCGCTTCATTGATGCCATTTGGCTGGGGTCATATCCATCCATGTCGATAATCGTAGGTTCAAGGCCATAATTAGCAGCCAATTTCGCAGTTTTTTCTGCAAGACCTGTCGCGTTTCCAGTTTGGGAGCCGAAGAAAATTGAGAGTGAGCGGTCGCCAGAGAGGAGGGATGCTAGTTCCTCGGAAACTCCGGCTACGGCTGTCGTTGCGGCGGCGGGAGGAGCTTCGGTTGCTACTTCTGCCGCAGGTGCTTCTGCTTCTGAGGGTGCTCCATCGGTGGCAAGTTCAAATTTGATGACCTCGACAGGGCAAGCCTCCGCAGCCTCTAGAATGATATCGCCGAGGTCTGCACCGAATGTGCCACTCAACAATGCACCTTGCGTGTTCCGGTCAAATTGACCATCAACACGAACTGCTGCAAGAATTTGTGATGTTTCATCTGTAACACTGAATACTTCAGGACAAATGTCTTGGCATGCATCACACGTGATGCAGTCTTCATCAATCCATACCTTGGCGACAACGACCATATTTTCACCTTCTTAGCATACGCTAGTTAGCCCTCCCACAGGACAGAAGCCTTTGAAGGTTATCATTTCGCCAATTGTAAAAATGGCTTTGAGTGATATGATTTAGAGCAAAAAAATCTCTTCACAT
>CAZWXR010000048.1:0-3385 GCA_964637985.1 uncultured Candidatus Poseidoniales archaeon
CCAAAATCGAAATCATTCATTCAAAGAAAGCAAAAAGACCCATATTGAAGCAACACAACCACTACGATAGGCGGGCGACCATGGACGACGAAAAATCGGCCACAACAAAACAAGTTGAGCGTGCCCATAACATCTTGCCAGACCCCTACGGCTCTGGTTTTACCCGAACAGATAACCCTCTTGAACGAACCCTTGAGAAATGGGAAGTGCAAGAACGAAGAAGATTGCAGGCTGGGAAAATTGCAAGAAATAAATTTTTGATGCTCCTTCGGATTTTGTTTGGTTTCAGCATCGCTATTGTTGCATTATTCACAGCATTGATTCCAGAGGAATCGGTTGGTAATCCGCTTCATGTGTTTTTAATTTGGTTTGTTCCCGTTGGCATTGCCATCCTCCCTCCACTTCTTGCCTCAGAATCGATGTGGTCTGCTACGCAAGCAAAATTGTCCTTGCGTGAACTTGGAAGTCTTCACATGACACACAAACAATCTCTTCGTTCTCAGCCGGGTATGGATAGAGTGCTCGAAGGATTGACCGATGTTCGACGACATATTCTCACCAACGTTTTCTTAGGCATGGTAGCACTATTTTTGCTCGGTTTTGCGACTGCTATCACCCCTGATACAATTGCATGGAACCTTGCTCTTCTCGTCGCAATGACACTTGGTTTTGCTCACATGTTTCATTCCATTTTTACATCCGAAACCGTTCGACAGCAAGGAGATTTAATGCCATACCTTACGCACCATTCTCCGACACATCACCCTACCCAATTGGGTTCTATTTTGAGCGAGATGCTTGTTCTTCATCTCGACCCAGACCTCACGATTGAGTGGAATGAATGGATGAGGAAGTTCGATGAAAGTGTCTTGCCTGGTTTTGACAAAGAACAATCATGGGAGCGTTTGTTGTATGTCCTCTACCTCGATATGAAGGCAGAAATCACATCGCACGAAGCACTTGAAGAAATAAAAGAATTCATTCGAAACGATGCGATTGATGACCTCATTCTTGACCGCAATCATTTGTTTCACTGGCGGTCATTTCAACGCCTTATCTCACACGCAAGAAATTGGCAACCAGGGGCATTTCAATTGCTTGAACGTCTTCAGTTGGACCTCATTTCTGGCAGACCAGAATATCTTCGTTCGGATTGGAGAATGGACATTGCTCTCGACAAAGAATGCGTAGGTGGAGCAGGACATCTTTTCATTGCATTGAATAATCAAACATTCGAAGAAAAGGTTGCACGAATCGAAGTGATATGTCCTGATGGTGAACCATTGTCAAGAGATCACCGATTTGAAGTTGCACCTTGCCCTCCTCCAACCGGACCAGTCCAATTGCGAAATGATGGCGATAACGATGCACTTGATTGGATGCCAAGATACCTCCAACGCGGTGTTGTTCTGTGGCTCAGTATTGCGTGGAACAAAACCAACAATGCCCTTCAAAATGTTCAGGTTATTCTACGAGATAGCGAGGGCATCGTCATCGAATCTTCAGTTCTTGAAACAATCTCAACGCGTGCGATTAATCAGAACAGTTGGAACAAGAGCAAAGAAGAGGAGAGGGTTCGCAAATTGTCGTTACGACCTTTCCCAAATTTCACAGATTAAGCAGACGGTTGAAGCGGTTTGCTTATGGAGGGAGGGTGTTTCGACAGAGTTGAGGGCGAGTAAGAATGGAAGCGTGGGATGTCGTCGTTCTTGGTGATACACATGCTGGATTGCGTGCTGCAAGCGAATCTGCCGCCGCAGGTGCAACAACACTTTTGCTCTCTTCAACTGGTCTTGGCCATCATGGTCATGGTGCAAGAGACGGGATTGCAGCAGGTCTACAAGAAGCAAACAATAGAGGCCACAGAGAAGACACAGTTCGTTCAGGAGCCTTTCTGTCAGACCAAGATGTTGTTTCAACAATTACTGCAAAAGCCATCGGCGAAGTTGACTACCTTGAACGAAAGGGCGTCATCTTTCATCGTGACCAAAAAGGATTGCCAAAGACCCGCCATGCCGTAGGTCACCTTCAACCACGTTGTATTGATTCGGGAGATAGCACATCACTCGAAGTCCATCAAGTGCTTGAAGAACAAGCAATGAAATTTGGTGTTGTTCGAAGAGGGGACCACATCCCCCTTCATCTTGTGCTCAACGATTTCGCAGTCGAGGGTCTTCTCGCTCTTGACTCAATGAATGGAACCATCGTTCCAATACAATGTAAAGCTCTCATTATCGCCGATGAAGGATTTGAGGGTGCGTTTTCAGGAGGCCCTGTCGGATTTGGGATGGATATGGCTTTTCGAGCAGGCATCCCATTGAGGGATATGGAACATGTACTTGCTCACCCTCTTTGCATTAAAGGAACGAACATCGCATTACCTTTTGGCCTTCTCTTTGATGGAGCAACGCTTCATGAATCATCAGGTCCTGAGATAGCAACGAAAGATCTTGACCACACAGCACTATGTGACGCCATTTCTTCTGCCGTCCAACCTGTTCTCGACGCACGACATCTCGGTGAAAACAAAGCATGGTGGGCCTCAACCTTTGACCTTGTGAAAATGCGAAGTGGCATTGACATGAATCGTTCAACTGTCCCCATTGAATGCAGAGTCGATTTCACAATTGGTGGTTTGCCTGTTGATAGCCTAGGCCGATGTGTTGTTGGCTCCTGGTCGAGATGGGCTACGGGCCTATACGCAGCCGGCGATGCAGCCTCAAGTGGTTTCCATGGCGCAGGCTTGCTCATTGGTAATCGTATGCTCGACAGTCTTGCGATTGGTTCAGCAGCAGGCAGGGACGCTGCATCAGGTGATTGGTTAGCCGGTAGGTCATTTGCATCTTCAGACCGTCTTCAAGAAGCATGTTCACAATTGGAAGCAGATATATCAGCCATGATGGAAGAAGATGAGGAGAAGAGCCACGCACTTCGAATTGGAAATATCGTATCATCAATCCGTTCATCACTCGCTGCGACCAAAGAAATGAACACACAGTCACTTCAGCAACTCAAAGAAGAACTCGAAGCCATCTCATTGCAAGCAGAATCGCTTCATCTCGACCAAACGTCGCTGGTCATGAACACGAATTTAGTTGAAGTTCTCAATATTCAAGCAAGTATCCGAATGCTCACAGCATGTACGGCTTCTTCACTTGTTCGAGAAGAATCGAGAGGGCAATTCAAGCGCTCTGATTTCCCAGAATCTTCGCATGATTTCCTTTACCACATCACTGTAGATGCAGCGGGCCAGACAGGGCGACTCGCACTCAAGAAAGGGGCAGGCGGTCACTGGATTCTTGCACCACAAGAAGAATAATATCACCAATCACGGTGCTTAATCTCAAAAATAGATTGAGAGTAGCATGTACATGGCTGACCAAAC
>CAZWXR010000048.1:3485-8436 GCA_964637985.1 uncultured Candidatus Poseidoniales archaeon
GTTCATTTTCATGTTCTACCACGAACAGAGGGCGATGGAGGCTCAACATTAGCTGCGATGTGGCCAAGGACGCCACCATCTTCCGATATTGACCACGAAGCCTTGGCTTTGCTCGCATCCTCACTTCGGAGGTAATGGAATGACACAAGCCGATTTGGATACCGAAGTTGTTGTGCATAACGGCGAGGTTCTGCCCATTCTTTCCGCTTCTGCAAAGAAAATGAATATGGAAAAATTACTCACTTCCCCACTCCCAGTCTTCAATCGTTCAACGCCAGGCTCACCGTTTTGGACTTGGCTTGGGTTTTGGTTTTGCCGTCGGGTTTCAGCCATCCAATTCCGAACAACTTCCTCCTCATCAGTTGAAGAATTGAACCACGATGGTGGTTCCATGTGCTGTGGATGGCACACAAATGGCCTCATGGATCCGTTGGGCATTTTTTTGCAGCACCCCAAGGAATTTGTTGTCGGCAGCCGCCACGACTTGGTCACCCG
This sequence comes from uncultured Candidatus Poseidoniales archaeon, assembly GCA_964637985.1. Taxonomy (GTDB): domain Archaea; phylum Thermoplasmatota; class Poseidoniia; order Poseidoniales; family Poseidoniaceae; genus Poseidonia. The sequence continues at coordinate 3,981 of CAZWXR010000048.1, forward strand.
ATTCTTTTTGGGGTGGTGGACGAGAAAACTCGCCGTACAACCTGTGGTTCGAAAAGCGGAATTGCTTCGAGGAGGTTGTACAGAAGAAGAAGCCAATCACATCAACGGTCGTTCTTTGCTGTCCCTCGCAAGCGGAATTGCACATGGGTTTGGATGTGTTCTCTTTCCTGAGGGAACCAGCCACGATAAGTCTCACATGATTCGCTTTCGAACAGGGCCAATGCGAACAGTCCTCGCTGCAGCAGCACTTGCGAAGGCAAACGGGCTACCAATGCCAAAACTTGTTCCAACCGGCCTTCACTTTCGAACAAAGGAATACTTCCGCACCGACCAATACATCGAATTTGGGCAGGCAATCTCAATCGATGGAGACATGATTCCCGATGATATGGTTGAAGCCGTTCGGAAAAAAGATTGGGTTGAGCCACCCGCTGAATTGGTGTACCATTTCAGAGATGAGCTTGAACGACGTTTGCCAGTGTTAACGCCTCATGCTCAAACATGGGACGAGCATCGAGGCTTTCACGTCCTCGCTCATGTGAAATCTCGCGTGGAACAAACGCCGTTAAATCAGTGGAGCGAAGAAGTTCATGCAGCAAGAAAAATACGAGAACAGTACCAAACTGAAACGAACCTCCCTCCATCAACAACATCCGACCAACTTCTTGATAGTGCAATTGAAGTGGGACAAATTTTGGAAAAACATCGACTCGATGGTCGAGATTTAGCATCAAACCCGTCTCAACTACGAAAAGCAAACCCAGTCTTAGCCGTGAAAAGCCTCGTGCGTTGGTCGATTTTCATTGTGTTCTTGCCTTTATTCTTGCTTTCACTCGGCTTTCAATTGTTGATGGGCCGCATCTTGGGCGACAACACGGATGAGGGACTTGATGCAAGAACAAGTTACCAGTTCTTGGCAGCAATGTTTGGCTCAATGATCGTTTGGCCTGTTGCTTCCCTAGTTCTTGTAGGAGCATTGATGTTGCAAAGTGCATCGATAGAATCCCTGACAGGAGTCGATTGGTTGACCTTGCTTGGTACCTCAACATTGCAACAAACATGTACCATTCTCGTGGCGATAATGGTCTCTTTTCCACTGTTTTGGATATCTGGGCATAGTTTTGCATGGGCATGGGATGATTTTGTTGACACAAGAAAAGCATGGAACCGAAGGATGATGTCAAAAACAGAAAAAGAGCGACTACAAACATTGGTACAATCGATGGTTGAGATGCTAGAAACGAGATAATTTGCGACGTTTTTCAATCCAAACGATTCAAACGGGATGAGGTTTTAGCCGTGGTCGATGGATGCCTCGGACGTTGTTGAGAACTTGAAAAAATGGATAGCAGATGAGCGTTTAACTGTCCGAAGTCAACCTGACAAAAGGGCCCAAGCACATTTCCTTATTCGATATCCTTCAGCAGGTCAGGGGCACATGTTTGCCGTTATTGTTCCAAACAACAGAGATCTCGTTGCTATTTCATCCATGACCAGGGTTGATGAAGGTCAGCAAAACGAAATGTCTCAGCACATGTCCGATGACAAAGACGGATGGGATGAATGGGTGCATGAAAGCCGCCTTCATCTTATTCGACAGGGTGTTGATTGGGGCATTCACATGGGTCATGAGGGCAAAGATAAACCAGGCCCCCTCCAGGCGTTTAATGTCAGCCTGCCGATTTGGTTTGATGGTTTAACAAAAAATGAATTTATGAACACGTTAAGAAAACTATGGCTGGTGAAGTTAGGCCTTATTCATGAAATCAAATACTCTTACGGACCGGGTGTTGGAAAACCTGGACCTGTTGATGATTGGGCGAAGACCAACGCACCAGAACATGATGGTAACATCACTGATGTTCAAGAAATAGAGATTGATGAAGAGCGTACATTCGGTAGCGGGTTTGACCCTTCAGAATGGGCTTAATTCCATTCAATGCCACCAGCACTCATCGATTCATCCCAAAGAATATTCCAAGGGTCGAGTGGAAGTTGGCGAACGAAGAATTGGGGGGACCCTCTAGGGTAATTGAGATACTCAGCCGCATCTTTTCCGCGACGACCCATCCATGTTGTTGGAGGAGTCCAATGGTCAGCATTGATGCTAAAACTTTCTGAGAGGTCAATCGTTCTGGCTTCAGCAGGCTGATGCGTCGTAAATGGTGAAATGATTTCTTGCACATCGTCAACACCCATGGCATTTCGTATGCCTTCCCATTCGTCAGGCGATACATCTGGGAACAGGTTGCTGTGAACATCAGCTGGGTCAGCATCGAGCGTAGCCATCATAGCCATCGTCGCTGTGTTGGTTGCCTTTTTGTTGCGTTTCTTATTCTGTGCATTCATGATCATTCCAGGAACAACAAATAACTCTCCAATTCGAGTTGCACGAATTCTCGATGGGGAGCCTGGTGTAATGACGATTTCTCCGCTTCGATGGCTAATTACGGCTTCTGCATCGCCGGTTTGGAAGTGAATTCCATCATCTGTCATTCGAAATTCAGCGTGTTCATTACCGTCCAATCGCTTAACCAAATCCATGACAGCCTCATGGGAAATTTTCCCATGAGCGTGTTTGAGTGTGACGCGATAAACCATTAGATCACACCCTGAAATTGTTGAACCATCGCACTGTACTTCTTTTGCATTGTTTTCTTGTTTGACAAGTAGACGAGAAGAACAACCGCCATCAAGCCATACCAAAAGGTGAGGAATCCTTCGTCGACCACACCTCCATCAAAGAAGAAAGCAGTTCCTACAAAGCACACATTCAGGAATACGAACCTTCGCCACATCCGCAGAGAATGATGTGAATTGTGTATGGATTGTGTGATGAGAACGTAGAGAACAAAGAGAATGATAACGCCTTCACGACTTGAATAACTTCCGTCAACAAGCATGAAGAAAAAGATGACCGTCACCATGAGCGAGCCAATCCAGTGCAAAAGAATGTTAACAATTTCTTGACCTTCACTAATGGTTGTTTCATCGAACAAATATGGAATGGGGTCGGGTCTATTTTGTTGTGAACGACGAAGTTCAGTAATTTTTGAAGCACGTAGACTTCGCATCGTATACGAGGCAATGAAAACAATTGGTAAAAAGAGTCCAGTGAAAGATTCATCCAAAGCGATGTACTCTGCTAATGAAAAATCAATATAATCGACCATGTTCATGAGTTCAATAAGCCAACACGTCGCAACAAACCAAAAAACAAAACGGCCATAATCAGGAGGCACAGGATTTCTCTGAACGAATTGTTCACGTTGTTGTGGCGTGATAACCTCAGTTTGGCGAGAGTTCGAGGCTAATTCAAACAACCTCCAAACAGGTTGGTCCAGTGTTATTTCTTTTTCAATGAGCATTTTCTTTACGTTACGTAGTACTCGCTGGTCGAAACTTCCATTTTCTGTGATACCAGACAACAGCAGAAGCATAGCCCGAATCGAAACCGTGGTTGATTCGCGTTCGAGTTGGAGGTAAGCTTGGCCTTGAGGTGGCAAAGATAAATTGGATAAAGCGATGAGGCCGAAAAAGAACACAAGTTCATCATCGAGTCCGAGGTAGCCCTCTGTTAATACGCGGTCGATGGCTTCTGCAATGTGTTCCTCATTCAATAATTGACGAATGTTTGATGATTTTTGGGCCTGGGATAGGGCACTATCTTCAATGATGTTGTGAACGCCTTGTGTGAACTGAAGAAGTGCACCCATAACTTCGAGTTCGATGAGGCCTGCCTCCCGAGAAGTTCGTTGAATTGTTCGAATACCTGCCAAAAGACGTTGATATTCACCATGTCGAACAAAATCTGCCAGATTGATGAGCATCGAATAGAATCGAAGGCCGTAGCGTTCACTGGATGATTTGAGGTCTTCCCAGATGTGTTCGCGAATCACCCAATGGGTATTGTCTGCTGAAAGGACTAAGGCAAGAATTTGGGCTTCGATGTCGCCTGCTTTACGAGCTCTGTCAAGCCCCATCGACTCATGGTGATCGGCAAGACCACCTCGGGCTCCCTCATGGTGTTCACCGAGTGAGATATGGAGCCACGCTGCAGCAATATCGTTACCTTCACCATATTGTTCGAGATACGTTGTAACATGCTCGACATAATTCATGCGGTCGATGGATAATTCTTTACAACATCGAATTGAGGTATGCAGAGCACAAGCAGCTAGTTCAATCAGACCGTGCTCGTTGGCGATTTGAAAGGCAGTATCAGCATGTTGTAACGCACTTCTTGGTCGTAAGACCGCAGTTTCAGCATCTGCCCCAAGAAGATGGGCGGCGGTTAAGATGGCAGGCGTAGAACGCACATCTTCTCTTCCGAGGAGTTGGGAAGCGATGATAGCAAGCAGTTTCGGTTGTGCCATGGCTCGAAGCAACCGGCCAAATTCGACGAGATTTGGTGTGGATAATTCTCGGAGTGGACCTGGGTCACGGAGTAATTGGG
>CAZWXR010000048.1:8536-10947 GCA_964637985.1 uncultured Candidatus Poseidoniales archaeon
ACGAGATTTGGTGTGGATAATTCTCGGAGTGGACCTGGGTCACGGAGTAATTGGGGGATGAGTGCTTCAATATCATGACGAGAAAATCCGCCTTCAGGTAATTTGAATCCTACGCCGCCACTCTTGAATTGCGTGAGTTCAGAACGTAGTTTTTCGACGAGTTCATCGGTATTCATCGTATTTTGTACAATTGTAACATCGCCCGCAATCGCAGAATCTTGTAGGTTGATTTGTGCTACACCTGAGCCTGTTGAGGTGACTGAAGCATCGCCTGCGATGACACCGTCTCGAACAGAGATACCGGTTTCATCAACGGCCATGTGTATTCCTAGTCCGCCTCCGTCTTCAATCTGCTGTTCATAAGGGGGGGGGTGATGCCGAAAGATTCATGCCCGACCCGAAACGTAGGAAATTTATGGCTGACTGGGCGGATTTTGAACAAAATTCTGCAGCGTTTCTCAACGAGAATTCCCCCGAACCATGTTTGAAGTTCAAAGCAACTGGAGGGAGTGATTCAACGCAGCCGGACATTCAACCTTTAATACACGGAAAACCAACCTTAGAAAACATCGAAGCGAAACTAACACCCTCTCAAGCGGGTCAATTTGTCGTTCTGCTTAAGGATGGAAAATTTCAGTACAGTAGCACGTATCCTCCCGATGAATTTTCCTCTAAAATCATCGATGAAATGAATCAAAATCTTGAGGAGTACTCGGAATGCGGCACTAAAGGGGTGGAGGTCATGGTCAACCAAGAGGTTCTCGTGAGTTGGATTCGACAACACTATGCAAACAAAAATTCGAAATTCATCGCCACTTCAACCAAATCAGGGAATTTTGATGCAAATTGGATTTCCGTGATTCCAATCGAACGCTTGGGCGAATTTTTCCAAGTAAGTGCAGTGGCCCGTCGGAAGAAGAGCGGATCTCGTCACTTGCCGCGAAAAGATTTGGAACTGGTTCAAAGACTCGTTGAAGGAACATATGGTCCAAATCACATCGTTTACAGAGATGGTCAGATTGAATTTGCCGAGGGATTTGAACTTCAGGAGAGGTATTTTGGCGAGGGCCAATACTTTGTTTCAGGAAAAAATCAGATTAAAAAATTGTCGAAAACGAACAACATCTCCGTCATTTTTACTTTGGATTATATCGGTGAGCACACCACCACTGGATTCGACGAATTGTATGATTATTTTTTGGAATCATTGTAATTCTTCGAGCCATTGTTTGAGTCGGCGAACACCCTCGTTGATGTTTTCTTCACTGGTTGCATAACTGATGCGGATAAAACCCTCACCGCCCGGCATGAGCGACCCAGGAATACATTGCACTCTTGCTTCTTCCATTGCCCGAAGGGCAAATTCGGTGTCGCTCATTCCTGTTCCTCTAATATCACAGAACATGTAGAAGGCACCCTCAGGTTCAGGTACGTTAACACCAGGAAGGGATTGAAACCCTTCATGGATGAGCATTCTGCGTTTGGCGAATTCTTTTTTCATGCGTTCAACATCATCCATTGCGTCAAACGCATGCTTCGCGGCTGGCATGAGAAAGGTAGGAACGTGTGTTGCTGAACTTGCATTAACAGTTTTGACATTGGTCATGACACGAGTTGGTCCCGTTATCCAACCAAGCCTCCAACCCGTCATCGACCAGCCCTTTGACCATCCACCAATCGATACTGTTCGTTCGGCCCCACCTTCAAATTGAGTAGGTGAGGTGTAGCCTTCATCGGTCCAAGTCAGATTTGCATAGATCATGTCATCAATAATCCACAGGTCGTGCTCAACTGAAAACGCAGTCAGTCGTTCTATTTCTGATGAGGTGTACACTGCACCGGTTGGATTGTTTGGAGAGTTGAGAATAATCGCCGTTGTTTTTGAGGTAACAGCAGAGGCAAGGGCATCAAAATCGGGGTGGTAATTGTGTTGGAGTACGGGGACATGAATTGGAGTCACACCTAAAAGTCTGAGCATACCATCGTACGATGGCCATGCAGGCGAAAGCAACAAGACTTCATCACCTGGATTGAGGAGTGTAATCATCGAATAGAACAATGCCTGCTTACAGCCCGGAGTGATGAGCACATCATCATGGTCTCGATGAATGTTGTATCGTTCAAGGTGTGAAGAAACAGCTTGACATAATTCAACACTTCCTTGTGGTCGTGTGTATGCGGTCTCCCCTCGGTCGAGTGCATCTTTTGCTGCTTCAACAATTGATGAAGGTGTATCAAAGTCAGGCTGTCCAACCGTGAACCGAATGACATCAGGCTCAGGTGGGGTGAGGAATTTTGCAAATCCCGAACCAACGTGGGCAAGTCGTTCATTCATATTAGGCATTCAATCACCATTTTATTGTTGTAGAATCGTGGAGCACGGACGGAGATTCGAACTCCGGTCTCAGGAT
>CAZWXR010000049.1:0-3121 GCA_964637985.1 uncultured Candidatus Poseidoniales archaeon
TGGTCATCTTTGAAAAATTGAGCGTTATTCCAATGCACCCAATCAATAAACGAGAGTTCATCTTTATCGATTGTTCTTAGAATCTGCACTGCATCCTTACATGTTCTAGATTTGTACAATGCTTCGAGACCAGGAAATAAATCAATCGATAAATCACGGGGATTAGAAGTGACATATTCTTCTACTTCTGCAATGTCTAATGGCCGATTCAAGTTTTCGGTTAATACTTGTAAGTCTCGTACGAGGGCACGTAAATCTCCTGGATTGTATTTCACGAGGAGTTCAATTGCTTCATCAGTGAATTCAATTTTTTCGAGTCGTAAGATTCGTTTGGCTATACGGCGTAGTGCATCATTGCTTGCCCGCTTGAATTTAATAATTTCAAGATATTTCGAAAAGCGTTCTTTTGCATATCTCCAATTTGATTTCCCCCAAAACCGTTGTTCATCGTTACATGCAAGCATGACTGGTTGTTTTGTTTTTTCAAGAAGAAGGAGAAGTTCTGCTTTTCCCCCAAAATCACCTTGTTGGCTACCCTCAATTCGCGCTTCACCTAGTTCAGATGACACCCTTTTTTCACTCGCCTTTCGAAGACCACCTCCAAGGTGGTCCACTTCATCAAGCAAAATCAGCGTCTTTTGTTCCTTCTTGTTCGGGTCGTGAAACAGTGAACGATGCGTGGAACCCATCGTTGCAGCCTTTCGAATTGCTGTGGCATTACGCGCATCACTCGCATTCAATTCGATGACAGTCCAACCCATGTCTTCTGCAATTGCTCTAGCTATTGTTGTTTTACCTACACCAGGTGGGCCGGATAACAGTATTCCTTTTTTCTTGGGCTCCCCATTTTTCCATTTGTCAAGCCAAATACGTATTTTCGACCTTTCTGATTCATTACCTTCTAACTCGAATTCAGATTTAGGGCGATGTCGCTCAGTCCAATCACTAGCGACTTCCATGCACACCCATAGGAACGACAGTTCATAATGTTGATATTGAAATTAAAACAATCACATGTTTTGAAGAATGTCTTCAATTCGTACACGTTTTTGGGAACCATCATCACGATTTCTTACAGTAAATGATTTGTCTTCAATCGATTGTTGATCGATTGTGATACAATATGGTACACCGATTTCATCAGCACGTGCGTATCGTCGACCAATAGAACCGCTTCCATCATATGTCACAAAGAGGTTTGATGATTGCATGAGTTCCATTTGTACTTTTTTCGCCAATTCTTCCATTCCATCTTTTTCATAGAGGGGAAAGACACAATAATCTATTGGAGAAACGTTTGGTTCTAAATGCAGATATGTGTACGTTTCCCCTTCCTTTTCAGTTTCTTCATACGCATGGTCAAGCATATGCCATATGATTCTATCAATGCCGAATGCCGGTTCAACGACATGAGGTGTAAACCATTCACCAGTGACCCGATCTTGTCGTTGGTCTCTTTTCACATGCTCGGGTAAAATTGTCAATAATTCCCCTTCAGTTGTTTGTATTTCTATGGGGAATGTTGACTCGATAGGCAATTTTTCAACTTCACTTTTAACGAATCCTGCATGTTGTCGAAATGCCGGCCCTGCCGTAGAAGGATTGATCGTCCATCCGTCGACAACAACAATCTTTGGCTCATCGAAATTTCTTCTCGCCCTCAATTGTTTCCCAGTATATTGCTCATGCGACTCGAGGTCGTAACAGCCTCTGTGAGCAATACCTACACACTCTATCCAACCGTAGGAACCAAAAATTTCAGCATCCCAACAATCTTGAGCATAGTGTGCCATTTCGTTCAATTGATGTTGCCTGAAACGCAAATATTGACGATGAATGCCAATTGAAGTGAGGAAGTCATATGTTCGTCCAATAAAATAAGCAACAGTTGGGTGCCTTATCATTCCCTGATCTAAGGCTGTCTGTATGTCACATTCAATCTGGCCATGTTCATCGGAAATGAATTGTATCGATGTATTTGACCAAGGATTAAAATCGAACGAACAATCTTCATTTGGGTCAATGAAATATTCCAATTCGGCCATGTTGAATTCGCGAAGACGAATCATCCCTTGTCTTGGTGAAATTTCGTTACGATAGCCTTTCCCAATCTGCACAGCCCCAAATGGTAATTTTTCACGATTGTGCCTGTATAACGCTGGGAAGAGCGTGAACATGCCTTGTGCAGTCTCAGGGCGTAAAAACCCAGGTTTACCAGAGTTACCTACTCCGATTTGGGTGTTAAACATCAGATTTTGTGGCCGGACATCGGACCATGATATTTTATTACACTCTGGGCATTTTGGGGGTGTGTGAGTCATTGCTTCTTTTAATTCATCTAACTTCAATGCATCTGCATTTGGGATTGTATCTTCCATTAATGAATCGGCTCTTGCAGACTCGCCGCAGTTGAGACAATCAACCATAAAATCAGTAAACTCTGAAACGTGTCCACTTGCTTCAAGTACATTGAATGGCGTGACCGTTGGAGATGATATTTCAACAATGTCACCTTGTTTGAGCCAGTGATGAAGCCAAATTTGTTGCACATTACGCAGGATTTTGCCACCGACGGGTCCAAAATCGTACAAACCTTTGCTCCCTCCATGAATCTCGAAAGCAGGTAGGATGACCCCTCTTTGCTTGAGCATGCCTTGCAGACGCTCAAGCCTTTGTTCTGTGAACAATGATAGGTCTGTCACAAACGAACCAGCGGTCGATTGCCTATGAATTTGACCTCGATTTACGATTCACAGGGGCATTTACATAGAATTATATCACATACAATCATAACATCATCATGGGTCAAGCCATGGTCGCCATAACGATGGATGATTGTACTGGTTGTGACCTTTGTATCTCGCATTGTCCCTTCGAAGCATTGCTCCCACTTTTAGAAAATCCATTGGGGCGGGGTCATCCAAAACGACCAGTCGTTGTTGTAGAAAGCAACTGCGTAGGCTGCTTATCTTGTATAGGCTCATGTCCGACAAGTGCACTGCATGAAGTAAAAACCCCTCCAGTCACTGCATCGAGCCCACTTCTTATTTCACAATCATATCCAGATGTTCAATTTGTAAATCGATGGAAAAAGAATGGATTAGGTCATGCATGAAATATT
>CAZWXR010000049.1:3221-10926 GCA_964637985.1 uncultured Candidatus Poseidoniales archaeon
AACGATATTCAACGAAATCTAATTGGTCCATTAAAAGAAATTAGTGACAAATATTTGCCAGACCGAGCTCAAGAAATTCGTGTTGGACTTCGTACGGGCGACACTCCTCAATCCGAACGCCAAAAAATGCTAAGAAAACCACCACACATACTCATTACAACCCCTGAAAGTCTAGCAATTGCTATTTCGAGTTCAAAATTTCAGCCGATTATCTCCAATGTTGAATATATAATTTTAGATGAATTACATTCACTTGTTCCAACAAAACGTGGTGTGCATCTATCATTGACATTATCGCTGCTTGACACACTGTTGCACCGACCAGTTCAACGATTAGGAATTTCTGCAACGATGGAACCTTTAGAAACTGTAGCAGAATATTTGATTTCCAGTCAAGAAGAAACAACAAGAGGTAAGCAAAACATTGTCAAAGTAGCAAAAATATCGGGTTCAAGAGAACTTGATTTAGATATTCTCATTACGCATCAAAAATTCAGTGATTTGCCAGTTCTGAAAATTCTAGATTCAAATGTAGAAGCCATTGCAGATCTCATTTCAGCCCACACTACAACCCTTGTGTTTGCGAATACTCGAAAGATGACTGAAACACTCGTTCAGCGCCTCCGTCCTTTTCTGGGTGATCTCGTTGCAGGACACCATGGTTCAATGGATAAAAAGATACGATTGGATGTTGAAAGGAAATTAAAATATGGACACCTGCGAGCAGTTGTCACGTCTTCGTCATTAGAAATGGGTATCGACATTGGGTCGGTGGACTTGGTCGTACAAGTTGGCTCGCCTGGCGATATTGCTACTGCATTGCAACGCATAGGTCGAGCAGGACACCATGTGGGTGGAATTCCTCGTGCTCGATTTTTACCAACGAGTGTCGATGATTTGATTGAGTTAGCTGCTCTTCAAGCAGCGATTCAAACTGGAGATATGGACCATCTTGATTTTCCTGAAAATTGTCTCGATGTCGTGGCACAATTTATTTTAGGGCTTGTCATCATCAATGATTTGGACATTGATGAGGCCTATGAAATCATTAGTAACTCTTGGTCATATCGTAATTTTGACTACGATGATTTCATCGAAGTTCTTGATATGCTTGAAGATGAACGAAGAATATGGATTGACTGGGAAGAAAACATCTACGGAAAACGTGGGTATTCAAGGATGATTTACTACACGAATGTTGGTACCATCGCTCCAGATAATTCGTACCTAGTGTTTAACGCAGAAGGTTCAATTCTTGGTCAACTATCTGGTTCATTTGTCGCCAATCTACGTAATGGCGATGTCATTTTACTAGGGGGTTCCACATACAGAGTGACAAACATCCTCGGAACCCGTGTGAATGTTGCATCTGTCACTGGTCATCGGCCAACTATTCCATCATGGTCAGGAGAAGCACGCTCGAGAAGTAGGGAATTATCAAAATCTTTACTTCAACTCATTCATCATTGCATTGTTGCTTTGCGACGACAAAATGACCCTCGACTGGTTCTCCGTGATGCATATGGATTATCTAATGAGGTTTCAAACGCAATTGCACGTCATCTCGAAGAACATAGTTTAGATTCATTCCAAGTTCCAGACACTGAAAGAATTCTCGTCGAACAAGTGATTTCAGGGCCATATCCTACATACGTCATTACCACATGTCGTGGCCGAGGATTCAATACCGCCTTGGGTTATTTTATGGCAGGATTGGCTGAATCTCAAAACATTACTGTCATCGAAATGTCGTTTGATGAAAATGGCTTGTTGGTCAAAACATCAGCAGATATCGACCCCAATTCAATGTACCATTCGTTTACCTCAAACAACCATATAGAGGTGATTGAACGATATGTTCTCAACTCGCAAATTTTCAATAAAAGATTCCGTGAAGTTGCTGGACGATCACTCATCGTTCCAAAAAGAATAGGTGCAGATGAACTCAGCCCTCAACAATTTCAACAACGTACAGATGCCCTATTGACAAAGCATAGAACAATCGAAGATAGTTTGCTAATCAAAGAAGCAAGAAACGAGATAATGTTTGCAGACATTGATATGAAAAGTTTGACAGAATTCCTCAATGCGTGCGATGAAGGAACGGCCCGAATTGTTCACACACGCGTAACAATACCATCACGACTCGGTATGTCGCTTTACATGTCTGCGTTTGAAGATTTACTCGCAATGAAAACAAGAGCATTTCTCGTCAAAGATATAGACCCTGAAATACTTCAACGCCTTCTAGGGACGAGGTCCCTCGCAACCCAATTAAACCAAGATGAATTGACTGAATTTTTTGTTGAGAAGACACCAGTTCCAACCGATGCCAAGGGATTACTGCATTTGATGAATCATGGTGGAGGTTTAGATCGTGAATTTCAAAATCCACTCTACAGAGAAAAGTTACAGGGCATAAACATTGAGACTATTCGCGGATGGGTAGAAGAATTGTGCCAACATGGGAAAATCACCAAGTTGGATGGTACTGGTGCGCCTGAATTGGATGGAAAATGGTTCAGCAAGTTCATGGCTGAAATTCACGGAACCCTCGGTTGCCTCGTTACAAATGGTGGTAAAGAGGTTGATGACTTAACCGAACTTCAAACAAGAGGTCTCACCTACAAAATAGCAACCGCGTTTGATAAAACGACTCCGAAACAATGGCAGAATGAATCACTGGGTGACCCCAAGGAAGCTATTCGTGTGAAAATCATAGAAATGCTCGGTTCGGAAGGTCCAAAAAAATTGGAGGAATTGATCGAAAGATTGCCTTTTCCACAATCACTTGTCGAGAAACTTTTGTACGAATTAGAAATGAAAAATGTTCTATCAATCGGCTTTTACAGGCAAACCGAAGATGCAGAATATATTTTGAAAATTGACGAACATCGTTTGACTGGAGGCGAAGAGGAAGTTGTTGAATATAGATACGTTCAGAATATGATTCTTGACAAATCGTTCACAATCCACCAAGATTCATCAATATTCGAAAAACACGTCTTTTTCCAAAAACAACAGGAACTTCTCTACCGTATCCAAGGCTTTTCTTTTGCTGATTGGAATGATATGCAAATGGATAGCGACATCATCATGGGAAGAGTACTCCATAACCGAATAGGTTACACGACAAAGGCGAATATTCCGATGCTCTTAGGCTTAAAACCAGAACCATGGATAGGGCCGATGGAGCAAGAACTGCTTGACCGCTTGCCAGAACATGAGAATATTACACGTCAAGAATGGTTAGCAGATTTCCCAAAAGGAGAAGATTTTAAAAATTTACAAAGGGAATTGAAAAATGCCATCCTTAATTTAGAACGTCAAATGTTAGTTGTGAAACAATTTGAAGAAATACAAGGGCGTCGTCGACGACTATCGTTATTTCACAAAGTTCACGGACTTTACAAAGAAATGTCATTTGGAGATGCATTAGTCGACTTGATAGAGCGAATGGGTCCAATTAAAGCCAATACGTTACGATTCTATATTTCGAGAAGTTTTGAAGAATTGGTCGTGGAGCTCAAGCAACTCGAAGACAGTGGGCGAATTTCAAGAGTTATGGCCCTCGTCCCTGAACCTGAAGCATTCTTCTGCATCCCATCTGACCTCGACATATTACATCAGCCAAGGAGAGAGGATAGAGTAATGCGAATTTTGACACAGTCAGACCCATATGTTTCAAGATTCATATGGGATGTTCGAGCTACTTTGGATAAGGGTTGGTACTTGCCTGTCTTCAAAGGCGTCGATCCTGTAGGTAAAGTCCTCATGTTCAAGGTAAATGACTATCTTGAAATCAAAGATTTACATATTCCGACAGCATATATCGAAGAATTTTGCCATGTCTTTGAACAATTGCTGCAGAACTATTCATCCCAACTCATAGATGTCGCAGTCATCACCAATTTTAATGGAGAACCGATAACTGAGGCCGATGATAATATCATCCAATCATTGAGCGATATTGGATTCAAAATTACAGGAGAACGGATGATTCGTGGTGCCATTGTTGACCCTCAACCACGAGAAATCGCTGAGCGTGCACTATTCCACAAACATAATCTCCACCAATCAACACGACTTGAACATGAAATGGCTGCACTCAAGAAAATTGAAGAAATCCGAGATGATTTTGGTCTTCGTGGGCGGTGCGAAGTTTACAGAGTTGATTTGAAAAGCATGGCAAATGCGAATAGACTGCATCAAGGGATAAATCTTCGTGGCCATCAGGTTTGGGCATCTTACCAGCACTTCCAAAAATTATTGATGATACGTAATCAATCTGCTGAAGAAGATTTGTGGGATATCATAGAATTCTTCACATCAAATACAGACCCGAACATTTTCAAAGAACGTCATGCATTATCACAATCTGAATTTAGAAAACTTGTTCAACCGTTGATTCGAAGTGGCCACTTAGTACAAGATTTCAGAGGAGGATTCCGCACAGTACAGCCAATTCCGAATATAGACCCAAGTGAATTGAGGAGAGAATATATTCGAGACTTAGTTTCTGAGTACCCTGTCATTACACTCAAGCAACTGATACGATTGGCAGGCACTCCATTCAAACCAGAAGAATTGAAATCTGTATTGAATGAATTTGAAAATGATGACACACTCATCAAAGGATTTCTCATCGAAGGTGTTCACGAAGTGTGTTGGGGGCGAAGAGAAATGCTCTCGGATGCAAAAAGCATCCCTCCAATCCGTGATTTTGTATTGCCTCCATCCGACCCCATTGCACCATATTTTTCTGACATTCTAAAAGAAAAGTTTGGTTTTGGTTCTGCTTATCTCGTATTCAAAAATGCAGAACCAATTGCAGCTTTCAAAGCAAATACTCGAAATAAAATTATTGAAATCAAAGATTACGAAGGTTCGGAAAAAGCCTGGCGCATTGTAAAAGAATTCGCTTGGGAACATCAAATGCCTTTACAGTCTGAAATTAGAATTGGTGGAAAGCGATTGGAATAATACTGCAAGCTAAAGAAGTCATTTCGAAAATATTGATGTTTTTTCGTAAAGTGATTTTACCAACTGGTTAATATGGAACAGCCGTAGGTGTCATTCCATGAGGAGAACCGTCCAACTTGGCAGTGTCAAATTTTTTGTCGTTGTGTTCTGTCTTTTAGCCGCACCAATTTCATCTATGATTTTCACGCCCGCCCAAGCCTCTGATATATCGGATATTGAAATTTTACACACCGTTGTTCATCCTGAAACCAATATCACCTATCATTTGCTCTCAGAAGCATCTTGGGAAGATTCTTCGGATGTGGCCATATCTTTGGGTGGATTTTTGGTCACTATTGATAATGAATCAGAGGAAAATTGGATTTTTGAAACATTTGCGTTTTTTGGTAATCAAACACGCCACTTGTGGATTGGTTTACATGATTCAGCAAATGAAGGCGAGTTTCGATGGCATGATGGGACACCTTTTGTTTATCGTAACTGGGGAGATGGACAACCTAGTCAAGGTGGTGACGAAGACTATGTCCACATCACTGGCACAAATATGGGAAATATTGAGCAAGGGACTTGGAATGATCTAGAAAATGACCCACAATACTTTCCCGTGTACGGTGTGGTCGAAATTGGACCAGCAGCAGACTACTCATTGCAATTTGACGGCGATGATTACATTGAAGTGGAACCAATTTCTATCGGTTCAATACAAGATGAAATGACGATTATCGCAGATATTTACCCCTACACTTCAGAAGGCACACAATTCATCTTCATGAATGGAGATTACGGTTTTGGGATGTACTTGGCCAATGGTTATTTAGCGTATGCTAATGAATATTCGCTTTCAAAGCATCCTAAAGCAAATGAAAATCTCAGCATGATAATACCTACAAATCAATGGTCGGAGGTAGCGGTAACAATTACTCAAGGCGTCGGAGGAGGATTTTATTTGAATGGTGAACTCATTCACACTATTTCTTCAAATGATGCCCAAATTCCTCGCGGTGATTTCGGTTCAAACGAATGTTATGAACAAAATAGAGCCTGTGAAGAACTTATTATCGGAAAAATGGGTGCGGCATGTGATTGCAACTATTTCAATGGAATCATCGATAATGTTGTCATTAAATCCAAGGATTTTGGTATGCTTGAGGGAGCTCAACGAGGAAATTTATCAATTAATCATTCTCATTCGACCGTAGCATCCTTCGGTTTTAATGAAGGTTCAGGTGCGTACACGTTGTCGGACGAAGAAAACAACGGCACAATTTACGGAGCATCTTGGGTTTTACCAGATGGTACGATTGTCGCACAGGTTATTGAACTCAAATCTGACGAATATATCGAACTCTACGATTTGAAGGAAGGTGATATTCATTTATTTTATATCGAAGTTCCAGATTTCACAAAATATCTCTATTTCTTTGGGTATTCTGAATTATCATGGGATTGGGAAGGTGATGATGAAGAAAATTCCTTCGGCGTCTACACTTCCGAAAATACGATGCCCACAAAATGGTCATACGATTACAAAATAGAAGACGAGTGGGGTTACATGTCATTCGAATATGAGTGGCCAGAACCAGGACAGGTCTGGTTTATGCTTGAAGCAGTGAATGATGTTGAATATATTACCCTGGGTGTAAGCCTCATTGAAGGTACACCCCCTCCTGCACTTGAAGATATGACAGAACTTCAAGAATCCATTCCTATTACATCCCAATCGGTCCGATTATCTGATGACTGGGGTTCAAATTCTGCTGCAAAAATACACTATTACGTGAATGTCACTGAAGAACTAGCTGACCTAAGGATTCAAACGTATGGAGGGGAGGGAAATGTGGACCTGGCAATATCAAAATACACTGTTCCCGATCCGTTTGATGAATGGTATTACTGGGATGAGGATATTGGGATTCCAGGATTTTATGGAGAAAATGGTCAACAAAATTCAGAAGAAGATTGGTCTTCTTCGATGGGAAATGAAGAGGAAGTTCATCTTTACGATGTAGAGCCAGGCATCTATTACATTACTGCTTACACGTACAGGAGAGCCTCAGATTTCACGATTGTCGCTGACTTCACCTATCCTCCGACAAACGTTGAACCTGAAACTGCAATTCAATTAACTCCAGGGGAAAAATATGGCTTAGTTAGTGGGTATGAAGGATTGTACCAATATTTCAAAGTCGATGTCCCTGCAGGCACAGAAAGGCTAGTGATTGATCTAAATGATGGTAAAGGAGAGGCTGCGATGTACATGCGACTCGACCTTCCTCCGACAGAATCGGAATTCGATTATCACTCAACTGCACCAGGGGCTAACGATAAAATCGCTTTCAATGACCCGACACCAGGGATGTGGTTTATTCTCCTATCAACATCCTCTATATTTTCAGGTGTCAATATTATAGCAGAATTTGAAGACCGTTTTGTTTGGGATTATGACGGTACAGCAATTGAATTATTTAATGGTGAACCCATTGATGGTATTGAAATACCAGAATCAAAATATCTCGACTTTGTAGTAAAAATGGATTCGAATTCAAGAAATTTTGAATTGAACACATACTCAGGTAGTGGTGACGTGGTTCTGTTTGCAGAAGGAGAACAATTGATTCTTGAAAGAAGTGGACCAAACCGTGGAGATAATGGAATTGAAGGGGTTGAAATCACTCCGTTTACAATTCGTTCTGAAAATGATGGAACAAATCACAACATCTAT
>CAZWXR010000050.1:0-10523 GCA_964637985.1 uncultured Candidatus Poseidoniales archaeon
AAGTTCTCATGATTCTAGTCAGGGGAAGTCGCAATATATGATTTGGGTTTTATTCTGATGACACTATTTGTGACAATTCGACCAACACTCCGCCTGTTGACGATGGATGAACAAAGGCGATGAGGCACCCCCCTGCACCTTGTTGAGGTGTTTCATTAATCATACGAATGCCATTAGAAATGAGATGTTGTATCATTGATTCAAGGTCATTGATTCTAAAACAAATTTGTTGGATTCCAGGGCCACGCTTCTCTAGGAATCTCCCAATAGGTGTATCGGGACCACGAGGTTCGAGCAATTCAATTCTAGGTGGAATGGAATTCTTACTGTTGTCTCCTGTGCTGAAGAACCGGATATTGACACCTTGTTCTTGATTAATCTCATCATCTTCAGACTGAACCAAGCCAATCAGACTCCAAAATGTAGAGCCCTCGTCGAGTGAATCTGTTGCTATACCTATATGGTCCAAAAATATTTGAATATCCTTCATTTTAGCACCTCAAAAACCTGATGGAGCAGAGTATTCACCAAATTCTACCTTCATTGCATCCATAATTTCTCCAAGTGTAGCCCGTATCCGAACGGCCTGAATCACGAAAGGAAACAAATTTTCGTTCGTTGCAGATGTTGCTTGTATCGTTTCCAGAATCCTCCGAACCGATTCATTGTCTCTATTGTGCTTCAAAGAACGTAATTTTTCTGTTTGTATGTCTTGGAGTTGGGCATTGATTTTTGTTGTCGGCATCGTTTGCTCTTCTTGCATTTCTGCATAATTTACACCAACAATATTTCGTGATTTATCCTCAATTTCTTTCAAGTATCGGTAAGCTGAAAGATGAATTTCTTTTTGTTGCCATCCCGCTTCAATGGCCTTTAATGCCCCCCCCATCTCAAGAATGTGGTCGATTATTTTCTTAGAATTTGTGTACATTTCATGAGTTAGGAGTTCTACATGATATGAACCGCCCAATGGGTCGACCACATCAGCAACACCTGACTCTTCGGCTAATATTTGCTGTGTCCTCAATGCAACTGTGGCTGATGCTTCTGTGGGGAGTCCGAGCGCTTCGTCATAGGAATTGGTGTGGAGGGATTGTGTGCCACCAAGAACCGCGGCTAATGCTTGAATAGTGACTCGTGCAATATTGTTTAGTGGTTGTTGTGCAGTTAAACTGACACCTGCAACTTGGGTGTGAAATCGCAGCATTGTCGAGCGAGAATTTTTCGGTGCATATCTCTCGGTAACAATATCGTGCCACAACGTTCGAGCGGCCCGGAATTTGGAAATTTCTTCAAAGAAATCATTGTGGCAATTAAAGAAAAAAGAAACTCTAGGAGCCACATCGTCAACGAGAAGACCAACGCCTATCGCAGCATCTAGATATTCAATCGCATTTGCAAGGGTAAATGCCAACTCTTGGACAGCAGTTGATCCTGCTTCTCGAATGTGATAACCGGAAATAGAAATGGTGTTCCATTTGGGAACATTTGATTTGCAATATTGAAAAATATCTGTGATGAGGCGGAGACTTGGTTTGGGTGGGAAAACATGAGTGCCCCGGGCAATATATTCCTTGAGAATGTCGTTTTGAATCGTTCCTTGTAATTGCTCAGGAGATATTCCTTGTTCTTCAGCAGCCACAATATACATGGCCAAGAGAATCATTGCTGGAGAATTTATTGTCATTGAAGTACTTACTTTGTCGAGCGGTAATCCATCGAACAATTCTTTCATGTCCTCAACTGATGAAATCGATACGCCGACCTTTCCAACTTCGCCAAAAGCCAGTTCATCATCTGCATCAATACCTAGTTGAGTTGGCAAATCAAATGCGACTGAGAGGCCTTTTTGACCTTGTTCGAGGAGATACTTGAATCGTGTATTCGTTTCTTCTGCACTAGAAAATCCTGCGTATTGTCGCATTGTCCATAGCCTAGAGCGATACATGTTCTCATGGATGCCACGCGTGTAGGGAGGCATACCTGCCCGTTGGTGATGTGCAATGGTTTGGAGTGTTTCAATCTCTTCTGCAGTTACAATAGTGTGGGGTAGTTCAACTCCACTCAGTGTTTTCCAAACATCTTTCCGCATCGGCTTCATATGACCGAGGGAAACGATGTTCATCAAATTACGGATTTCATTCAGTGATGATGGTGGCCACCGGGTCCATGGGCGTGTCCATGGGTTTTTTCCTCATCTGTTGCTGCACGTAATTCGACAACTTCAACGGAAAAAGTCAGTGATTTGCCTGCAAGTTCATGATTAAAATCAGCGGTGACCATGTCTTCACCAATTTCAATAATCTTGAATGGGGCTGGACCTTGAGGCATTTGAGCAACCAATTGAATGCCTACTTCGAGAATGCCCTCTTTTTCTAAATCTTCAAAATTCGATTTTTCGATTTGAAGTACAGCATTTTCGTCTCGTTGACCATATGCACGTTCTGGTTCGAGTGTAAACTCTCTGCGTTCACCAACTTCGGCTCCAATCATTTCCTCTTCAAATCCAGGTATCATTTGACCGTGACCAACTAAAAACATGAGAGGGTCTCGTCCTTCGCTTGTATCGAACACGTCACCGGAATCTGGATGTGTGCCTGTATAGTGTACTGATGCTACTGTGTCTTGTTCTAATTTCATACTTATCTCCTCGTTGTCATATTCTTGACGAGTGCTTTAATTTGGTTTGCTATGTCTTGGGTCAATATACCTTCGCTGATTTTTTCATCAATATACAGCATTGCATCTTCAATCCCCATTCTTTCACCTTTGGCCCAAACCTGACCCAGAATGTTCGACCTGTGGATTTCTGCAACACTGGGGTGGTCAAGGATTTCCCTTGCTGCAAATCGATATTCAATACTCCGCTTCGAATCGAGTCTGCGTTCTTTCTTTTGAACGCCACCGCCACGTTTGTCCCCGCGTCTTTTACGGCGTCTATCGTTTGTAACGGTGATTTTAGTTTCAATTTTCTTGAACACATCTTTCCTTGAAGGCTTCTTTCTTCGTTTACTATCGTCGTCAAAGTCATCGTCATAATCACTGTCGTCAAGATCGATGCCCTCGTTTTCAATTTCAGTTTTGATAGGTTTAGCCTCGATAACTTCCTGCTTTTTAGGTTGAATTGGGCCTACTTTCATTGATTCAGTGATGCTTTGAACATCATGTTTCAACGACTTTGAAGCTTCTGCAAGTCGTGCCCGACGTTCTTCTGTGGATTCAATTTTAGGCTTTGATGTGTTTGTAATTGATTGGATTGGTTTAGGAGATGGTTGGGGCGTAGTGATGTTTTCTGATGGTGATTTTACAAATTCTGTTTGCGTTACATCACCTTGTTCTTGTAGTTGCTGTTTTGATTGCTCTTGCAATTCCTTTAGAGATTTTTGTTGGGATTCCTTTTGGCTCAAGGTTGTCCGCATTTCAGGTCTTTTCTGTGGTTGAGGGCGTGATTCATTCCTTCGTTTTCGAACTGCTGCCGCATCCGGAGCAAATGGATTGAACGGTTCATTTTTCCTCCGACCCGAAATTTGGCAGACCCCCAACCGAGAACCGTATGGTGACCGTTTAAATGTCTATGGCTTTCAAACTATGTCCAAACGATTGGTGTTTGGTCTGTGCGGAGGTATTGGTCAATAGCACTTTCATGCAAATTTGTTGTTCTCTTCTGTAATTCAAGCCACCCGAGTCTTGCGATCATGGTTCCATTATCGATGCAATACATTTTCGGAGGAACATACGATGCTCCGTCTCGCTCCTCTGCCATAAGTCTTGACATTGTGCAAAGGCGTTCGTTACATGCGACACCACCGCCTAAAAGAAGTTGAGATTTACCAGTATGTGCTAATGCTCTTTCAGCGACTTCGATACAGGCAGCAAAAGCATGCTCTTGCAATGACCAACATACTGATTCTAAACTTTTTCCTCCCTCAACTAATCGTTGAGCGGCAGTCATCAATCCTGAGAATGCCAAGTCCATCCCACGTACAGCATATGGTAATTCGAGACCTTCTAGAGTTGGGTTTTGTTCGTGCTCTAAATATTGTAATGCCAGTTTTTCAATCACTGGTCCGCCTGGGAATGGGATGCCGTTTGAACGTGCAAATTTATCCAACATATTTCCAATACCAATATCCAGTGTCTCACCGAGCACACGGTATCTGCCATTGAGTCGTGCAATAACTTGAGTGTTCCCTCCTGAAACATAGAGAAGAACAGGGTCATCGCAACCACATTGTTGTCGACCAATTTCAATGTGTGCTACACAATGATTCACTCCGATGAGAGGTACATTGAGAGCGGACGATAGACTTCGGGCGACTGCGGCACCTACTCTCAAACATGGACCTAAACCAGGGCCTTGGGAATAAGCGATGGCTGAAATGTCCCCAATATCTAAGTTCTGACTCTCAAGTGCTCCTCGAAAGAGTTTCGATGCCAAATCTTTGTGGTGGTCAGCAGCCTCTCTAGGGTGAATGCCTCCCTTCTCAGGTCGAATCGTATCTGAAGTTGATGGAAAGGGGACTCCTTCGGAGTCTACGAGGCCAAATGAGAACGTATGGGCCGTTGTTTCTATGCCAAGTGTCCATCCACTCATGATAAAGCGTGAAAGCCATCATTCTTGAACTCTCATGTTCTGGACGATATAATGAGGAGAATCTATTTGAATTGTGGACCGATTGTTCACATGAAAAATTCTCTATCCACATTTGTGCCAAATATTGAAGATAATGTATATTTATCTGGAAAGGCAATTGTTGAGAAATCAAATAGAATTGAAGTGGTCAAAGATTCTGAAGAAATACAAGATGAATTCTCTGGCAGTGCTGATGTAGAATTTTTTGACGTGGCCGGAAAAGCAATTGTACCGGGATTCATTGATGCACACACTCATTTACTGTGGAGCGGTGATCGATCTAAAGAAATTCGATACCGTATGGAAGGGAAATCATATGCTGAAATTGAACACATTGGTGGGGGGATCACTCATACAACCTATGAAACCAGGAATGCAACTATCGATGATTTGAATGAACTTGGTTACGTACGTTTACGCAATGCTCTATCACACGGGACAACGCACATTGAGGCGAAGAGTGGTTATGGGCTTGACGCTGAAACTGAACTGAAATTATTACAGTGTGGTAGCATGCTATCGAAACAATCCCATCTGCCATCGCTCGAACATACTTGGTTGGGAGCACATTCATTTCCAAAAGAAATGAGTCAGAATGAGTATGTCGAGCACCTCGTTTATGAGCAGTTGCCAGCAGTCGTCGATCAAGGCATTGCCCATTCAGCAGATGTCTTCTGTGAACCTGGCTGGTTCACT
This sequence comes from uncultured Candidatus Poseidoniales archaeon, assembly GCA_964637985.1. Classification (GTDB taxonomy): domain Archaea; phylum Thermoplasmatota; class Poseidoniia; order Poseidoniales; family Poseidoniaceae; genus Poseidonia. The sequence goes on from CAZWXR010000050.1 coordinate 5,330, forward strand.
GTAGAACAATCCGAAGACATTTTACGAGCAGCAAAGAAAGAGGGCTTACGGTTGAGAATGCATATCGACGAATTTCAAATTAGTGGAGGTGCAGAATTGGCTGCTGACCTCGGTGTTGATACAGCCGACCATGCATTTCATACGCCTTTAGAATCGCGTATGCTCATGAAACATGCGTCAGTGAATACGGGATTCTTACCAGCTGCACCTTATGTCCTCGGACAAGAGTTTCATGATTATTCCGAAGTCATAGAACATGAAATACCATTCACCTTAGCATCCGACTTTAATCCAAACTGCCAATTTATCTCCATTCCAATGATTGGTTCTTTTGCAGTTCAACGTTCAAAACTTCATCCTTTGCAGGGTTTGAAATGCGTTACAACTCAAGCAGCAAAGTTTTCGAGCTTGCCAAATGAATTGGACGATGGAAGTATTAGGGAAGGGAATACTGCTACATTCAACATTCTTCATTCGACGAACTGGGAAAATTGGTGTCAAACACCAGGGACTTCACCAGTCCACTCGACTTGCTTGAATGGAAATCACATCATCCATTGAAAATCATAAAATTCCTTCTTAGATGCCTAATAATGATAATTCAGTGATTGTATGTTTTGGATTGAAACTGTCGTATGTTCGGGCATAATTGGTAAAGAGGCCCGTTTGATGAGAATGCTGGAGGTTCGACAAGAATTCAAACGTCGCCAACCAGGATGTGTTTCGGCTTGGGTTGGTCGTAATCCTGATCAAAGAGAAGTGTTTATTGTACAATCAGTTTTTGCCTCTCAAGAAACATGGAGAGAGATTTCACAAAAAGCAAATGATCTAATCGATAAAAAAGATGGAGGAATTGAATCTCTTTTGTCTGGCCCTCCACTTGTAGGGGTGTTTGAAACAAACGAAGAACATCTTGAGTTAAAAAGGGACAAAGGTGATGTCGCATAATGTATGTTATGCGACATTTTTTTGATGTTATCGTTTTTGATAGATTCGCTTCCGAATCAAAATGTAGTTTAGTAAAGCGTTTTTACAATGAATCTTATCTTCAAGTATCAATTTTTTTCAAAAACGTTCCTTCTAGGGTAGCCTAAAGAGGTAAAATAGGTGCAAAATTGAAGAATTATCCGAAGTGTTGAAAAAATATGATATTGAGGGTGGTTTGATAGATATGAGTGATATCGAAGGTTACTGCCTAAAATGCAAAACATACGGCCCTATTCGGGACGGGCAATTTGTGAAAATGAATAATGGCCGAACCCGTATGGCGGGTTTCTGTTCTCAGCCAGGTTGCACAGGTAAAATATCTAAAATCGTCAAATAATTTTTTACTATTTCAAACCGAATCGGTTTAATAGGCTCTGTTGGTGGCTAGGATTGCGTCGGGCTCGTGGTCTAGGGGTTATGACGTCGCCTTGACATGGCGAAGATCGAGAGTTCAATTCTCTCCGAGCCCACCATTGATGTCATCTTAACTAGTGTTTGAGCGATATATGTCTAATTATCAGTTATTATCTCATCCGAAGGAATTTCTTTCTCGGCAATCCGTTGAGGAATCGAGTCATCATCTTCGAAACTAAAATCTGTATTTCCACCTTCCCAGTTTCGAACATCTTTTGATTCCTCAAACTCTTCTTCAGGTAGAGACTGATTTGGTCGAATAGAATAATTCAGCGGGTCAATGATTGGTGCCGTATACTGTTCTATTTCTTGAGCTGTTGGTGGTTTCCTTTCTTCCATGACAGCACCTGAATGGAATGTCCCACACTCTGGACATTTCGACGTTCCTTTCTTTTCAAGGCAACCACAAACAGGGCATTGGACGACATTTTCGAACGACTTTACCCGATTCTCACCATCATGCAAACTCATCACTCTTCTGGGAAGAAAGCATCTTCAAGATATCCTGTGATTTCATCTCCAGTTTCATCTTCTTCAATGGTCACAGTTTCTTCATCATCATCAAATTCAATAATCGTTCCGAAGACATCTTCGATTTCATTTCCATCGTCATCATAGAGTATCAGACCAATGAAGTCACCGATTTGGAAATCATCGATTTCGCCTTCATCTTCGTCAGTATCTTGATTTTGTTCTTCTTGTTCTTCATAATCTGAACGGATGCCCATATCAAGATTGATCATTGCGGTAATAAATTCTTCAGGGTCAATTTTTCCATTGTTGTCTGCATCTAACTCGTTCAAAATTGATTGAATATGCTGAGGTGTCAAAGCATCTCCAACTATTGCTTCAATACCTTTTTGGAATTCAGGGCCATCGATTTCATAATCATCGTCTGCATCGATTTTCTCAAATACTTCTCGAATTGTAAGGTCGTTTTCGACCATGAATTCCCCGAGTTTAACAAACGCTTCATCATATTCCTGTGCATCTGCTTTATCATCTTGAACTTCCTTCTTTGCACGCATTCTTTCTCTCCAAGCAGGTGCAAGGTAGAAATGTAATGTTAGGGATGCAATTAAACCAATTGTAGATAGGACTAACCCAAGTATTCCATCCCAATAAAATCCCTTTGGCATAGAACTTGCATCACCCGCAAGAGGTGTTAAGCTATTTGCACATTCACCAATCTGAATTGTTTTATCGCATGGATAGATTGTCCCATCGAGTCGAGTTGTATCCTCATCTATGATGAAAAATCCATCTGCTGTGTCTTGAGCAACATTTCCGCCAGAACCATCAACAGGTCCAACAAGTGCATTGAATAATAATGCAACAATGAGCAGACCAAACAACGTGTGTGCAATCGGGTAGATGATATCATTCCATTGCTTTGACATCATTCTTTTTTGCCATACTGTAGGGAAAATCTTCTCTTTAGGTTCTTTCTTAGATTCCTCAATTGCCTCTTCATGTTCTTCTAAGGATTGAATAAATTCTATGAGATCAATTTCTCCATCGCCATCCTCGTCGAGTTGTCCCATTAATTCGGAAATTTCGTCCTCAGTCAGTGTTCCTTGGAGTTCATTCTGAATTGCTGAGTTCAATTCCTCGTAACTCAACCTTCCATCGGCATTTTTGTCTAAATTATTGAAAAATCTTGTTACTGAAACACCCTGTTCATCCATCAAAGCGACGAGTTTTTCAAAAGCATCCATTTTATGTTGGCCGGGGACAAAGTCAATTTCATCATCTTCATCAAGAATTTCATTATTATCTTCATCTCCAGTGTGAACATCATCGTCATATTCCTCTGAATCTATGTCCTCATCCTCTTCAACGGATTCTTCATGTTCAATTTCATCGTCAATATCGTTTTCATGGATATTTTCAACGTTGGCTTGTTCCTCATCTTCTACGACATCATCAGTAACATCACCTTCTACACCTTCGTCTTCAACGTCGACATCATCATCAATTGTGTCTTCTTCTTCCAGTGGTTCGTCATTTTCTTGAATAGATTCCTTATCATTGCTTGTTGTCTGTTCGACGATATCTTCGTTCGATTCCCCTTGAACAAATAATGCAGCTGCTTTTTTGAGTTCAGATTCTTTGAGATACCGGTTTTCATCTTCATCCATCTTCGATGCGAAGGCAATGAATTCATCCCTATTCGTGATGTTGAAGGACTTCATAACTCGCTCCAAGACGGCTTCAGAATAGCCCATTTCTTTTGCAATGTCACCCTCTATGATAATTTCAAGTTCACCTAAATCAATTTCTCCATCACCATTTTCATCAATTGTCTCAACAAGACGTTCGACTTGGGATGGGGGGAGGTCGGCTAGATTAAGGTCGAGCAGTCCATTTCTCAATTCGTCTGAATCGATGACGCCATTACCATCGACATCAAATCGCTCAAATAATTGTGAAACTGAAATTCCAGTTTTAGACAACCAGGTTCGAAGAACATCGACGACATCGTCGGCGACAAATACAACGCCACATTCTGGACATTTTGTTGAATCAATTGGTACAAGTTTGTTGCACGCACCGCATTCACCCAATGCTTGGTCTGAGATGCCGGAAAAAGAAACGCCGCATGATGGGCATTCAGGTGAATCGATAGGTATCAGTTCTCGACATGCACCACATTCTGCCATTGAACCGGCTTGATTTTCTTCCTTCGACATCGTCACACCTACATTGCCTAGGAAGAAGAATATTATATACATTCATCGCTTTTAAGATAGAAATTATCCGAAATTTGATAGATTGTCGCAAAGGGTAAGGGTGTATGGATAAGGATTCCAACTCGTTAATGAGTTTGGAATTTACAACCTATCAATCGCTTTTTGATACTTTAGAGCCATATTTCTCTCATTCCGAACAAATTTTGTTTTTCTCAAGACTTGATCATCGAACACTTGCATCATACATCGGCTTTGACCGAATGAAAGTCTATTGGTTGACAAATCGAGAAGGCCCCTTGAACATGAAGCCACATCTCCACGACATTGAACATTGTATCAACAAACAAGAGATTGAATTTGATTTCATAGTTTTCGAGGGACTTGACTGGTTGTTCGAATTGTATACTGAAACTGACGTGTATACTTTCATATCGAATGTTGGTCGACGTCTTGGATCACATCAAAAATTAGTTTTTCTCCTTAGCCCTCTCACATTAACTCCCATACAATATGCAAGAATTCGAAGATTTGCACCAAATATCTCACCAATGCATTCCTCAGTTAAATCATCAAATTCGAGGGAAATTTCAACGCTTGAACATTCAATTCCTCTTGATGTTGACCAAGGTGACAGTGGTTTGAGAATGCTAACAACACTTCCAAAGTTAGGCTTCAACAGAGACCATATCGCTAAACGAATGCTTCAGTGGAAAAGAATGGGATTTGATGTTTCTGAATTACAGCCTGCTTTATCAATGAACGATTTGGAACATGCGTATGAATTATACATTCATGTCGAAAAAAAGGTGCGTCATGCTATAGAACTCATCCGTGAAGTTGAGGCAAAATCAAATCAACTCAACGTGAAATCGATACAAAGGTCAATGTTCAATTTATATCAACTAGAGAATTTTGAAGATGTAGAAAAATGGTTGAAATAAGTTGAGACAAGTGTACAACATTCTCAACCTAATGTTCCAAAAATCGATTCTATTGTCGATAACCACGTACCTTCATTGATGAATTTTGCTATATTCATAATGTAGTCCGATGTGGTGACATCTCCACTTCGTTTTGGATATATTGCACGCCCACATTTC
>CAZWXR010000051.1:0-10458 GCA_964637985.1 uncultured Candidatus Poseidoniales archaeon
CAGCCCAACCATTACCTCAACCTTCAGTTGGCCCTCCAATGCTGCCTTCTACTGCACCAGTCCAGCCGATACCACTACCTTCTCCGTCAAATGCACCAACAATACCCCCACCATTACCTCCACCACCTTTACCTCCAGTGCAAGCAATTTCAAATGAAGAACAACAAGCTCTTCTTGATGAATTAAGTTGAAGCGACCGCCATGCCACCTGCAGTGGCCAAAACTAAACTACGCTCAAGTTCAGATGCAAGTATGCCTAGTTCTTCCATGTCTTTCGGTAATTGCATCGTATCAGGTTCGAGTGGTACTCGCACCCCCGGACCAGGAATTCTTTCCAAAGCAACGCCCAATGCTCGTGCGTCTTGTAAGAATATACCAGATGAACTCGAGTGGCGATGTTCAAGCCGATTTCTCATCCACCGTTGATAACCATCAAGACGTCCAAGGAATGAACTCAAAATTGTTGTCTTCTTGTCTAAAATTGAATCGTCATCATCTTTATTTGGAAAACAACGAAGAGCGATTCGCAACATCCTATCAACGCGAACATCTCGAGGTTCCATTCCAACTTGTTTGGCGAGATTGCGACGTGCATAATCAATACCTTCAGCCCCGCTGAAAACGGCTTCTTGTGATTTCTTAAGGCCAAGTGCCCCACAAAATTGTGCAATGGTCTTCGTCAGCTCTTCACGATTTGCCTGAACATGAATCGAGACCTCTTCGTTAGATTTTCGTTGTTCATCCTGTTTTTCATGCACTGGATATTCTTCCATTGATTCGCTGACATGCGTTTTATCATCATCAACCGCAACCTCCTCTTGTTCATGAAGGACAGATGATTTGGATTCTGCCGGTTCAAGAATTTCTTCTCGATGTTGTTCACCGCCGATGTCATCAATGAGTTCAGATTCCGTTTCAGAAATCATAATTTCAGGTTCCATTGCTTCAAGCATCGCTTCATGTGCATCATCCAAAGTTGAAGAGTCAATTGGCTTTAATTTCGGGGCATTTTTGTTCGCAGGAAGAAGCGTGGGTACGGATTCTTTTGGAGACCAAAGACGCAGAACAAAATGCTCGTGCTCAACATCTCTTTTAGACAGATGTTGAATGAGTGAGGGAATTTCATCATGCAACTTTTGCAATTCCAATGGATCTTGAATACGCTGAGAAATTGTTATCGCAAGCCCGATGTCCCTGTCCCAAGGAAGACGAAGTAGTCGTTTTCTTAATTGAGAAAAAGTATCTATTCGATGTTGGCAATCATGTAAGAACGAAGCAATATCATGAGCATTCTCGGGTTGAAGTTCAGGAAAATTAGCAAGGTTCCATCCCTTGTGTTCAAGGTTTTGCATAGTTTTTTCGACATAAGGAAAGAGCCGGAGGTGTTCCATTGAACTCTTTTTTCGCTGGCTTGAGTGCGACGTACCCCTTGTAATTGCCCTTTCAAATTCAGCGAGTGATAATTTCCCTAACCTCAACCTTGTCTCTTCATCCAATACTTGAGCCTCTCTCTCCAAAAGCAGCCTATGGCGTTCGTTTCGTTTCGTCTTCCAATCGATGAACTCTTCGATGTGTTTGAAGAGCTCCTTGTCAAGAAAATCATTCCGAAGTTTTTGCAACCAATCATCGCGTTGTTGTTCGCCCTCAAAAGACACATCGATATTGATGAGTGTTTCAATGTAGGTGGCTGCAAGATGCAGCATTGGTTGATAGCGTTCGAAGTCGTTCATCGCGACAATCGAATTATCAATGAATCGAGATTTCCAATCATCCATTCGAATACCATGAAATTCAAATTGTTCTATCCGTTTCAAACCATCGATTTCAGTTTGTTTTCTTCTTGAATCAAGCATTTCGATATACTCTTTGAATTCAGAATTTTTTTGAATTTCTCCAATGAAATCTTCACTAAATTTTTGATGATCGGGAAAAATTTCTATGATGCGATTCCATTTTTCAATGAGTAGTAAATGTTCTTCTATACCTTCATTTTGAACACTTATCGCCTCTTCCCAAGCACGTAAATCTTTGGCTTGGACTGGCCCACGATGTTCGAATTTAATTCCTTGATTTTGCCAATTCATTTTTTGTTCGTTTGCTTTTTGTAAACTTTCTTCAAGTCGGAACAATACATCCTGAATGTTCGTACGAAGTCGTACCAGGTCTTGTTTTTGGTCAGGGCTGGTCAGTGATTCCAATTGTTTTTGAAACGAATGAAATAATTCCAAATCAAAATCCTTCAGGGGTGAAAGAATAGTGATTTTCATGCTTTCCTTTTCATCGAGAAACTCTTGATACTTCGCTATAGCATCAAAACTTTGAACGAAATTTTGACCTTTAATTTTTGAAATATCAAGCCCCTGATTTGTCAAATATCGAAGCATATCTTTAATCGATTGTCCTTGCATTGCTTCTTTTGCTTCAAGCTCTTCTAGGCGATGAAGAATGATGTTGATATTTTCTGTCGATCCGAATAGGTGGGCTATATTCTCTAAAATGGGGTGGCTTGATTCATCGACGTAAGCACAACGCTCAAGGATACTGGTCCATGTTTCGTACTTGTCTTCGCTAGTCCAATAATGCAAATATCGACTGAATTTTGGTTCAAAAGAGTGAGAAATCATCATGTATTTATCCAATTCTTCTGTTAAATCCTCTTCGACAAGCGGGTTCCGAGATTGAATCAAAATCTCGTCGATGATATCGTCTTCTTCATGAAAGTATTGCTTGATGTACCTCAAACGCCGTTGTAATAGGCTACTTTTTTCAACGAGCTCTTTTAGAAATTCGAACCGCTGCATTCGATTTGATGATGAAGAGAAAACAAAATCCCTACAAGGCTCAAAGTCGAATCGTTCGCCAATGAGTGACGCGATGTCATCCTCAAGGAAAGCAAAATCATTGCCTTCAGAATCTCCTCCCACACGAAGGTATGGTGTCAGTTAGGCTTTCAATGTGAGCATTGTTTTCAACCTCGAATTGCTATTTGTACCAAGTCGAATTTTCGCGAAATCGAAAAGGTAGCAAAATGAGTCGATTGTGCTCAAATTAGCCGTGAAGCATAAAGGCAATTAGAACAGGTCAAGGTTAATGAGTGCCTTCCTTATTGGTTCAGTGTTCTTTTCAGGCTGCGTTATCGGCGGCTTTGGGCTTTGGATGAAAAAAATGCAAAATTCCATTGAGCATTTGGTTGAGCAAAACATTGTTCTCAAAGAATCTCAAATGTCTCATTTTCAGCATTTGAATACCTTAACCGATAACACAAAGTCGCACCTCGAAGAAGTCACCTCAGTTATCGCTACATATCTTGAAATTCATCCAGAAGTGGATGCATCAATGAAAACGCATGCATTTCTGCTTCACTATGAGCATAACGCAAACATCTCTCCATCTTTCGATGAATGCTTAACAGTGTTATCCTCAACGCTTGCTCCTTGCTCCATTGACGCCGATGATAGCAATTTGAATGAATTATTGCAATCATTTGTTCTCCGTCTTCTCGAATTGTTTGATCACCATGCCATTTCTGCTGAGAGTTTGCAACTCGATGGGCATCTAGCACACAAACTTGGTGTTGCAGCATTGGTTGTCAAGAGGTATGACTGGGCAGAACAGGCACTTGGACTTGCCTACCGCTTGAGTCCCGGACACGAGGGAATTCTAGGCCACCTGTACGACATTTCATGTCTAAGAGGGGACCAAGACCTTCAACGTCATTGGCTCGAATCTTTGATGAAAGTTAATCCAGACAATCCCGAAATGCTCCGAGCACACGCCCATCTTTTGGTTGCCATGGGGGACAATGATGCTGAACGAACAGTACGACGTCTTGAGGCACTGGGTGTCGACACCCCTGCAGACAAATCTTTGCTATCAGGACTGCGTGCAAGAGCAGGCGCTCGCTCTGAGGCTTTGGAAGCCATCGAAAAGGCTCTGGAGGAGGACCCTAATCGAGCTGACGATTGGCTGCAATATGGGTCACTTCTCAAGGAAGAGGGAGAGGCACTGGCTGCTATCGAAGCCATCCAGGAATGCTTGAAACTCAACCGACAACACGGAGAAGCATGGGCATTGCTCGCTGAAATGTTATCTGTGGACACGAACCGTCACCAAGAAGCGCTCAAAGCCGCAACACATGCTGTTGCACTCGATGCGGGCGGAGTTGATGCGATATTCCTAAAATCAGAATTGTTGGAAGTTCAAGGAGATTTGGTGGCGGCAGAGGAAAATTTGATGAAAAACTTAGCAAAAACGCCTCAAAATGGAGAATTGCGTGCGAGAATTGCTGACCGCTTCCTCAAGAATCATCGAATCGAAGATGCTCAGCAATTGGTCGATGACACCCCTTCAAACATTGACCACCCACTCCTTCATACAGTTGAGGGACGCCTTCATCTCGCAAAAGCAGACAGATTACGAGATGGTACCGGCACAACAGACAAACGCCTTCTTCAAGACGCTCAAACTTCATTCCAAGATGCGCTGAACATTCATCGAGAACTCGGCGTCGCTTGGCTTGGACTAGGACGAACACAACGCCTTCTTGGAGACCTTGAGATAGCAGCGGAGTCCCTTGACCGTGCAAGGCGCTTACTACCTGAAAACGACCAAAACGTTGCATGCGAATCCGCATTGCTTTCACTTGATAACGGTGATATTGCACGTGCAAGCCAGTTCATTGATGCAGCAGATGTTCAAGGTCAAACACCAATGATTTCCTATGTTCGAGGAAACATCGCAGGGCGAATGGGTCAACTTGAGTTGGCTCAAACCTTCTACTCCCAAACATTGGACGACGATCCATCACATATCCGTGCCCGACTAAATCGGGCATTGGTTTTCATTGCACTTGGCGAGGGACAAGCAGCAGTCGATGATTGTGTGCGATTACTTTCTCTCGCACCAAATTTCACTTTAGCTCGATTGAGAAAAGGAGAGGCACATATGCTCCTCGCTGAATGGAAACTCGCACTAAATGATTTCAAGATGGTCCTCGAAGTTTCACCACAACACGCGGTTGCACTCACGAAACTCGCAGCAACATACATGGCATTACAACGGCCTGAGCGGGCTGAATCGCCACTCAACGAAGCCTTGCGAATTGATACGAATCTCGCAGAAGCTTGGCATCAACGAGGCTTACTCTATCTTGAGTGGGGCAAGACCGATAATGCCCTCTCTGACTTTGAAGCGGCTGTTAAAACGAAACCAGGGCATCTTGACGCTCATCTCCACATCGCAGCATTGTACCATGAACAAGGACAATTTGATGAAGCAGCCGTAGGTTGGAAGAATGTCCTTCTGCTTGATGCCGACCACCTCGTAGCGAAAACGAGACTTGCTGAATGTGAAGCAAAAATTGTAGTTTGATAGCCATAGTATCGAATACAAGCAATTTTGAATTCAATCGCTTTGGTTAAATCATGCCTCTAGAAATTGGTCAAAATGCCCCAGAATTTGAATTGCCCAACGCCAATACTGACAAAGGAGCATCTGTAATGAGCTTTCAAACAGCAAAAAAACAGAATGGCACAATAATTGTGTTTGAATGCAACCATTGCCCTTATGTTGTTGCTAGTGTGAGTCGTATGAATGCAATGGCAGACTTCTGTCATGAACAACACATTGGTTTTGTTGGCATCAATTCAAATGACCCAGTTGTCTACGAAAACGATTCCTTTGAACACATGGTTGCAAGAGCGAAGAAAGGTATGCCATATCCATATTTGCACGATGAAACCCAAGAGATTGCCCACGCGTACGATGCCAAGAGGACTCCAGAATTTTTCCTCTTTAATGCAAATGATGAACTCGTCTATCGAGGAAGAATGGACGACAATCCAAAAAATCCGAATGAAACAACCACCTCTGAATTAATGGATGCTGTGAACGCCATGTTATTGGGTCAAACTCCAGAAGTGCAATACACTGAATCGATCGGTTGTTCCGTCAAATGGAAGGTTTGAGGAATCGAATTGTCATCTTGCCGCCGTCAATGTGACTGGGACGAACAGATGGTCTGTCGTTCATGCGGTATCGATTATTCCCCACCTAAAAAATTACGACCGTTCCATCTCGCATTTCCCGTAGATGATTTGGAGAAAACCATCGAATTTTATTGTGAAAATTTTGGTTGTATTCCTGGTCGGCAAAAAGAAGATTCGTGTGTATTCAATTTCTTCGGCCATCAAATCGTTGCTCATCGAGTGGAGAAAATGCCCAACTATTCAACCAACGACGTCGATGGTAAACCAGTGCCTGCAATGCACTTTGGCCTCGTCCTTCGTTGGAATGATTGGCATCAACTCAAAGCAAAGTTAGAGGGCAACGACATCGAATTTCACATCCCTCCGTACATGCGATACGAAGGGCAACCTGGTGAACAAGCAACGATGTTTGTTGTTGACCCTTGTGGAAACCATTTGGAATTCAAGTCCTTTCGCGATGACTCTGGAATATTTGACTCAAAATGGTGAATCAATACTGTTCAAGAACGAGTTCTGTTGTTGTACTCACAATATCTGTTTCAGCAGTGAGCCACATTTTATCGAGCAATGCACGGAGTGCCATTGTATCATCGACGTGAACAAGAGCGATAAGATCAGCATCGCCGGAAACTTCGTAAACAATTTCTATGCCGTCCCAATCAGAAATTTCTGAGCCAAACGAGCCTATTTCGGCTCCAGGTGCAGCCTTAATTCGAACGAGAGCGGTTAAGCCAATGCCTCCTTCTCGAATTGTGTAACGCCGAATCGTCCCGTCCTCTTCCATCGCTCGAACGTGAGTCCGCACAGTTCGTTCACTAACATCGACTTTTTTTGCTAAATCGACGTACGATATCCGTCCATTTTTCCTTAACTCAGCGAGAATCGCCCTGTCTACTCCCGTAATTCTTGGCATGCGATGGGATGGTAACCATTCCTATATTAAATCCCCGATTTCTTGTAACAAATAACTGTTATGAGTAAATAAATGTGTAAAATCATGCACATTATGTACGAAATACCGTAAAAAACCTTGAAACTATCTTTTCGGGGGGTTAAAAAATACCCTATTTTTAGATGTTAACGATGTCAAAGATTCAATTGAATGCCGAAGAGCACTTACAGAATTTTCTTGACACGATCTCATCTCTTCATCTATCCAATCGTCAAAATGAATGGTATCAAATCGATGTTTCAACATTGCTCAGTCAATCCCACATTCAAAGGTTTGAAACCAAACCATCGGGGGAGAGCATTGTTTTTCTCAAGAATTCCTTGCTCTTTTGTTGCCCAAAACAAGCAGTAATCCGCCATTTTCCAAAACAACTGGTCCATTGTTTCGTCGAAGATAGTCGTGGAATTCTAGACGAGAATTCTTCAAATCTGTTTCAAATTGAATTATTTTCAATTTCACCCCTCGAGGAACAACTCCATTGGACAATCCAAACTTCAAATCACACAGACATCCCTGACCTTCAATCCAAAGCTGCAGGGTGGCTTCATTGGCTGAATTCATAACGAATGAATGAACAAAACCGAGAAGATAACGAGGGTTTGTTTGAAATCTTATGCGCTTTAGGCATAAACAAGGCGAGAATATGTCTGGCACAATATCAGGTCTTCATGGACGCATGGTTCTTGACAGCCGAGGATTTCCAACCATCGAAGTGGATTGTTATGTCGATGGAACGCTCCTAGGACGTGCAATGGTGCCTTCTGGGGCTTCCACTGGGGCTTACGAGTCACTTGAATTACGAGACGGCGTGCCAAACGAGTACGGAGGAAAGGGTGTGGATAATGCCGTTGCAAACATCAATGAGCAAATTGAAGAGCACCTTGTTGGTTTGCCAGTCGACGAACAACGATTAATCGACGAGGTCATGATTGAGCTTGATGGAACCCCCAATAAATCCGAATTAGGTGCAAATGCGATTTTAGGAGCATCACTTGCTTGCCTTCACGCAGGTGCAGCATCACATCAACTGCCATTATGGAAGTATGTCGGCGGTGTCTCCGGCGGACTCATGCCAGTTCCGATGCTCAACATTCTCAATGGAGGGGCCCACGCACATTCAAATGTCGATGTACAAGAATTCATGGTCATGCCACATGGTTTTGACAACTTTCCAGAAGCCCTGCGAGCCGGTGTTGAAACCTATCAAGCCCTAAAAGCCGAGCTAAAAAAGGACGGTATATTGGGCGGTATCGGCGATGAGGGCGGCTTTGCGCCAAACCTCGGTGCAAATGAAGACGGTCTGAAATATATGGTGCGAGCAATCGAAGCAGCTGGCTATTCAACAGATGAAATTGGTATTGCCCTTGATGTCGCTGCGACAGAATTTCACAGCGATGGAGCATACCAATTTGATGGAGCATCTGTGTCGAGTGAACAAATGTCTGAAATCTATGGTGGTTGGTTGGATGAGTACCCTATTCTTTCGATTGAAGACGGGTTTAGTGAAGATGACTGGCAAGGATGGGCGGCATTTACTCGCACATACGGACATCGCGTCCAAACGGTCGGGGATGATTTGTTCGTTACACAGTCCGAACGCTTGGCACAAGGCATTGAGATTCAAGCTGCGAATGCTATGCTGGTAAAAGTCAACCAAGTCGGCACGGTGACTGAAACCCTCGAAGCAATGGATTTAGCAACCTCACATGGTTTTCGAAATGTTATTTCGCACCGGAGTGGTGAGACTGAAGATGTTACCATCGCAGACCTCGCCGTAGGTACTCGGGCAGGACAGATCAAAACCGGCGCTCCAGCCCGCTCAGACAGGGTAGCAAAGTACAACCAACTCCTCCGTATTGCTGAAGATGTTCACGAATTTAGGTCTCCATTTTTTTGAACGCAGAAAATCCTCGGGGGGAGATGATGACATCGGACGACTTTGATCTGTATTTTGAAACGCAAACCCGCAGGCCCGCAATTATGGCCAAATTACGCAGCATCCTCCTTTTGAGCAATCTTGTCGAGGAAAAAAAATGGAATGCACCATGTTATACATCGGATGGGAAAAATATAGCCATACTTCACGATTTTAAAGAACATTCAGGGCTTGGATTTTTCAAAGGCGTGCTCATTGATGACCCTAACAATTTCCTCCATGCACCAGGCGAAAATTCTCGCCAAAGCCGCTATTTGAAATTCAATGAACCTGACGAGGTTGACCAACAGATTGACACAATCATTGACTTTATTCAACAAGCGATTGAAATTGAGCGTTCAGGCAAACAAATTCCAAAAAGCGACGCTGATGACGTACCATACCCAGACGCCCTCATCCGAATTTTCGAATCCGATTTGATATTCAGAGAAGCGTTTGAGAATCTCACCAAAGGACGTCAACGAGGCTATCTCATTCATTTCAATTCAACCAAGAACGACGACACCGCACACAGAAGAATCGTCAAGAACACGTCGCGGATTCTTGATGGAAAAGGCCTACATGACTGTGTTTGTGGATACTCGAAACGCATGCCTCGTTGCGACGGCTCTCACAAAAAGTTCGAAAACTAAATTCTTTTTTTCGTCCTCCATCGATGCTTCAAAGAAAGCAAAATTGATACGAAATCGCAGACATATGAGAGGAAAGAACAAGTACACCGGCGCCGACACACCATCATGCTGACATTAGAAGAAGCACTCATCGCAACGGGTGGAGGTGTCCTCATAGGAATCTCTGCAACAATCCTGCTCGCCTTCAACGGAAGAGTTGCGGGTATTAGTGGAATTCTTGAAGGAATCCTTCCGCCCAAGGACGCTGATACAAATTGGAGACTCGTGTTTTTGATTGGCATGATTGTGACAGGATTGGCTCTTGCACCAGTTATGCCTGAAGCCTTTGTGGCCGTTAATCGACCAGTGTGGTTGGTCGTTGTCGCAGGTTTGCTTGTTGGTGTTGGAACACGAATGAGCAATGGCTGTACAAGCGGTCACGGTGTTTGTGGCATGGCGATGCTATCAAAGCGTTCCTTCATTGCAGTGGCTGTTTTTTTGGTGACAGGCATCCTAAGTGCAACAATTGCAGGTCAAATTTTGGGAGGGGTCTAAGTGAGCAATTCTAACTCAATTCTTCCAGCACTTATCGGAGGCATCCTCTTTGGAGCAGGACTTGTCATCTCAGGAATGACCGACCCAACGAAAGTTATCGGTTTTCTTGACCTTCTCAATGGATGGGACCCAACCCTAGCATTTGTTTTAGCCGGTGCAACAGGAAGTCATATGGTGGCACGTCAATTACTAAAAGAGAAAATTCCAGAAAAATTTGAGACTGCAAAAGAAAGCAAAGTTGAAATTGACAGGCCACTTGTTGTTGGAGCAGCAATTTTTGGTGTTGGATGGGGCCTAGGAGGGTATTGTCCGGGGCCTGCTTTGACAGCCACAATTCCAGCAATGGGAACGACATTGATTTTCACCATCTCGATGATTATCGGTATGGCAATATATCGCTGGTCAAAAAACAAAATC
>CAZWXR010000052.1:0-4579 GCA_964637985.1 uncultured Candidatus Poseidoniales archaeon
GGGATTCTGGTTCCCGTGACCTCGGTTCGAATCCGGGAGGGACTACTCTTTGCTTTCGTCCTCCACCGAAAATGAAACAACGTGCTCCAAAGCGGAACCAAATGTGATCATTCCAGAATAGTGTTTTTCTTCACCCCAGACCCGTACTCGTAAGTTGTATGTTGTCGTTGATTGCGTGTCGTTCCTGTCATGGTGCCGATGGAAATGAACAAACACCTTGTAGGTGCCCTCAGGGGGTGATTTCGCCCAAAGGACATTTTCAATTGGCGTATTCGAAAGAGGTTTCTTGTTCATATCGTTGTCAAGGCGACCACCGCATTGGCTACGTCGTTTGCGGAATGAAATTTCTTCTTTCGAAGGCGTGTATATGTAGAGGTCGAGGTCGTTGTAATCATCCCAAGTAAGTGTAATTTGGACGGGTCCTGAGACAAGGCCTTCCCTTTTTGAGCGGTTGGCAAGGTCAAGTTTCTCTTCATCTGAAATATCTAACCGTGTCACTCCGGAGCCGAAAACTTCTTTTTGAGCAAATTTGAGATGCTTCTTCATGTTGTTACCAAGGGTTGCGTTCCAAGTTTTACGTTGGTCTTCCCTCTTTTCGGTGAATTCTTCATCTGTTGTCGCCGCTTCAATCTGAGGCCATTCTTTTGATAATTCAAACTGGTCGTAATTTTTCTCACGTGCATTGTCGCGTACTTTCCAAGCGTCGTATTCCTTTCCGTTAAGTGTCTCGACCTGTCTTGAAAACGTGACAAGTCGAACTTGCCCGTCAACCATTTCAATTTTAGAATTTAAACCATATTTTTCGGCCTCAGCCCTCGCCATCATCGCTTGTATTCTACGCCGTTTGCTGATGTAACGAAGGGTGAATAGAACGAGAACGAAAAGGCCAATAGTGGCACTCAGCACATCGCTTTGAATCGTTGTGCCTGCTATGCTTACCATATTGATCAGATGTTCTTTTTTCGAGATTGCCTCATCATCCCATCAGTGCCTGGTTCACCATGTCGAGTTGCTCTCGAGTGGGCCGCAATTCTTCATCGGTATGGTCAATGAGTGCCTTTGAAGGCAAATTGAGGTCTTCAGTAAAAGATTCTTTATTAGGATTGAAGTAAAGTAAACCGGTGACGTGTTTCTTATCTTGCTCGGCATTGTGCAATGCTGCTAATGCTGCGACAGCATCGCCTGGGTCGTGTTCTTCTGAGATGGTCTCCAATCGAATCACAGAGCCATCATGGAGTGTGATGTCTCGAAAATGACCTTCAGGAACTTCAACTTCAGGCATTGGATTGAAATGTGGGATGTAATCTGCCATGTGCAGAGTGATTTCGTTTTCCTTGACATAGCCATATGACCGCATTGATTCATCGTTGTTGTTGAAGGTCACACAAGGGGAAATCACATCGATAAGTGCAAATCCTTTGTGTGACATTGCGGCTTTGAGAATCGATGTAAGTTGTTTCTTCGAACCTGAAAATGAGCGAGCAACAAAGGTGCAGCCAAGATTTATTGCGAGTGCGGCAAGGTCAATTGGTTGAGTTTTGTTGATTTTTCCTTTCTTTTTCTTCGACCCAATATCAGCGGTTGCAGAATATTGACCTTTTGTGAGTCCGTACACACCGTTGTTTTCAACAATGTAGACCATGTCAAGATTTCTACGAATAGCGTGAATGAGTTGCCCGATACCAATTGATGCGGAGTCGCCGTCACCAGAGACACCGAGATAGAGTAAATCAGGATGTACTGCGTTTGCACCAGTGGTCACAGATGGCATTCTTCCGTGCACAGTGTTGAATCCATGCGATTGCCCGAGGTAATATGCAGGCGTCTTTGACGAACATCCTATTCCCGACATTTTTGCGATTCGATGTGGTTCAATCCCATTCTCCCATGCAGCATTGATGATTACCGTTGATATTTGGTCGTGACCGCAACCCGGACAGAGCGATGATGGCCCTCCAGTGTAGCTATCTTTTGGTTCGTTAATGACATTTAATTTGACAACTTTTTCGGTCATAGTCGCACCTCTTCAATTTTCTCCAGTATTTTATCTGCATATATTTGTGCTCTTGGCGGCATTCCATCCGAATATGCCACAGAGTGAACTTTCGGAACGAGATGATTTGGGATTTCTTTTCGAATGATTGTGTAGAGTTGTCCATCGCGATTGATTTCGAGAACGACGACCATTTCGTGACGTTCGATGAACGCCTCGATTTCGCTATGAAGGGGCAGAGCACGCACTCTACACTGGCTTACTTTCATGCCCGTTGCTTCCAAGATATCATCGATTTCTTGAATGGAATTTTCCATGCTTCCGAGATAGATGATGCCAACTTCGCATTCAGTTTCTTCGCGAAGGATAGGTTCTGGCAGGTCATCTCGAGCGTTGGTGATTTTTTGGCGCAATCGATTCATGAGGTAGAGGTAATCCTCAGGTTTTTCGGAATACTTACCGTCTTCGTTGTGGCCTGTTCCTCGGTAAAGAATCGGGTCCATGCCTGAACCAGGGAGTGTCCTGTAGGGGATGCCATCTCCATCAACATCTCTGTACCGTCCAAAGTTTTCAAACGCCTCGAATACATCTTTGTCTCGTACGACTTTCCCACGATCCATTGGTTTGTCTGGATATTCAAATCCAGCACATGACCAACGATTCATGCCTAAATCAAGGTCAGATAAGCCAAACACAGGTGTTTGATATCGCTCAGCCACATCAAATGCTTTCCATCCGAATTCAAAACACTCTTCCACATTCCCCGGTATCATGACAATATGTTGCGTGTCTCCGTGACTCCCCTCGTAAAGAATTTGAATATCAGATTGCTGAGTTCGAGTTGGCAAACCTGTTGATGGCCCGACTCTGTTGACATCCCAAAATACAGACGGTACTTCAGCAAAATATGCGAGGCCGATGAATTCCTGCATGAGAGAAATGCCGGGTCCGGATGTCGCCGTCATTCCACGTGCACCAGCCCAACCAGCACCGATGACCATGCCTGCTGCTGCGAGTTCATCTTCGGATTGAATCACAGCGACTGTAGGTTCTCCTTCGTCGTTGAGTCTTAATTTTGGAATGTATCCGATAATCGATTCTGCGAGTGAAGACGATGGGGTGATTGGGTACCAGGAAAGCATTTGCACGCCTCCAAAGAGACACCCAAGAGCAGTTGCTTCATTGCCTTCGATGAAAAATCGTTCTTCTTTGCGGTCCCTTGGTTCGAGAATATATTCATCTTCTTTGGTCAGATTTTCTTTAAAATAATCCCTTCCGAGAGAAAGTGCGGTTGTGTTGAGTTCGATGGCGCTTGCCTTTCCTTTGAATTGCTTCATGACAGCGGACTCTAAGGCGGCTTGGTCGATTCCGATAATTTCAGCAAGGGCTCCAACATAGATGATGTTGGATACAAGTTTTGCAAGTTTGGGATTGAGTTTCCTTGCAAGTGAATTCATCGGTATTGGGTATGAGATGACATCTTCACGGTCCATTGGAAGTTTGCCATCGGAATTCCAAACCACGACAGTTCCTGGGAGAAGTGCTGCAAGGTCTTCTTCCCAAGTTGCTGGGTTGACCAAGACTTGGATGTCAACGCGATTTCCGGGAGCCTGATAGCCTTGGTCTGAAACTCGGATGATGTACCAGGTTGGTAAGCCAGAAATGTTGGACGGGAACAGATTTTTTCCACTCACTTCAATGCCCATGTCAAACATTGATTGAAGAAGAATAAGATTTGCTGATTGAGAACCAGTTCCATTTGCCGTGGCGATGTTAAGGGTAAAGTCATTGATAATTGATGCCATAAGCCATTCCTGCCGTCGCTTCACAGTGGTTCTGCTTACTCTTACCGATGGCAGTAAGTCTTTGAAGGTGTTGTTTCCCCTTTGTCAGATTTACATGCTGATATAGGGAAAAACAAAATTGGTGACCGCTTCGCCGAAGCATGGCCGGTGGAAATTCAGCCTCGGAATCTAAAACAGCAGAAGACAACAGCCTTGGAACTGCATGGGAAAAAGCGGAGAAAGCAATCGCGAAGAATAAACCTGACCAAGCACTCTCAATACTCAGAGAGGCGGATGCAAAGGGAATCGAAGCAAAGACCCTCCACCTTGCGGGCCACGCAACTTGGCTTAAAGCAAAATCCTCTGGCTCAGTCAGAGAGTACCGAAGTGCTGCAGGCCTCCTTCGTGATTCTGTGAAAATGAATCCAAGAGACAAAAAATCAAATTCAATCTATAACGACCTGAAAAACGAGATGCAAAACAAACGCATCAGTGAGTCTGCAATTCCCAAATTGCTCTCAAATGGTGCGCCTACATTTGCAGGCATGGTCGTCATTGTTCTCGGTTTTGTCACCCTCCTTGCAACAATATTCGTTGCAAACAATATGGGTACTGAAACCACTGACATCGTCGAACTTCAAATGACCTGGAGTGAAAACGGCGTTGAAAAATCGGGAACAATCGTTCTTGAACTGTATCCTGACAAAGCACCTGTACACGTTGAAAATTTCAAAGAAATAGTCGCACAAGGTGAGTATGATAACACAATTTTCCACAGAGTTATCGACGATTTCATGATTCA
>CAZWXR010000052.1:4679-10301 GCA_964637985.1 uncultured Candidatus Poseidoniales archaeon
CCTGCGACGGAAGAACGCACTCCGTTGCCTTCATAGACTCGATTTGATTGGCGTTTGATATGGAACCCCTTGACCCATTTGGTGCTCGTCAAACACTTGATGTTGGCGGCGATTATTTTGCTCTGAGCAAACTTGATGAGGCCGGTGTAGACACAAAGCACCTTCCATATTCCGTTCGAATTTTACTCGAAGGAGCGATGAGAAATTGCGATGGATTCCTCATCAAAGAAGAAGATATTCGCACCATTGCAGGCTGGCAAGCAAATGGTGAGCGGGTTGAAATTCCATTTCGTCCTTCGAGAGTTATCCTTCAAGATTTCACAGGCGTGCCGGCGGTTGTCGATTTAGCCGCACTCCGAGATGCAATGGTTGAACTCGGTGGCGATCCTTCGAAAGTCAATCCTCAAGTTCCAGTTGATTTGGTCATCGACCATTCCGTACAAGTCGATATATCAGGGGCTAACGACGATGCTCTCGCTATGAATTTGGACATTGAATACCACAGAAATATGGAACGATACACCTTTCTAAAGTGGGGTCAACAATCTCTCTCAAATTTCCAAGCGGTTCCGCCAGCCCGTGGAATTGTCCATCAAATCAATCTTGAATACTTGGCGAGTGTGGCACGACAAGAATCAGGGATATGGCTTGCTGATACGTTGGTTGGAACTGATTCTCACACGACGATGGTCAATGGCCTCGGCGTACTGGGTTGGGGTGTTGGAGGCATTGAAGCTGAGGCGGTCATGTTGGGTCAACCAATCTATATGCTCTCTCCAGATGTCGTCGGTGTCCGACTCGTTGGAAAATTGGGTCAAGGTGTGACCGCCACTGACATGACGCTTCGGATTGTCGAAATGCTTCGAGAATTAGGCGTGGTCGGGAAATTTGTGGAATTCTTTGGCGAAGGCATCAAACATCTCAGTTTAGCAGATAGAGCGACTATTGCAAATATGGCACCAGAATACGGTGCAACATGTGGCTTCTTCCCCGTCGATGAGCGTACACTCGAATATCTCAAACTTACAGGTCGGGATGCCCCGTCGGTCCAAGGTGTTGAAGCGTACGCAAAGGCACAAGGCCTTTGGTATGATGTAGAGGCTCCAGAAAAGTCGTACACGAACCTTTTGGAACTTGATTTGAACACGATTCAACCCGCCCTTGCAGGGCCAAAGCGACCTCAAGACAGAGTAGATTTGAGTGCCATGAAAGAACACTTCAACGCATCCCTCACACACACGCTCGGCCTTCACGGGCACGGCCTGTCACAGGATGACCTTTCAAAGAGTGCAATTGTGCCTAATGGTGGTAAAATGTATGATTTGAATCATGGCGATGTCGTCATTGCTGCCATCACTTCATGCACCAATACTTCAAACCCAAGTGTCATGCTCGCTGCAGGTCTTTTGGCTCGAAAGGCAAGACAGCGAGGTTTGGATGTCAAACCTTGGGTCAAGACTTCTCTCGCTCCCGGTTCCCGAGTGGTTACAGAGTATTACAAAGCAACAGGCCTTGATGAGGACTTGAGTGCCCTTGGATTCAACACTGTTGGTTATGGTTGCACAACATGCATAGGAAACTCTGGCCCTCTCCCTCAAGAAATTGAGGCAGCCATTGACGAGGCTGGACTCATTGTCGGCTCAGTCCTTTCAGGGAATCGAAATTTCGAAGGTCGTGTTCACGGTAAAGTCAAGGCATCGTACCTTGCAAGCCCTCCGCTCGTAATCGCCTACGCTCTCGCTGGTACGCTCGACATCAACCTCGAGACGGAAGCTATCGGCCATGATGCAAACGGCAATCCTGTGATGCTTTCGGACCTCTGGCCTTCCAATGACGAGATTGAAACAGCACTCGCATCCATCACACCCGACATGTTCCAACAAAGGTATGCCGATGTGATGAACGAACCTCGTTGGGATGCCATTCCAGCTACATCGAGCCCATTGTACCCTTGGGAGGATGCTTCGACCTATATCCGCCTCCCGACATTCTTCACCGGCTTGTCGACACAACCAGACCCAATTTCACCCATCGTGGATGCAAAGGTTTTGCTCAAACTTGGCGATTCCATCACCACCGACCACATTTCTCCAGCAGGGTCTTTCCCTGAAGAAGGCCCTGCGGGTAAGTGGCTTCGAGAGCGAGGTGTCGAAAAAGGCGATTTCAATTCATTTGGAAGCCGTCGTGGAAATCATGAAATTATGATGCGGGGTACATTTGCTAACGTTCGAATTCGAAATCAGATGGCACCAGGAACCGAAGGTGGATTTGCATACAATCACGAATCTGGAGAAGTCGATACCGTCTACGATGCTGCACAAATATCTTCGCCAAAGATTGTCTTAGCGGGTGAGCAATACGGGACAGGTTCTTCAAGAGATTGGGCTGCAAAAGGAACATATCTACTCGGTGTCAAAGCAGTGATTGCTCAATCGTTCGAGCGCATTCATCGCTCAAATTTGGTTGGCATGGGTGTTCTTCCGTTGACCTTTATGGATGGTGATTCGCACGAAAGCCTTGGATTGGACGGATTTGAAAGTTATTCGATACCCGTCACAGATGGTGTTGAGCCACTTCAAGTCGTCAATGTGCAAGCCACAAAAAGTGACGGAACCATCAAAGAATTCAAAGCGACCATCCGACTTGATACACCTGTTGAGGTAGATTATTATCGAAACGGTGGTATTTTGCATACCGTGTTGCGACAACTTGCTTCATGATTAATTCCGGTGATTGAAATGGCACGATTACGTGGAATTGTCCGTTATAGATTCCACTCTGATGACGATGAAATCGAAATTCTCATCGAAGGCGAGGCTTCATGGGTTGAAGAGAAAGTCGAGGAACTCGGACTTACAGGTGTTGGTTGGTACACTCCAGTTGCCGTTGCACCAAGTGCCACTAATATCTCATCCGTCACTTCAAGAAAACACACACAGGGCGAAATAAGTGATGATGGAGAACAGGAATTTTCTCCGGATAACCCGCCTGCTGACATGGGTCCGGAACCTGATCCAAGTCGCATACCCGTTGTCCGTCGCCCCATTGGTGAGCTCGACCTTGACCATGCAATCTCTCGGCTTGAATTAGGTGCTTACGAACGCCCCGACCCCATCGCCATTATGGAGGCGTTGGAAGACATCGAAAAGCCAGAACCGCTCCACGGCATGATGAGTGTGGACCCCGAGGCTGAAGCTTGGCTTCGAGCATTGATGGGCATTGTTGTTCGTGAATTTGGTGCAAGTGGACTGCGAACTGAAGATATTGAAGAAATTGCTAGTACACATCTCGGCGGAAGGGAAGGTGTAGAATTGGAGGTTTTTCTGGAATCTCTTTTTAGCGCCGGTAAATTGGTGAAAATCCATGGCGGTGATGCGATTGGTTGGGGGCCGTCACCTAAATGGCTTGGTGGAAGAATTTAACGCAATATTTCCATACGATTTTCTAACCAGTGCACGCAATTGGGAACATTTTTGCTAAACCTAAATGCAAAGGCATTATAGTCGAACAGGTTCTCGCGAGGGTTAGTGATGATTATGGCTCTAAAAAATCACCAGACAAATGAAAAACTACGAAGCATAACCCTCGTGTTGATAATGGTCTTTTCCACAACGCTTGCTATTGCAGGTACAACGAGTGCTTCTCAAGCAAGAAATTACACCACGAACAGAGATCCTGCTGAAATCGCTATTGGTGATTTCGATTGCGACGGTTTCAATGACATGGCTGTTGCGACGGACGGTACACACACGTTCAGCATCCTTTGGAACGACGGAAACGGTGATTTCAGCGAACGTCAAGACATTTGGGTTGCTGGTAACCAAAGCCGAAATGCGGATTGGGATGAATTTGCCAATGTCGAAATGGTCGAAGTTGGTGAATTTACTGGCGATAGTGCCCCAGACATCGTCATTTACCAGAAAAACAATCCATTCAAGACCGATGACCAAGGTCTTCCCGCAGGTGAGCCAGGGAACATCACAATCATCGAAAACGATGGGTGCAACAACAGGGATTGGACAATCGGAGCACGTTTCACACATTTCTGGGTTTGGGATATTGCTGTTGGTGACGCAAACCAAGACGGTGATGATGACATCTATGTCCTTGACCTTCTCAGTGACATCAGTAACCAACGTGTTGTGACCTACAGAGGGCCGATCACGAGCAACACACAACCACTGACCATGGCTCTCGGAGCATCGTCACAAAACACCTATCGTTCAATCGAAGTAGGGGATTGGGGTGAAACTCAAACCGGTCTTTCGGGCTCTTGCACAGATGATGACATATTTTTGCTTCGAAGTGAGGGACTCGACTATGCAACAGGCCAAGTTACAAACCCTGGGAACAACGACAACATCAGTATCATCGAATACAGTTGTCTTACCCAATCCTATCCTGTCACGTACACATTCTCGACAACTGGTGGTCAAGGAACCTCTGTCGTTAACATGGCATCTCTTGGTAGCGAGGACTTTGCTATCGCAGATATGAGCGGGAACGGTTACATCGACATCATTGCAATCAACGATGCGAATGCTGAAAATGTATCTTACAAAGTGGCGACTTCTCAAGGGAACTTCCCATCAGCAGTCAGTCAAGCATACTTCGGACCATACATTTCATGGTCGATTGGCGTTCAAGACTTGAACGGCGACTCCGAGCCTGATTTCGTCAATCCAACAATTGCTTATCAGCAAAACTCATCTGACTCAGCAGGTGGCTCGTCCTCAACATACTACCTCAACTTCCCAACAACGATTCAAGTTACACTCAGCGATGGAAATGGAGGCCACGTTAGCCCTCTATCGTATCCGGCAGGCCGACGACCATCATCAATAGCCATTGGCCAACTCCAAGGAGGCACATCTTCTGCTCTCGACCTTGCGGTCGGACAAACACAGTACGCATTCGGTGGGTGGAGAGACAACTTCGGATGGCAAGGCCAATACGACACCATTGTGGTTGTCGAAATGGATAACAAAGACCTTGCAGTAACAGATATTGGGATATCTCCCGTCGACCGATTCTTTGGAATTGTTGGTGAAGGAACTCGTGACATCAACGTTACCCTAACCAACACAGGCATGGATACACTCAACGGTCAAACAGCAACAATCGAAGTAACACTCAACGAAGTTGACGAACAAAACTCGACCAACACAACAGTGTATGAAAACAATTGGGACGACCCCGAAGATAAATCTGGTTGTGGAACTGGATGTTCATGGACATTTGAATCCTATATCGACAACACACCCAAGTGGAGGGTTGAAACGAACCATTCCGTAGGTGCATCCGATGGCAATAACGCTGAGAATGTTTCAGCCAATTACCTCAATCCAACAGACTTCATGTGGCCAGGAATTTACAAAACCAACTCAAGCGGTGGTCAGTGGTCTGGTTATGGCAAGAACTGGGATGAGGCCATGACCCTCAACAATGTTGACCTCACAGGTGCAGACCGTGCGTTTATGAGCGTTGAATTGTTCCAACACCTCGGCTTTGGTGGCCTTGGATCCTTTGACGGTCAAGGGTTTATCCTCGGTGATGTGTGGGACGATTTAGCCATCATCGAAGTGGGAAGTGATTCGACTGGTTGGTCGACCATTGCCTGCC
>CAZWXR010000053.1:0-10197 GCA_964637985.1 uncultured Candidatus Poseidoniales archaeon
GGGTGTGCGTGATGCTTGATGTTGTGTTTATCTCGCCAGTATTCCATTGAAAGTCCACAAAATAGAGGGAAAACCAAGGCGGCAAGAGAGATGTTCCCTGCTCTTGAGTTGCACGCAGATGCATGGACACCTTCATGCCCAGCCATCGATAGCGTTGTGGTGAATAATGCTGTAATAGGGATGAGCAGGAGCCCCCAATACAGCGGGATTTGACTATGAACAAAATAAAGTGATGTAACGATTCCAAGTAATGCAATAACTTTGGTCCACGATTTTAAGGTCGGTTTCTTCATCAAACCCTTTGACGTGATGTGTTCTCGTAGCTCTTTTAGTGGATGTTGACTCACGAAGAATCCTCCCTGTTAAGCGACTCCACCATGCAAGTCGCTTAATGAATGTAGTGGGCTAATGGCACCGAATTTATAACTTCTTCATCATTTTCACATCTTCCGACCGTCAGCAATCTTGATACTCTTTAACGCGAACATCTTCCCCAAAAAAGAGATTTAATGCCAAGACTGGTGTTCCATCTGACCACTGGCCCATTGGAGCGAGCATTGCTTCATCGAGCAAGTAATTTCGTGCCCAGTCAATTGTGATTGTATCATTTCTCGTTTCAGCAGTCAACCAATCAGCTTGTGCGTCAATCCTACGATAGAACGCCCAATCAGCAAGAGCGTCATGTGCGGGGTTCGTTTGTAAATAATGTGAAGCGACCATTCGAGGAAAACCGTATTTATCAGAGGGTACCTCAATGAACACGCTGTTATTTCCTACATCTTCAGCGAAGTAGTCGTGCATGAAAGCACCAGCACACGAGCCAACGCTCATGTCATCCTGTGTAACGACTGAATGAATGATGGTGTTATTAGGTAGCGATGACCATGTCGGTTGTAGGTTTGGTTGACTCGGTCTTGGAGCAGGTGATTCAAGGTCGATCATGAGTGCACTCTGCCCCCATCCTTTTTCCATAGCATAATTAACAACAAAAAATGAGTATGAAGCCCCAAGGCTGTGCCCCCCAATCCATACTTCATCGGTTGATATTGAAACCTTGCCAAGTATCGATTGAACGGTTTCCGGCAGGCCTTCGCCAAGAATCTCTCTGTCCAGGGTGTCGAGTGCAGCACGAATCGATAGGTTTCGGTATGTGTGTTGCATAAAATCAGACATTCCTGCTTTTTCAGTTGGAGAAAATTCGTCAACACCTTTTGGCCAGATGTCCGAAGGGTATTGAATGAAAGCCACGGCGATACCTTTTGCTGCTAAATGATGAATCCAATCAGTGTATGCATCTTGGTCAGGGTAGAGAAAACCATGCAACAGAATCGCAAGAGGTATCTCTGAAAGATATACATCTTTCAAATTTGGAAGGTACAGGTAGATTGAGAAATCAATGGCTGACTCTGTTTCGCCACGTATTTCTTCCACCTCGGCAGGTAATTCGTATGGGAATTGAATGACGTCAACCGAAAATGGACCTGGTTGAGCACCGTAACCAATCTCGGGCGCCTCGGGAGGCGAGGGTGCGAATCCAAACGATGCAGGCAAACCAGGGAGCAGAAGCCATGAACACGAAAATACAGCAATAATGTGTAATAGTCTCGAAGGAGCAATTTTTGATTGACCTAAAGTTCGAAGTCGTGGTGAACCAAAACGACCTGTGAGAACTGTGAGAAAAAGTGCGGCATAGGTTGTAGGAAGGAGGAGAAACGCACCTCGGAGATAAAAAACATCCAACAGAAAGTACAATGTCAGCATGCATAACAAGGACCCTGCAAAGATGTCGAGAGCACGCTGAACCCATCGCACATTGACAACTTTCGGTTGACGTAGGACATACACTGCACAAGCAAGGATGAAAAAGAACAATGGCATAAACTTCACATGCCCTCTAGCCCACATGGTCCACTCGAGTGTGTTGACGGCATGTGGCCAAATTGCGGAAAGAATTGACCCAGTGAAAATCAATCGAAACAGGATTGGCATCGATGTAAAAAGAAACCCGAGCAAGATTAAACGAGGTGTTGTATCGAGTTTATTGAGTATGTTGTTCAAAGTCGTCTCTTCAACGGATGAGCCTTCGTGTTCATCCATGATTCTTAAGTCGGGATTGAATTCTTCAAGTTTTGTTAACCATCATACTCCTCTTTTGAATTGTATGAACTACGCACCACAACAATCTAAAAATAGAAACTCTGCCAACAACGCATGAGAAAATTTGCAATGTCAATCTTCTTGGCAACTTTTTTGGTCATGGTGCTCTTTACTCCGCTGAACGATGCGTCATCAAACGGAAAACCGAACAGTGCAACTGGTTGCTCATGTCACGGTTCAAGCAGCACTTCGAGTGTTACACCAACTCACAATTTCCCATCGATGTATACGCCTGGGCAGACATATACAATCACCATTGGCGTCAACGGTGGCGTTTCCGGAAACAATGGTGGTTTTAGTCTTGAGGTGACGCGAGGAACACTATCCAATGCCGGTGGTTTTGCACAAATTTCCCAAGGGAGTGCCACACATTCAGGCTCAAACGCACGAAGTTGGACAGTTGACTGGACGGCTCCATCTGCTGGCACAGGACAAGTCACAATCCGACTCGCTGTGAATACAGTCAACAATAACGGCATGACTTCGGGTGATGCTTGGAATACACTCACAACCAATATTCAAGAAGATGTGCCAGCAAATCAACCACCTTCAGTTTCGAATGTCCAAATTCAGCCAAACGGAAATGTTGGATACAACCAAGATTTGCAACTCACATATACCTATCAAGACCCAGATAACGACCCGGAATCGAATTCTGAAATCAAATGGTTTGTTGATGGTAATCATGTTCCGTCGATGAATGGTAAGACTACAATCATGTCATCGGACACTGCAATTGGTGAAGTATGGAGTGCTTCAGTCACTCCTCGGGATTCGGTTGGGAATCTAGGCGTGGAGGAACAATCCTCAACAACTGCAACAATCGTCGATATCGATTCTGATTCGGATGGCGTTCTCGATGGCGAAGACGCCTTCCCAAATGACCCCAATGAGCAATACGATGCCGACAACGACGGTGTTGGTGATAATGCCGATGCTTTCCCGAATGACCCTGCAGAGACCGCAGACTCAGATAGTGACGGTGTAGGCGATAATGCCGACGCCTTCCCAAATGACCAAACTGAAACATTGGATTCAGATAGCGATGGCGTTGGAGACAATGCTGACGCATTTCCTAATGATGCTTCCGAGCAAGCAGATACAGATGACGATGGAACTGGAGACAATGCTGATGCGTTCCCGAACGATCCATCTGAACAAACTGACTCAGATAGTGACTCCGTTGGTGATAATGCCGATGCTTTCCCCAACGACCCAAGTGAAACAACCGATTCCGATGATGATGGTGTTGGCGACAACGCGGATGCGTTCCCCAACGACTCAACAGAAACAACCGATTCGGATGATGACGGTGTTGGCGACAACGCCGATGCTTTCCCAATGGATGAGGATGAAACAATGGATTCCGATGGTGACGGTGTTGGCGATAACGCCGATACAGATGACGACGGCGACTTAGTTCTCGATGACGAAGATGCCTTTCCTTTAGACCCTTCAGAATCTGTCGACTCAGATGGTGATGGTATTGGTGACAACGCAGACCTTGATGACGATAACGATTTGGTTCTTGATGAAAACGATGATTTCCCAAAGGATGCGAATGAAACAACCGATTCCGATGATGATGGTGTTGGCGACAATGCCGATGTATTCCCGAATGACCCGACAGAGACCGTGGACTCCGATGACGACGGGGTTGGCGATAATGCCGACGACTTCCCATTCGATGCTAGCGAAACTATGGATACTGATGACGATGGTGTTGGTGATAATGCCGACGCATTCCCGAATGATGCCTCAGAAACCGTAGATTCCGATAATGACGGTGTTGGTGATAATGCTGATGCATTCCCGAATGACCCAACTGAAACAATGGACTCAGATGGCGATGGGGTGGGCGATATTGCTCAGAAGATAGCTGAGGACAAAGCCGCCGCTGAAGCAGAAGAAGCAGCACAACAACGCATGTACATGATTATCGGCATCGTTGTCGTTCTTGCTGTCGTTGCTGCACTCTTTGTTGTCCGCCGTCGAGGGGGCTCGGAAATTGACTTGATTGAAGGAAAACCACAACTCGCAGATGAAATTTTTAGCGAGTATGCGCCTATTGAGCCAGTTCTACAACAAGCCTCACCTGTTGCAGAGGTGATGTCGACGCCTGTTGCGGCTTCACCTGAACCAGTGGCTGAGCCCACAGTTCTTCAGCAATGGACAGATGAAAGCGGCTACACTTGGCGAAAAATGAGTGATGATTCGACAATGTGGTGGACTGGTTCTGACTGGCAGAAAGTCTGACATCATTTCATCACAAAGATGACCCAGGCGTATGAAGATAGAGTCATTACAGACATGGAACGTTCATGGCTCACATCATCCGCAAAACATTTGGGAACTCAAGCATCTAAACACATGAGCTTGAGCATAAAGTGAAGGTGTGCTTGGCCAATAAGCACATTCAGCCAATAACAATTTACTCTTCTTCATCGATGAACCAGTATTTCTTATTTGGTGAGAGGGGTCGTTTCATCCACAACGGTCTCCGCTCACCTCGTGGATGTTGCTCCTTCTCCTTGGCCCATGAATTCCATTTCTTGTAGTATTCAAACGATTTATTGGTATCAACTTCAACATCGCCGTATTCTTCACCTTCTTTCGGAAGAGTGATTTTCACCTTCTGTAGCCAACAGTGTGCACCGCTGATTGGGTCAGGTTGTACTGCATGTGTGATGTTTTGGTGCACTCCACCATCTCGCCAGAAGAGTCGATTCGTATCTGGGTCGTTTGATTCAAACGGTACGATGCCCTCAACTGTTCGCATTCTCCACTTTCCATCGCCTCGGTCCTCGATGGAGACAGTGTTGGTCATCATTCTGTTGCCAGCATCTTGCTTTCTTCGCCATCGGCCAATGTGGTGTGAGCAACCTACAATGCCTGGTTTGATCGCTTCAGTGACCCAAACTTTATCCACAAACCAACCTATTTCTGTCTCAATTTTGAGAAGTCCTCCTTCAGTGACCCCAAGGCGTTTCGCATCGCTGGGGTGGATCCAAATCGGGTTTCTGTTGGCGATTTCAACAAGCCATTTTGCATTTGCAGACCTTGAGTGAATGTGCATTGGAAGTCGAAAATTCGGCAAAAGGCAGAATTCGTTTTCACCTTGCAAGTTGTCAGGATGAACATGTGATTTCACCCTATAATGTGGAATAGCGTGTTCTGGATAACCAAATTCAATCATCGTCTCCGAGTAGAACTCTTGTTTTCCAGATGGGGTTGGCCACCCTTCTTTTTCATACTTCTTATACGTACTTTCTTCGATTTGATATGCACCATGTCGACGCATGTATTGTAATTCTGTAAGGTCTTCTTTAGCAGCGGTTTCTGAAAGTCCAGGAACTCTTTCAAAGATATATTGATAATAATCATCAATTGTCATTTTTTCGTCTTCTTTATACGGTGACATGAAGTATTTCTTGATGCCCATACTTCCATCAGGGTCAATTCGATGACTCAATTCATTCCAAAACTCATCCTCTTCCCAAACTTCACCTGGGTTGACTTCGTAAGTATGTTCTACTTCGTGTCCTTGTCGACGTTTATACTCTCGAAGAACTGGTTGGCGGAAAGCAACCCACTTTCCAGATGATGTTGCATATGAATTGATGTCGTGGCGTTCGCTTGCATGGCCCATTGGAAGGACATAATCTGCAAAAAATGCTGTTTCATTCCATGTTGGCGTCATAGCGATGTGGCATCCAACCGCTTCTTCATTCTGGAGCATTTCGATCCATGAAAATCCATCAGGATATGTCCAAACAGGATTAAAGACACGGGTGAAATAGACATCCATAGTACCTCGACCTTCTTTGACCATGTGAGGCAAAATGTGGCTCATTTCAAAATGTGCAAGCGTGTATTCTGGAGGGAAATGAAGTTCATTCCATCCCTCCGGTGCGGGTGGTTCATGAGGAAGGTCCGGCTTGAACTTTGACCATGAGTTAGGTGCTGTTCCTCCTTTCGTACCAACAGAGCCTGTCAGCACATTGAGGAAGTGCAAGGTTCGGCTCACCTGCCAGCCTCCTAAGTTTCCAATGGCAGCAGCACGCCACACGTGAGCAGAGAGTTGTGTACCGGCATTGGCAACGATTTTTCCGGTTTCAATAACTTGTTCGACAGGAATTCTACATTCCTTTGCAGCAAATTCTGGTGTGTATTCAGCATATTCTTGCTTCAAAATTTCGATAAATGCGTCAAATGTTTGCTCAGCGTTTGGATGGACTGCTTTGAGATATTGTTCCCAATTCACTTGAGTTTCCATGAATTCTCTGTTGTACAGGCCTTCATCGAGAATCATTTTTGCCCATGTGAGGAATAATGCTGGTTCACTTCCTGGCCATGTGGGTAACCAATGGTCCGCCATCGAAGCTGTGTTTGAGAGACGAGGGTCAACAACAAGGAGTTTGGCTCCAGCCATCATACCTTCGAGGATTCGTTGAGCGTGTGGGTTGAAATAATGGCCGGTTTCAAGATGAGATGAACACAGAAGGATGACCTTTGCATTGGTATGGTCAGGACTTGGGCGGTCGTGATGATGCCAGAGTGCATAACCTGTTCGAGCACCAGCACTGCAAATATTGGTGTGTGAGTTATGGCCGTCAACACCCCATGCTTTTAGGACACGATTCGTATAACCTTCATGTCCGGGCCGGCCGACGTGATAGACAACTCTGTCGCGAGCACCTGTTTGTAAGGACGCTCTTATTTTTCCTGCGATATCGTCGAGAACATCATCCCAGGAGACGCGTTCCCATCCTCCTTCACCACGCTTACCAACTCGCTTGAGTGGGTAGAGGATTCGTTCTGTGTCTTTGATTTGGTTAATGGTCGCAGGTCCTTTTGCGCAATTTCGTCCACGACTTCCGGGGTGTTCTGGGTTACCTTCAAACCGAGCAACTTCGCCATTTTCTTTGTCAACATACGCAAGAAGTCCACAAGCAGATTCGCAATTGAAGCATGTTGTTGGAACGAGGGAATAATTTCTTTCGACTTGCTTTGGCCATGCTTGTGCGTCGAGTTCGGTATGATGATCCCATTCATCCATAGTCGGATACTTTCGCAATGGGCCTTCTGCACCCTTGTGATGCTTCTTGTCAATATTCGGAATAATCCTTAATTTTTGAGCAATATTTTCGATAAATGTTCTTGCCATATATATCCCTCACAAAAGTGGCTCCAACTGTGGTTTTTCGATGACATGGTGTCCGTGGATGAGAATAATGATGAGTGCAATACCGCCCAATACAATTTGCAAAATACTGTCCATGTCGCCGTTGCCAAGCAGGAGACCATACACAACAGCGAGTGTGGCCGCTCCGATGACGGCCGTTTCAATGAGAAATTTGAGAGGTAAGAGGCTGTCTTGTGACCATGAACGACCTTTGGCTTGTTGTAACAGCCAAGCAGTGTAAACACCTGTAAGAGCAGATATTGGAATGCCAGCATAAGCAAGATACTCAAGGTAGCGTTCGTAATCGGTCGGTTCAAAGAAAGCTAAGACTCCGGTGAGGAAGAGGATGCCTCCATACGCGGCCAGGATATATGCACCTTTGACGAGCCACGAATTCCAATTCGGTCGAAGCATGACATACAGGAAGCGGTCTGGGCGGTCGAGGTCCATGATGAGTAATACACCGGTGATTGTAAGAAAACCAAGGCCGATACCAGTTATTGGGAGCCAAAGGTCTGTCATATCCAATTGCCCAGTCAACCATAACATCATGGCAATCATGTATGTGCCTGCTGCAATACCCTTTGTCCAAATGTAAGCACTTACTTCCCAACCCCACAGAATGCCCTTCGAAGGTGCATCATAGGCTCTTTTGGCTTCTGAAGATGTGTCGGCAAGTTTTGCAGCGACGTCCCGGATAATCGCTTGATCTCTTGGATTCGCCTTTTTCGCCTTCATATCAAGGGCAAGTTGTACAATCATTGAATGCTCATCTGCAGCACCAAGTCTTTCATGAGCGTACTTGGCAAAATGGCCAACACCCGCCGATTGGGAACTCCACATGTCTGCTGGCGTTTTTTCGGTTGCAAGAGGGTTGAGCATTTCATCTGAAGTGTCGAGGTAGAATACATTTGGTATTGTACCTGCTTCTGGTTTCCTGACTTTTGTATCATTCTCGGAAATGAGTTGTGATAGATTTGAATGTGGGTCATCCAAATCACCACTAACGATTGCTTCAACAGGGCAAACAATGACACAAGCGGGTTCGTATGAATTTTCAATTCGATGTGCGCAATAGTTGCATTTTGCTGCAGTTCCGGTATTTGGATTGATGTAGAGTGCATCGTATGGGCACGCCTGCATGCATGATTTGCACCCTATGCACCTGTCATCATCGAAATCGACGATGCCATCAGAACGTGTGAACAGGGCTGTTGTGGGGCAAATAGTTGTGCATGGTGAGTCTTCACAGTGGTTACAACGATGGACGCTAAATTCTCTGTTCGAGTTTGGATACTGACCTGTTTCAATATATTTCACGTGAGTTCGATTAACACCAACGGGTACATCGTGTTCTGACTTACATGCAACAGTACATGCATGGCAACCAATGCACTTTCGGTTGTCAATTGCAAATCCATAATTTACCATGTCATCACGTCCATTTTGATATTGGAAGTAGCACTTGTTTCAATTTTCGAGGTCATTTGAAGCGTCATCTGTTTTCCTCCAGAAGCATGTTTTGAGTTTCTTCGAGACAATGAAGCATTTTCGTGACCAGAGGGCTTCCAATGCTATAGATGACATTTTGTCCATCTCTTGTTGAACGTAGAATGCCCAAGTGGTACATTTGTCTCAAATGTTGCGAAGTTACAGCTTGTGAGAGGTTGAGATGTTCTTGAATATCTTTGACCTTCATTTCCTCAAATTTCAAAAGTTCGACGATTCGAAGACGATCTGGATGGCCTAGTGTCTTGATGACCTTTGAAACATCTTTGACAAATGCAGCATCTAAGGTCGGTTCTAGTGGTGCAAGTTGTTCCTTCACAGCCAAAGCAGGAAAACTCGACATATTAAGTTATCTTAATATCTTAATATTTCATCAACACCCTGTTCTAGAATAGTTTTGATTGAATATCGAGAATATATTTTACAAGGACGATACCAACAAGAAGCAAAAAGACTCGAAGGATGTTCTCTGATGAGATGTATTTCATTCCAAACAGTGCACCTAATTTTGCACCAACATACGTGAGAACTGGAAGCATTGCTAGGAAAATCATGTTATCTTCCAGCGTCTTCCAATCGCTTGAATCGATAAAGAACAAATGCGTGATGATAGCAACAGGAACCACGACCATCATGAGGTGTAAACTCGATCCAATTGATTTCCGGGTTGGTAGTTGTGCATATTGTTGCAATACTGGAACATAAATCACACCGGCTCCAATGGCGAGAATCGATGAAAGCATCCCACCAATTCCAGAGCCGATTCGGAGTGGTATGTGGATGATTCCTGGAGATTCACCATCGGCATCTTCATTTGAATTTTCTTTTTTCTTTGATGAACTCAATTTCTTCATCGTCTTTCGGAATGACCAAATGAGCATCAAGGCACTTAAGATTTTGAAAATGAGGTCAAAATTACTTCCCAGTAAAAGCACTATGCCAACACCGAGCAATGCACCAGGTACAGCACCGAACAAGCCCGATTTTACAGCATCATCGCTAACATGCCCCTCTTTTCGATGCGCTAGTCCGCTCCCGTAACTCACGACACAGGTCAATGTCAAAGAAACAGCAATAAGCGCTCCATCGATTTCCCACCCTCCAATATAGTGGAGCAATGGGACGAAGAGAAGTCCTCCACCCATACCAACCGGAGCAAATGTGAATGCGATGAGGAAAACGCCGATGGCGAGGATGGCTTGGTCAATCATTTTGGTTCCTCATCTGTGAGCATTCGCTCTTATCGTGTTGTACTGTTGTGGCTCAAAGGTGAAAGTATTTTCTTCTCCTCGTGACAAATCTATTCAGTTGCTCTGGTTAATCTTTGAGTCCATCGAGAAAATCAT
>CAZWXR010000054.1:0-9710 GCA_964637985.1 uncultured Candidatus Poseidoniales archaeon
TAAGCCTTGAATGAATTTTTTTTCGGAAATGATTGAAAAACCGTTGAGGTTATTGGGACTCATGGCGGGGGTCTACTGTCCAACCTGTGAGTCAAAAGTAGAGGTGACTGCAACCTATTGCCTCACATGCGGTCATGATTTGAATCGACAGGGCCCCATCACCTCAACAGGTCATGACCTCAATCAACTCAAAGAAGCAATTCGAATGAGGGACGACCTCTCAATGGCTGAAAAATTTGATATGATTGGCCAGATTGAAAACGGAGCGAACCCGATCGAATTAGGAATTGCAGCACCAGCTGAAGATGAGGGTGGCGCTGCACTCGATGAGGCCTTCTCAGTTGCAGAACAGATGGAAGTACCAACGGCATTATCATCAATATCTTGGGGCTCATCAGATACACCAAGAGAAATCATTCTTTCAGCTTTTGAAAATGAATCATTTAGCAACACCGTGACATCGGGAAAATTTGATTCCCATCAAGATTTATTCAACAAATCGATGGACATAGGATTGAAGGCGTTGCACAAATTACTCGAAGTTTCGCAATTAAAAGCTATCGACCAAATGAAAGATTCAATGAAAGACATTCCAATCATGAAACCACCAAAGAAGAGTTTTTGCCCAAAATGTGGTTCAGACATCCTCGAAAATACGATGTTTCAATGGAAAAAGTGGCAAGGCCTTAATGATGATTTACTTGCAATACAAATCGAATCCAGTATGTCCGCAGCACTCATGCATGCTGCATCATCGTACATTGATGAAATTCGAACACTAAAAGACAGGATAGAAGAATTGGAATCGAATGGGGCCTCTGCAAAGCCAAGCACATTAGAAAAAAGTACTTCTGAACCTAAGCAACAACAAGAAGAAGGCAAAAATGAAGATGATAAGGCGAAGGAATCGGAGACGACTCAAAAGAAAGAGGAGCCGAAACCCGAAAAGAAGCCAGAGCCGAAGAAAAAATCAGGCGGCATGTTTGGTGCAAAGAAACCCAAAAGAACCTACGAAGGTGAACCTGGAGGAAAAGCCGAATGGTTCCTCAAAGAAGCATTGGATACAGTATATGACCCTCATGGTACTGGCAAAGTTTTGAAACCAAACACAATTCTTGCACGGTCATCAGATGGAAATGTACGGGTCAAGGACGTTGTTTTCACGTATGCTGAAAAAGGTGAGGGCGAAATTCCAGAACTCGCTCATACAAGTCCGGTGACGAAGTACATCATTGAAGCATTTGACAATTGCTGATCAGTAATGGACTGTGAGTTGCCTCGGCTCTAATGTATCATGTTGATGTGCTCGCATCGCAGCAACTTCCATACCAGCACCTCGTAGTGTGGTGACAAACGGAATATTCAATTCAACCGCCAACCGTCTCATCATATTTCCATCACGAACAGCACCACCGGAGATCGTTGGAACGTTGATGATGAACGAAACCTTTCCTTGTCTCATGAGGTCCAATGCGTCTGGATGTTTTCCTTCTGCAATTCGATACACAGTTGTGACTTGTATCCCTCCATTTCGTAAGGCGTCGCCCGTTCCAGGAGTTGCATATAGGGTGAAGCCCAAACGCTCTAACTCCTGTGCAATTGGAATCAGTCCCTCTTTGTCCTCATCGCGAACTGTGAGGTAAACCCCTCCGTTTGTTGCAACAGGTACCTCAGTTGCTAATCGAGCCTTGAGATAAGCAAAATCAGCTCTCTTATCCGAACCATATACTTCTCCCGTGGATTTCATTTCGGGGCCAGGAGCAGGATCGAGTCCTCGTAATTTGATGAAAGGGAACACAGGAGCTTTGACACAAACTTGTCCACTCGTTCTCCTTGGAATTGTTTGAGAGGATAATGGATGTCCAATGGTGACCATTGCAGCAATCCGGGCAAGGGGCAATCCAGAGGCTTTTGCTACAAACGGCACCGTTCTCGAGGAACGAGGATTGACTTCAAGAACATACAATGTATCATTCTGAATGGCAAATTGGATGTTGAAGCAACCTTTGATATTTAGGCCAAGGCCAATGATTTTTGTTTGTTCTTCAACCTGTTTCAAAAGTTCATCCGATATGTTTTGTGCAGGAATAAAGCATGTTGAGTCACCCGAGTGAATTCCCGCTTCCTCAAGATGTTCCATAATCGCCCCAACAAGAACATCTTGGCCATCTGCAGCGGCATCAACATCCAGTTCAGTTGCGTGCCCCAAATATTCGTCAATCAAGAGTGGTTTGTCGGGTGCGATATATGCCTCTTTGAGATAATTCTCAAGTTGTGTTTCCGTAGCAAGAATTTCCATTCCTCTGCCCCCGAGGACATATGACGGTCGAATAAGCACAGGAAACCCGATTTCCTTCACTGCTGCACGAATGTCATCTGAAGATGACCCAGTCGCCCCTTTCGGCATTTTCAAACCAGCCCTTGACGCAAATGCCTCAAATCGTTCTCTGTCACTTGCCTCATCAATAGCGTCGCATGATGTACCAATGATGTTCAAATTCAATCCTTGTGTACGCAGGTCAGGAAGGCGGTTTTCAAGCGGTTCGGCGAGGTTAATCGCAGTTTGGCCTCCAAATTGAAGCAAAATACCATGAGCCATCTCTCTAAGGAGAATTTCGCTTACAAACTCAAGTGTTAATGGGTCAAAGTAGAGTCTGTCTGAAGTGTCGAAATCAGTGGATACCGTTTCTGGATTGTTGTTGATGAGAATTGCATCTTTTCCGCTTTCTCGAATTGCTTTAACAGCGTGGACGCATCCATAATCAAATTCGATGCCTTGCCCAATACGGATTGGGCCACTACCAATGGTTACGATTCGTTCTTTTGTCCTAGAATCAATGTTTGGTAGGAGATCAATCCCAAATTGAGTATGGGTTTCGTACGTGGAGTAATAGTACGGCGTTTTTGCAGCAAACTCAGCAGCACAGGAGTCGACCATTCTGTAACGTGGATGAATGCCTAATTCATGCCTACGAAGCATGACGGCACGTTCGTCCATGCCCTTGGGAATTGATTTGTATCCTTCAGGAGGAAAGCCGGATAATCCATCAGCAATATGTGCGTCGGTAAATCCATGGGACTTCCACCGAATCATTGATTCTATAGAGATTTCAGCAGGAGATATACGGGCGTCAACGATTTCTTTTTCCATCATTGCAATCTTTTGGAATCGATGTAAAAACCATCGAGTGATGCTTGTTATGTTGTAGACTTCCTCGATAGACCATCCTCTTCGAAATGCTTCGATTAATGCACCCATCCTTCGATCCGTTGCAACCTTGCACCATTCTTCGAGTGTAGCATCAGGAAGTTGTTCAAGTGCTCTTTCACTCATGCCTTCTCCTTCAGATTCATCCGCTCTTGTTAACGGTCTCGGGTGAGGGCAACCTTGCTCGAGCGATGCCCATGCTTTTAGAAACGCCTCTTCGAAATTACGTCCAATGGCCATGACTTCTCCGGTAGATTTCATTGAGGTTCCAAGTGTCCTGTCGGCAGTACGAAACTTGTCAAATGGCCACCGTGGAATTTTCACAACGCAATAATCGAGCGTTGGTTCAAATGCAGCAGTCGTTCCTTCACCAGTGATAGGGTTTGGTAATTCATCGAGCGTATAACCTACGGCAATCTTTGCAGCCATCCTAGCAATTGGATAGCCTGTGGCTTTTGAGGCAAGTGCAGAGGACCTTGACACTCTGGGATTTACTTCAATCACTCGAATCTCACCAGTGAATTGATTAAATGCAAACTGTACATTGCATCCACCTTTGATGTTGAGTGCTCGAATGAGGGCTAGTGCTTGGTCTCGAAGGACTTGATGATCTGCATCACTGAAGGATTGTAAAGGTGCAACAACTGTGGATTCTCCAGTGTGAACCCCCATTGGGTCGATGTTTTCCATGGTACAAACGATGATTGCATTATCAGCAGCGTCTCTCATCACTTCGTATTCGAGTTCTTGCCAACCCAAGATTGATTCTTCGATGAGGACTTGAGAGATACGAGAATTGCGGAGGCCAAGTTGAGAAATTTCCACCAGTTCACCCATGTCACGTGCCGTTCCCCCTCCTAATCCACCTAATGTAAATGCGGGACGAATGAGAATTGGCCATGAACCAATGGTCTTTGCGGCTTGAATGACTTCTTCGATAGAGTTGCATGCTATTGCTTGACTGATGGGCAACTGTATTGAATCACATACTTGGTTGAACAATTCTCTGTCTTCTGCTTTATCGATGGCATCCAAATCCGAACCGATTAATTCGACCCCGAGCCTTTCCAAAGTCCCATCATGTGCTAGTTCACTGGCAATGTTGAGTGCAGTTTGACCACCCATTCCAGCGAGAAGTGCACATGGCTTTTCAATCTCAAGAATTCTACGGACAGTCGAAGGCAACAGGGGTTCGATGTAGACCACATCAGCCATTTCAGGGTCATTTTGAATCGTTGCTGGATTCGAATTCACAAGAATGACTCGATAGCCATCTTCCCTCAAAGCACGTACAGCCTGTGAACCTGAAAAATCAAATTCAGCCGCTTGCCCAATTTTTATAGGGCCACTTCCTAAGACACAAATCGTGGTTAAGTCATCACGTCGAGGCATTATTTGGCCCTCCCGTAATGAGCATCGACGACATGCCTAAAGCGCTTGAAGAGCGGAGAAGCATCATGGGGGCCAGGACAGGCTTCTGGATGAAACTGAACCGTAAAACATGGCTTATCAATGACGTCTAGTCCTTCGACTGTACCATCGTTTGCGTTGATGTATCGGACTTTGACTTCGGAACCATGCAAATTTTCAACCTTTGGGGAGGTTGCACCTGAGGGGTGTGCTGCAAGCATTCCGTCTTTTGGATGGGCAACTGCAAAGCCGTGATTTTGGCTTGTGATGGCCACAGTGCCATTGGCTAAATCAACCACGGGTTGATTCGCACCTCGATGGCCATAACGCATTTTGTAGGTTTGGAGTCCAGAAGCAAGTCCCATAAGTTGGTGCCCAAGACAAATGCCCATGACCGGTATGTTGTCTTTTACTGCTCTCGCAAGCGTTTTTCTCGCTTCTGTTGCTTTGCCTGCATGTGCAGGGTCACCTGGGCCGTTTGAACAAAACAATGCCTCGATGTTGTATTTGGTTCGAAGATCATCATAATCGATGTCTGGAGGGCACCAAACAACATCAAAATATGCACAAAGATGACGAAGAATGTTGTATTTAATGCCACAATCAAGAACGCCTAACCGTGGCCTTTCATCGAACACTTCATTGACATAACTTTGCCCTAAATGAATTGGTTCGTTGATTGAAACTTCATCCACAAGATCCTCTAAATCTGGTGAAGTTAATTGCTCTAAACGTTGTATCATTTGCTTCTCATCCTCAAGTGGACCAAAAATGCATAACACAGTTCCAAGCTCTCGAACGTGACGAGTAATTGAACGGGTATCGACTCCTTCAATGCCTGGGATGCCATGATGTCGTAGGAATTCATCGACGTTTGCTATACTGTCTCTGTGGTCAGGTATAGGTGTTGCATGTCGAACAATGACGCCTCGTGGCCAAATTTTAGAAGATTCAGATTTACCACCATGGATGCCATAATTTCCAATAAGCGGATAAGTAAATGTTAGAATTTGACCAGCAAACGAAGGGTCTGTCAGGGATTCTTGATACCCCATCATTCCGGTTGTGAACACAAGTTCGCCTTCAGCCCACCGAGGTGCACCAAAGAGGTCACCTTCGTATCGTTGCCCATCTGCTGTTAAAATGACGCCTTTACCAGTAGCAGGAGGAGGTAAACTCCTCGGTTCTAATCCATCTGTTGCGTCTGGTAGTGGTAGATTCTCAATTCGGTCTGAAACAAAGTGGGTCTCTTCAATGCTTGAATCAGCATCAAAGACCTCTGACATCAACTTCTTTCAGAAACGGTAGGTCATAATTATTGGGTGTGGAAAAATTGTTTTATCCGTTGGACTTTAACACATGAACGAATGCAATTTTCGTATTTCAATCATTCAAGTAAGCAAATTTTTACTCTTCTTCAAAATCATCATTCATATGAACAATTTTACCATCAGCGGAAGGCTTGATAATCATTTTTGAATTTTCAAATGTTGGTCGAAAATTGCGTGAAGAATTCAACTCTTCCAAAAACAGTGCCAACGCTGCCACCTCAGAATGAGGCTGTGTTCCAATCGAGACATTAAAATTCGATATTTTGAACACTTCTCCTGGAACTTTTGCACCACCAACCACGATTGCAAGGGGCCGATTTCCGTCGATATTTGGGATGACATCTTTGTAATCCTCTCCATACATTGTTAGATGAACAACAACGCCGTTGTTCTCATTTGCTTGAAAATTTTTCAACCAGCGATTCAATCCTTTTTGATGATGACATTCCATGCCCCCTCCGAATCGTTGGTTCACCTGTTCAATTGAGGAAAATAATTTCTTATCTTCATCACCGAAAACATGGAAATCTGTTGCACCCCATGCACGAGATACCAATCCTAAATGCGTGGTGATACGAGGGTCACGGCCTAATCTGTAGCCGATACGAACAACATGAACGGATTGTTCACTCACACGATCACCAATGGTTCAAGAATTTGAATCCGAACTGACCTCAGATGTTGCAAGGCTATTCATTTCATAGCCCCATTGCTCGCAGAATTTTTTCACCCATCCTAACTTTACAGAGAGTCCAAACAAAACAGAACCTACACGTGCACCAGACCAGAGAATTCCTAATCGTATGCTTCGCCATAATCCAACGCTAGCATCGTATTTGTCAAAGATGACTGATGCGGCCAAGGGTTCAGCAATATAGAGCATACAAAGGATGAACATACCACCTGACACAGGAGATAACAT
This sequence comes from uncultured Candidatus Poseidoniales archaeon, assembly GCA_964637985.1. GTDB lineage: Archaea > Thermoplasmatota > Poseidoniia > Poseidoniales > Poseidoniaceae > Poseidonia. The sequence goes on from CAZWXR010000054.1 coordinate 6,872, forward strand.
GAATGAACCACGAACTCGACTTGCATCAGCGAGAATCGTTGAAAGGGCAGAGAGAATCAGTACAACCAAGGCAACTTGTGAGAAATTGATTTTAAAGAATAGAGATATGCCAACACTCATGTCGTCATCAGAGCCTTGCACAAGGAGCCACCAAAAGACAAAAGTCGCAGTCAAGGCCATACCTCCCCAGGTACCATATTTCGATGCCATTTCAAACAATTGACTTTGGTCTTTAGGCTCAAATTGCTTTAAAATTCGAATGGCGAGGTCGAAATCCTCATCGCTGTGTCCTTCAATTCCATCGGTTTGCGGATTTATGGCCATGCTGGGAGGTTCGAGAAAATCCTCCGCATCCGACATAACGCAACGTTCGCAATCACAATTTATGAAACCTGCCTTTGATGTCCCCGATTTATGTCGAATATGGAGGGCAAGAGAAATCGCCAAAGCGGATATGCTTCCTCACTAAAGAAACAGCAAGGTGTGCCATTGCTGATGGGCGTCTTGAATACCACACCTGATTCATTCTACGAGGAAAGTCGAGTCGAGCACATCGAATTGGCCATCAAAAAAGGCCTTCAAATGTGGAATGATGGTGCAACATGGGTCGATGTTGGGGGTGAATCAACACGACCTGGTGCAGAAGAGGTTACGATTCATGAAGAAATTAAACGGGTCATTCCCGTCATTGAGGGGCTACGACAACATCGTCCTCATGGCTTCATCTCTATTGACACTCGTCATCCGGAAACAGCAAGAGCAGCTCTTGAAGCTGGAGCAGATATGGTGAACGATGTCACAGGCCTTCGAAATTCGGAAATGGTTGACCTTGTTGTCGAATACCAATGTCCTGTTTGCATCATGCACATGCTCGGTGAACCAAAGACAATGCAATCAAAAATTGAGTACAACGATGTCGTTACCGACGTTACATTTGAAATTCGACAACGAGTTGAAGAACTCATTGGCCGAGGTTTTCCAGTTGAGAACATTGTAGTCGACCCAGGTATTGGGTTTGGTAAATTGACAGAGCACAACATTGAGTTGTTGCAGGCAGGTCAGTCTTTCTCGCCACAACAAGAAATTTCTGTGTTGTGGGGAGTCTCTCGAAAGTCGATGATTGGTGCCTTAACAGGTCAAGAATCTCCCGATCATCGTCTCGCTGGTACCTTGGGTGTTGCTGCTTTTGCGATGTCGAATGGCATTGATCTTTTACGAGTTCATGATGTGCGAGAACATGCTGACTTCCTCTCAGTACTTTCAACACTGCATGGTCACAAACGCCATCCGCCAAGATAACCAGCGGTCGCAACCCAAGCACCTACCATGGAGCCTAGGTTGGTCAAGGCAGTAACAAGCAAAACTTTCCCAGCAGGATTTTTCCAAAATTGAGACATTTCCTCTAACTTTAGAAATTCTTGCAAATCTTTCGTGGTTGGCTCATTCACCTTAAGTTGAACATAACCAGCAAACCATCCAGCTGCAAGTGCTGGGTTCAGTGACGTAATCGGTGAGGCTAGAGCGGCGGTGAGGATGGCAAACGGATGACCTCTTGCTAAGGTGCAAGCAATCGCTGCAAAGACTGCATTAGAAATTGTCCAAATTGTAAAGAGTTCCAACCAATTAATGTCTTGATTCGACCAGATGCCCCAACCGATGAATACAAGAAATGCTAGAGGTATCAACCAAGGCAAAAGTTTTCCGAAAACACCACGTTTCGGCGGCAAAGATATTGATTTCAAATGCTCTTCATCAACAGTTTTCGATTCAATTTGTTGACCGATGCCATCCATGTGGCCTGCACCAACTACTGCGAGTATTTTCTTATCTGATGGTAATTTCATAATTTTGCCAGCGAGGTATTGGTCCCGTTCATCGATGAGTACTTCGCCGGCACCTGGTGAAAATGATTTGAGTTCTTCCATGAGAGACGAAAGAAGATCGGTGTTTTGCAGTAATTCATCAATATCAATTTCCTCTTCTTCATCGTCTTCTTCGAATAACATGCCCATGAGAAGTCGTACTTTTTGAAAAAAAGTCATTCGTTTCCATGCTCTTCTCAAGGTCACTTGGATATCTCTATCGATGAGGGCAATTTCCTTTCCAGCATTTTTTCCTTCTTCAACCGCTGCTAACAATTCTGCACCAGGTTGAAGGTTCTCATCTAACCCCAAACGTCGTTGTTCAGCACTCAACATAGATTGCAACAATACTAACGGTGCCTTTCCATCTTTGATGACCTTCAACAAACCTTCTTTGTCAAACCTTCTTTCCTGTACTAGGGCGTCATGTCTTGCTTGACAAAGTTCGACGGCTACAATATCTGGTTCGAATTCTTCGATATGTTGTCGCACCTCATCGACTGATTTTTGCGATACGTGTGCGGTACCAAGAATCCGAATCCTTGGTCCTAAGTCTACATATGGCATGTGCGTTCAACGTGAATTCAAAACTGAATTTGGACATTTTCACGAACGTGTGCTGCAACTTCCCACAATTCTTTACGTTCGCAACCTTTCATGCTCGCAACGATGTTTGAAGGAATCATACGAATTGCTTTGTTGAAACTTGTTGAAGATGCGTTGTAAAACTCTCTTCGATCTGCAAGTTGGTTTTCAATCGATACGAGTTCCTTTTGAAGTTGTAAGAAGTTTTGATTTGCTTTGAGGTCAGGATATTGCTCTGATAACATATTGATTCGCGGAAGCATGCCAGAGAGCACACCTTCGGCGGCGGCAACGCCTCGTACATCCCCTTGTTGAAGTGCACCAGCTGCGGCTTGTCGAGCTTTGGCAAATTCCTCAAAAATGCCTGCTTCATGTTCTGCATAACCCTTGAC
>CAZWXR010000055.1:0-9590 GCA_964637985.1 uncultured Candidatus Poseidoniales archaeon
GTTGACACGTACCTCCTCGGTCATGAACCTTGGTTCAACTCCGCCTTCAAAAGCCCTGCAGGTAAATTTTATAGAAATGAACATATATCAAAGGGGCCGAGAAATATCCATGAGAAAGAAGGAATGCCTCACAATTTGTATTGGTTTAGCGATGATTCTTGCAGGTTGTACAGAAATCATGCCGGACGACAAAGAAGACGAAAATTCAGATACCTACACCACACAAGACCTGAATGGAATGTTTTTTGCAGAGATGTTTTCGATACGCTCAGAAGTTGCAAATGATGACACAATCCAACTTCATATCTTAGCACTCGGTGATTGTTACGATGATATTGCTACCGCACAAACCGAGGCAGAAACTCTCAATTCAAGCATCGAAGAAGGAACTGCAGTTGTTATGGAAAACGCCTGCATATACCTCGAACGACCATTGACAGACGATGAATTAACCAGTGTCGAATTGGTCGACCACCAAGGTACGATGTTTATTCAAGCTGTTATAGGAGACCCAGAACAAGATGAAGGATACGAACTCGTTCTTTCTCCGGATGGCTATGGAGCCATAGAATTCTCATTTGATGGTCTTGAAATCTGCGTTGGCATGCAACCTCATTTCGACATCAATATCGCTGAACAAGTGGTGGAAGCCATGGTTGAGTACGAAAACAATGGTGGTGAAATTACTGAAGAAAACATCGAAGACCTGCCAGAAAACATCACAAGTCTATATGCAGAATATCAACAAAATTTTGCCAACAGCATGATTCCAGAAATTGCTGATGGGTGCAACGGCACGTATTATGGCAATTTCTTGTACCTTTACATCTGGGCAAATTCGATGGCTTCTGAGGAAATCGAAGGAGAATCTACCGTGTACAGATTTGATGGTGTCGATGCGGATGAAACAATAACCGCTGAGGCTGATGATGTGCTCATCGATGTCACATATGTTTCAGGTCAAGACATCGATTGGAGCGGTACCTCAATTAAAATCCAAGTAAACGAGGGTCCACCATTCACCTGCGACAACCCTAGTCAAAATGGTTCGAATCTTTGTAAGGTCGTCGATTCCTCAGAAGATGATCCTGAGGTTCTAAATGTTGGCGAAGTTTTTAGCATCCTCGAAAACGATGAAGATTTTTGTAATCAAGAATCAGAATGCACTATTGAAGTGAATATTATTGATGCATATGAAGGAGTAGTGCTAAGTACATTTACTCTATCTGTCGAATAAGGTGATTTCATGCAAAAATTAGCATTTCTCATTTCAACAATATTCTTGCTTTCACTCTGTTCAGTTCAAGGTCAACTCTCTGGTGCTGCTGTATCCATGAACTGCAATGAAAATTCGACAAATGAAACATATCCAAATTCATCCAATGTTTCTGTTGTTTGTGTGGTCAGCAACCCTACAGCCTATGTTGAGAAAATCCATATTTCAGTGAACAACACCTCAATTCACACCAACTTCTCAAGCACAATCTATGTGGGGGCTGGTGCAGACGAACTTGTGTATGTCAATGTGTCTTTGAAGGAACTCATTACATCTCCGTTTCAACTTCACATCAAAGCGATGGTCGAAGAGTTGAACAATTTGCCGCCGCCTAACTCGGCTACATCAGAGCAGAATGTCACTTTTTCAATTGTACAAACTTGCTCTTCGTCGTTGTCACCGACACTCGGAAATGTTCTCGAACTGATGTTTTTTGATTCCTCGACCAATGTAACCCACAGCGTCATTTTGGTGCTCAACGAAACTGCAGCACCAGTTCATGTCCAGAATTTCTTGACACTGGGAGAACTTGGATGCTATGACAACACAAGAATGCACAGAGTCATCGATGATTTCATGATTCAAGGTGGCGATTTCACAAATGCAGATGGAACGGGTGGACACGCGGGCATTTGGGCAGGATTTTGCAACGGACAAGAAAGTAACAATTCTTCTTGTGGTGGGCAAGGGGTTAATGCTTGGACGATTCCAGATGAAGCAAACAACAGTCTATCGCATACCACGTGCACCATTTCAATGGCAAAGACCTCACAAGCAAACACAGGTGGGAGTCAATTCTTCCTCATTCCTGAAGACACCCAACAAGGTCAAGGTGCGACATGGCTTGATGGAGTTCACACCGTTTTTGGTTCCATCGAATATGGATGTGGTGCAGTGACAACATTGAGTGAAGTATCGACCGGCCAAAACGATCGACCTGTGAATGATGTGATTCTTATCGAGATTCTTGACGGTGACCACGATGACGATGGTGTATTCAATCCCGTTGATGCATTCCCCAACAATGCTAGCGAGTGGACAGATTCGGACGGCGACGGAGTTGGCGACAACACAGACGCGTATCCATTCGACGCAAATGAAACGGTTCTGAACGATGATGACAACGACGGTGTACCTAATGCATCCGACCTCTGTCCTGGAACACTTCTCAATTCGACGGTCAATGCTCAAGGATGTGCAGCGAATCAAATTGATTCGGACAGCGATGGAGTTTCAGACGCTTTTGACCAATGCTCAAACACAACTGTTGGCTCGGTCGTTGACCAAACTGGTTGCGAAGTCACAGAATCAAGTGAGGATGAAGAAGCCGTTCCCGGATTCACACTCTTCACAACCGTCATCGCATTCATCGTTGGTTTCATTTACACTCGAAAATACGACGAATGAGAGCGATGGGGCTTTAGGGCACAACTCTATCGTTGGTTCATGGGCGAAGGAAAGATTGTCGCAGGTTGCCTTGCACCACACCCACCACATCTTGTCTATGCAGAAAACCCTCCTCAAAATGAACCAGTCGCAGAAGGTGGCTGGGAGCAACTGCGATGGGGATATGAACGCCTACGAGATTCGCTCAAAGACATTGAATACGATGCGATTGTTCTTCTTTCACCTCATTGGCAAACGTATGTAGGCACACATTTTCTAGGTCTTGAGAATTTCAAGAGCCTTTCCGTCGACCCGATTTTTCCAAACCTCTTCAGGTACCACTACGACATCAACATCGATGTTGAACTTTCAGAGGCAATTTGCAATGCTGCTGCAAAAGCAGGGTTACCAACAAAGATGATGACGAACCCTGATTTTAGGGTCGATTACGGCACAATCACCACTGGCCATATGTTTAATCCGGATTGGGATAAGCCATTTGTTGTGATTTCAAGCAATCGTTCAACCCACTACTACTCAGTCGAAGTCATGCAAGAGATGATGCTTGAACTTGGACGAATCACACGTAAAGCGATTCTCGAAAGTGGAAAACGGGTTGTTGTTCTTGCAAGCAATTCACTCTCACACCGGCATTTTACGACCGAATCAGACATGCCAGAAGACATGAGCAAAGAACACATCACAAGCCACGCTATGCACCTTTGGGACATGCGAATGATCGAATACATGCGAAGTGGACAATCTCAACGTATTATCGACGAAATGCCTGAATTTACTGAACAAGCCATTGCTGAAAGCGATGGAGGGGGGCTGACATGGCTGCTATCGACACTCGGCATCCCTCAATATCCTGCAATTCTCCATGGCTACGGCACAATTATCGGCACGGGCAATGCCATTGTCGAGTGGCCAGTTCACAAACATGAGGAGGCAAGTGCATGAGCGATGTCATCGTAGGCAACCTTGTTGTTCCCGTCCACCCTCACACAGTTCTCGCCCCCGACATGAACGAAGGTTGGCGCCGACTTCGAGATGCCTACGATGAAGCTGCAAAAATGATTGAGGAATCAGGTGCTGACCTCCTCATCATTTACTCCACGACTTGGCCAAGCATCATCGGCCATCAAATTCAAGCAGACCCAAATCCAGAATGGGTGATGGTTGACCACGATTTCCACGACCTTGGAAGCATACCGTATTCATTCAATATCGATGCGGAATTTGCTCATGCTTGGAACGAGGCAAACAAAAATCGTGGGCTGCAAAGTCGCTGTGTACATTACAAAGGGTTTCCAATCGATGTTGGCTCAGTGGTGGCCTTAACATTGCTCAATCCCGACAATAAAATACCCGCTGTGATTGTTTCTTCCAATGTCTATGCAAATCGTGCAGAAACCACCGTTCTTGCAAAAGCATGCCTCGATGTGCTCAAACAACAGGGTCGAAAGGCTGTTGCGATTACGGCCATGTCGCTTTCCAATAGGATGTTCACAGATTTCATTTCTCCAGAAGATGATAAAATCCACTCACTCAAAGATGATGAATGGAATCGGAAAATTCTCGAATTCCTCGAAGAAGGTCGTTTGGAAGATGTTGGCCAATTGTCAAGAACAATCCATCAGCAAATTCGTGTGCAAAAAGTTGTGACATTCAAACCCATGTGGTGGCTTTCGGCTATGAACGGAAATCGAAATGACCTCTCAGGGAGAGTCCTCGCATACGAGGCCTTGCATGGTGCAGGAGGGGCTGTCGTGTATGTTGACCCCACACCTACTGGAATGGGTGACAAAGAGTACGATGAAGACGATGTTGAAACCTACACGGGGGACAGAAATGTCCTCGACGCAGATGAGGATGAAACTACTGAAGAATCGGATGAAAAAAAAATCATGACCAACAGTGGCCCTGAATTATGGGAGCCAACAAAAGCAGAAGGTTCGGTCAATTCTGATGCTGCACCAAAACCAGTAGGAGCTTACCCGCATGCAAGAAAAGTTGGTGACTTGCTCTATCTCTCTGGCGTTGGCCCTCGACAGCCAGGAACGAATGCAATCCCTGGCGGGCCAATTCATGATGAAGATGGGCAACCACTCGATTATGATATCAAAGCTCAAACTCAAGCGGTTATTGATAACATTGAGAGAATTCTTCTCGAGGCTGGTTCATCGATTGACAAAGTCCTTGATGTAACAACGTTCCTCGTCGATATGAACCGTGATTTCAAAGGATACAACGAGGTCTGGGCAAACACCCTTGGGCAAGTGGGACCAACAAGAACAACGATTGCCATTGATGCACTTCCTACACCGATTGCTGTTGAAATGAAAGTCATCGCTCAAGCATAATTTCCGGAATACGGAAGGGTTTCTGCACAATAACGGGGAAAGAATATCTATCGTTGTCTTTTGCTTAGGTCAATAGAGCATTTTTTAGTCTTTTTCCGGAAGTGAAACTGTGGATTTGAAAACAACAACAGGAAAACTTTTGCGCGGTGATGTCAAAGGTGCCGCATCGGACTTGAAGAAAGGGTTGGAACCGACGATTGGTCTCATTGGTGTGATTATCATCTCGCTTGCATCGATGGTAGGTTCAGGTTTGTTTGTCCTCCCAGGATTTGCAGCGACAATCATGGGCCCAGGCATCTGGCTTGCCTATCTCCTTGCTGCAATCGTCGTATTCCCCGGAGCAATTTCAAAAGCCGAAATTTCAAGTGCAATTCCTGAAACAGGCGGCACCTATGTCTATCTCGAAAGGGCATATGGACCGCTATTTGGAACAATATCAGGTCTCGGACTCTGGGCTTCTTTCCTTCTAAAATCAGCATTCGCACTTATTGGATTTTCTGCCTATCTCCACTTCGTTTCCAATTACTATGATTTCACCATTGACACGACAACGTTTGCCATTTACGCACTTCTTCTCATCACTGTATTGAACATCTTTGGTGTAAAGAAAATTAAAGCATTTCAAGCACCAATTTTAATCGTCACCATGCTAGCAATTAGTATCATTGCCATTTACTCATTATTCCTTGACTCAACTGATCTTTCAAGCCCATGGAAAAGTGCAATGGATGCAGAATATGCAAATATTGCCAGCGCTTCTGCATTTGTTTTTGTTGCCTATGCTGGCGTCATTAAAGTCACAGCAATCGGTGGAGAAGTAAAAGAGCCAGAACGAAACCTTCCTTCAAGTATTATCGTTTCGCTCATCATTGCCACCATCTTGTATTGTACCCTCACATACATTATGATGGCAGCACTATCAGGAGAATGGTGGTTGAACAGCGACGGTACAACAAATGAAGCACCAATCTATCTATTCGTTGATGGTGTGATTGGCATTGAAATCGCCGTATTCATCGCAACATTGGCTGTCTTGACGATGATATCTGGGGCTCTTGCTGGCCTCCTTGCTTCCTCAAGATTCCTTTTTGCAATGGCAAGAGACAACTTACTTCCAACCGCACTTGAAAATGTAAATGCAAGGTACGAAACGCCACACTGGCCCATTCTCATTACTGGCGGCTTGATGGCTCTCGCCATTCTTGTCCTCCCTGTCGAAGATGTAGCAAAATTGGCTTCTGGATTCCAAATCATGGTCTATATTCTCATGTGTGGGACTGTGTTTATTTTCCGCAGGGCCAACAAAATTCACGGCAATTACAACCCCGAATATTCTTCACCGCTGTATCCATTGATGCAAATTTTCGGTATCGTGGCTGGCTGTATCCTGTTGTTCATCATGGGGTCAAAAGGAATTCTAGGTGCTGGCGGAGCAATCATCGCTGGAAGTATCAATTATTACGCCTATGGAAAGAAACACGCTACAGACCGCGTCACACCATTCCAAACATTCAAAGAAATGTTTGCAAATACATCACCTTCAGAACATGAATTGCGTGTAAAGGTCTTCCATGCAGCGGATATGGGTGGAAAGAATCATCTCAATTACGCCGAATTTAAGCACGCAATGCACACACTCAATTTCACATTTTCAAACGATGAAATGCGTGACATATTCCATCACGCTGATGATGACGCCGACGGCGTCATCGACATTGATGATTTCATTCAAGTCTACGAAAATGTCTCTGATGAGGAGTAATCATTCAAGTTTATTCCATGCACCATCAGTTGTGACTTCCCATGCCTCAAGGCCTGACTTCGTATTGACGTACCAACCTGTCTTTCCTTGTTCTGTTCCAGGTGCTGCTTGCATGACACCTTGACTTGTTGCCTGACGAGCTAATTCATCTCGGATTGCTATGTCAAGTTCTGGTCGAGGACCGGCTTGGTGCTGTGGAGGAGAAGTTGATTTCATGGCCGGTTGCGTTGACTCGACCTGAACATCGTCACTCTGGTCTTGTGCTTCATTTTCATCTGCTTCGAATTCATCTTCAATCCAATCTGTTTGTGGATCGACACTCGCTTTACGAACAAGGACCACCATGACGACGAGCAACATGAGCAAGAGCACGGTTAGCATGCCAATGGCTGTATTCGTCGAACCCACTGCCCCTCCAAACAACACCTCATCAACGTCAAAGAAATTTTGTGCGATGAGACCTTCCCAAAGGATAGTGCATGAACGGTCGTTACCCGATTCAGAGACCTCAACCTCCCATGTTCCTGCGGTCACGTGAGTCGCATCACCAGCGGTGCAAGTCACGGTTGTATTGAGATGGTCGATTTGAACAATGTTATCATAGGTATCAACACCCCAAACATCAATCAGAATAGTATCGCCTTGAGCAATCGATGAAGTTTGCATTTGCGTTCGGATTCTAATGGGTTCTCCTGCAAGAACCGTAAGGGGTATTGAGTGTGAGGCATCTCCTTCGTAGAGTGTAAGCGTATATTCTCCGCTCGTTTTCCCAATAAATGACCAGTACCCTACGCCAGTGTTTGAGGCATCGATTTCACCGATTGCAACATCAAGTGATGTTGAAAGATCGTTGGATTCACCTATATTTCCATGAATATCGATGACTTCGACAAAGATATCGTAAGGAACACCTGCAGACACCACGAAACCATCGTCAACATTGGTAACCAACGAATGTGCTGAGCCGGGAACAACATTGAGTCGAACCGTTCCAAAGATACCATCGGCATTGACTCGAATTTCATGACCACCGAGTACAGATGAAGACCACACACTGTCGCTAAGACGCATTTGTAATGTCTCGTCGTTGCCATCTATTGACCAGTTTAATTCAATGGAATACAATTCATTCCCATAAGCATCGAAGAATGTAGGATTGAGGTCAAACGATTGGTCTGCGGGCACAATTTGCCCATCACCATCAAGAGAAATAAATGCCAATCTACCTGCCAAAACATCGAATGATATGGATGAATAAAATTCAGAATTCGTCGTCTCATCCAACCATGTTGCTTCGATGTTCCACGAACCAGTTGAAGAAGCTTGGAGGAGCGTATATGAATCATACACCGTTAATTCATTGATATCACCAAGGATAAAATCAAGTGTTCCATTGACGACCCAAACATTACCCTTCACATCAGTGGCCATTGTTTGTAACACAACCTGGTCACCAGCATGAGGTGAATTGTGGCTGGTCTCAATGAAAAGGTCAATCGCGTTTCCATGAACGACTTGGATTTCGAGACTCGAGGAAATCCCTTCGTCTGTCGTATGTATTTCAGCTACTCCCGTTTGAGATGGAGTCCACATCACCCGATTTCCATCGAGGGAAAGGCCGCCAGATGTGACGCTCCAATACGACAAATCAGGCGTAACTAAACCAATGTACCCGTTAATGTCTCTTCGTTCAACTGCAACCTCGTAGGCTTGACCTGCAACATACACATCATCCTCGTCGACAAGAACAACTTGTGAAACCACAGCTGAGCCCGGAATCACATGGATTTGCCCCGCTCCTGTGACATTCCCGGCTGTTACCGTAATATTCCACACACCCGTGTCCGTCGAGGAGTAATTTCCATCTGCGGTGATTGAACCGCGTTCTGCCCACCAATTTAGTGGTCCAGCAGAAAATAAGGGCATAGCATAATCGTTGATATCAAGCAATTGAGGAGAGAGCGTGGTCGTTTCACCTGCAATGACCGTCATATAATCAGGGAACAAAAAGGAGTGAGGTGAACCTGCGACTACGGAGATATTCGCACTTGTCTCTAATTGGTACAAACGTGCACGGGCATTGAATTGCCCGGTTTCCTCGGGGATCCAAAGAGGAGAACCCGTGCCAATGTATGTTCCATCAATATCCCAAACAGTTTGAGATGATGCCGGCTTTACATTCCCACGCCCATCCATGACCTGTGCTTGAAGAATATTTTGCTCAAGGACAGAAACTGTCGATGTGATAATTGATATCGATGTAGCGGCACCTGGAACAACTGTGATGTTAAGTGAACCAGTAATGCCACCATAATCGGCTTCAATTTCGACGGTGCCTGAACTCCAAGGGTAAAATATCCCATCATCAGTAATTGAACCATTGGATGCTGTCCAGTTGACATCATCTTGGAATGTCGTGTTTGTCGTTGTGTAAAGGGTGGCTGAGAATTGTAATATTTCATCAGCCGTAATAGACAGCGTATCGCTTGAAACTACGATTCTATCGACAACATTCGATTTGAACACAGATTGTTCTTCGCTGAGTGTGTATGTGCTAGACATCGTTGATAAGAGGCTCGTGACAAAAAGAGCAATAAGAACTGCGAATGTCAGGATTTTTCTCTGCATTTACCGCCACTCCGTACGCTCTTATTCTTCTTGCCATGCACTCCAATCTTCTTCATTCTGTCCCCTGTACCACCACGTGCCCTCGTCGTCTTGATACCATTCAGTACCTTCTTCGTCGACCCGGTAACTTTCATCTTGAGTATAATCCCATTCTTCTTCCTCTGGAACTTCG
>CAZWXR010000056.1:0-9512 GCA_964637985.1 uncultured Candidatus Poseidoniales archaeon
GAATCCGTCGTCGCTGCTGCCAAAGAAATGAATTGTGATGCCGTTCATCCGGGGTATGGATTCCTTGCTGAAAATGCACATTTTGTTCGTCGACTCGAAGAAGAGGGAATTACATTCATCGGACCTTCGGCCGATGTTATTACACTCCTCGGAGATAAAATTGAAGCAAGAGCGGCGATGGAAGCGGCTGGATTGCCCACGGCGAAAGGGTCATCTGAACCCATTTCAGATGCGGCAGTAGCAAGTGCACTTGCTGATGACATAGGCTATCCAGTCATCATCAAAGCTGCCGCAGGTGGTGGCGGCATTGGCATGCAAATCGTTCACCAGGCCAATGAATTCGAGAGCGCTCTCAAACTCTGTCAATCTCGAGCAAAATCAGCATTTGGGGATGAACGAGTCTTTGTTGAAAAGTACATTGAAGGAGCACAACACGTTGAGTTCCAAGTTCTAGCCGATGGAAAAAATGCAATTCACTTTGGTGAGAGGTTCTGTTCAATCCAGCGTCGTCATCAAAAATTGATTGAAGAAGGCCCATGGCTCGATGATGCTAAGAGAGAAGAGATTGGTTCACTTGTCTGCAGGGGTGCTGAGTCTGTTGGTTACAAGGGCCTTGCAACATTTGAATTCCTTCGAGATGCTCATGGAGATTTTTACTTTCTTGAGGTCAACCCTCGAGTTCAGGTTGAACACACTGTGACCGAATTGATTACTGGTCACAACCTTGTTGAACTTGGAATCCGAGTTGCACAAGGCGAATCACTACCACTCAAACAAGAGGATATCGAGTGGAGGGGTCACGCGATACAATGCCGATTAAATGCTGAAGACCCAAGAGAATTCATTCCTAGTCCAGGCCGACTATGGGAATGTCATTTCCCATCCGGCTACGGTGTTCGATGTGATACTCACGCCCATCCGGGTTATGATATGCCTGGTTGTTTTGACTCTCTCCTCGCAAAGTTGTTGACATGGGGTAAAGATAGAGAAGATGCTGTTCGGCGAATGAAGACTGCATTGGATGAAACGGTGATCACAGGCGTGGAACACTTGATACCACTGCACCGACGAATCATGGACGAAAAGGATTACAACGACGGCAACATCACAATCCAATACATCGAACAACATCAAGAATTGTTAGGCTGAGCGTGGTTTGTTTGAGTGTCCTCATCGTCGGGTCAATCGCATATGATAGTGTTGAGACACCAAGCGGAGTCGTGGAGGATGCGTTGGGTGGCTCTGCAATTTACGGGTCACTAGCGTGCCAATTTCATCTGAGGAGTATAGCAAAAGGCAAAACCCAAATCGTTGGCGTTGTCGGTGAAGATTTTGATGCTCAACATCCAAGGATGCTCACTGACAAAGGAATTTGCACCGACGGCATCGAAGTTTCACCTGGTAAGACATTCCGTTGGCAAGGGAAATATCAGGGTGAAATGGATGAAGCAATAACATTACAAACAGAATTGAATGTGTTTGAACATTTTTCTCCAAAGATTCCTCAGCATTACGCACATTCGAAAATTGTATTTTGTGCAAACCTGCATCCACTCATTCAATCGGTTGTCCTCGACCAAATCACTTCCTGTCGTCTCAAAATTTTGGACTCGATGAATCTCTGGATTTCAATTGCACGTGATGACCTCATTTCGGTGATGAAGAGGGTCGATTTGATCATCATCAACGAAGGGGAGGTTGCACAACTTACAGGTCAAACAGACATTTCCTCTGCGATTGATGCATTGATGGCAGAGGTTGGCAACAAGATTTTTGTCATCAAAAAAGGGAGTAAAGGTTCTGTTGCTCTGGTGGATGGTACGATGATTGAACTCCCAAGCCACACGCCAATTCAAGCCGTTGATCCTACAGGTTGCGGGGACAGTTTTGCAGGTACACTTGCCGCTCATCTTGTTCAAGGCGAAGGTGAAGTGACACGACAAGAACTCAAGGATGCCATGCTACACGCAACAGTAACCGCAAGTATGAATCTGTCAACTTTCGGAACTCATGCCTTACAACAATTGACAAAAGAGCAGTATGAAGAGCAATTTTCTATCTTTTCTCAACGACTTAATCATTGATTTCATCAATCGAGCGAATTCGAATATGTTCACGCGGTGAAGTTGCTTGTAGTTCTCCGAATGACATCGAATCCAAGCCATCACTGTTTTCATTTTGCAAAGAATCCATGACTTCCTTGCGTCGGGAAATTCTATCATTGATTTGATTCATAACATCCTCTGGAAGTTCGTTTGAGAGTTGTTCCATAGCGTCTCTTGCATTGTCTTGAGAGCGTTGATGAAGCCTTGCTGCTGTGGATGGTGATTGGAAGCTTGTTCCGGTATGTGCCGAAGAACGGTTTGAAAGAAACGACCTTGAATTTCGTAGGGTTCTTCCTACAGTATCAATGATTGCTCGAGCCCCTCGTGCCTTCTTTGTAGGCTGCCTGCGGACTTTTTTTCTGAGAAGTTGTTGTTCTTCATCTCGTCGAATTTTCGGTCGAAGTACGGGCTGCTGTTGAGGTTGATTTTGTTGCCGTTGCTCGGTTTCTTGTTCAAAATCAAATAATTCAGCCTCCAAAATATCTTCCTCAAATTCTGGAACATCAAGTTCCGATTGTTCTTCTTGGTGATATTGTGGAATATGGACTTGGTTCCCAGTGATGTACGATGGCATGAATCCATGTGGAGTTTGCAAGGCAGACATGTGCGGCTGTTCTGCTTGATACATTGGAACGTGAACTGAGTGCGGATGTGTTGGCACTTGCCATGATGTCGGCACGAGAATTGGGCTTGGGACAGGCTGTGGCCTGTGGTCGTCAGGGTAATGAACATCTGGGCGTCGCTCTTCCGCTTCCAGCGGATTCCAATCGGGCAAAAAATTGTCAATAGGTTCTTCAGTTATCCCCTCATCTAAAAATGCACCAATTGAAGTTGAGGGCTCAAGAGAAGTGGGTGCAACAGCTGGTACGGCTATTGAGTCGCCTCGTTCTAACATCTCAAGCCCTAATCGTGCTTGTTCGAGGGTCTGACCATCTTGCAATCGACGAAGGAGATTGATCAATCGCAATAATTCGGCATCGTTCCCGTATAGTGAGTAACCATCGAGGTCGTGAGTTTGAATGGTCAACGTTGGTTTGCTTGTCATGAATCGCCCGACGATAAATGATGCTCCAAACAAGATAAGGCCGAGTTGAAGCGAAATATCTGTTACAATTCTCATGCCAGCCCAAATGCTCACTAAAGCAGGAACGAATGTCCAAAGAGGGATAAGATGACTTGAGTGATGCTGCAGGCGAGCGATATGATGGATGTTGATGTCGACGGTGACGCCGTATTGCTGTTCAATTCTCAGCATACGCTCATCCAAAGTCAATTTCACCTTGCGTATGGAGTCATCCAATCGTAGATTATGAATCAGTTCTTTGTTCCCATCTTCGTTTGGATACTCATCGTATCCATCTCCTTGCATCCCGTGTTGAGCGATGCCGCAGAGGTTATCAAACCACCGTTGAATTATGCGACAAGGATTGAATTCTACGACATGATTTATTGCGCCGATGAATTTCTTTGTTTGATTGAACAAGAGCCCATGATTCTTGGCTTTGAATCGAGTTGAGCAAGGAGTACAGGTGGCGGTTGATGCGAACGAATGTACAGTGGATGCTCCCACTGAACCACTAAATCATCACCTTCACATTCCTGAATTCGCCCAACAACAAATTGCAGGTCAACAGATGCGTGTACAACATCGCCAACTTGGAGTTCTTTTTTCTGAAACGGACTTCGGTTCAGATGAACTTCTGAAACTTTGTGTGCATCGAGGGAGAGCGGAATTGTTGTCCCTGTTCGTTTATCGTTGACGGCAGGGTGAACAATCATCGTATCACCGTTCAGATGATCCTCTTTTGCGTTCCGAAGAGCGATACCAACACGGTCACCGGCGGTGGCAGAATCTACATCGTCGTCCATGACTTGTAGCGATTTCACATCACCAGAGCCAAGTGCTGGGAGCAGCGTTACTTCATCGTGGACTCGAATTGTACCAGCTTGAACGTAGCCGATAGCGACCAAACCAATTCCCTTCACATTGAAATGTTGGTCGATTGGTACAACCAGTGGATGTTCCTTACTCTCTTCAAGAACAGACTCCATCTTGGAAAGGATATCATACAATCGCTCTCGAAGAAGAATACCATCGTTCTGCTCAAATGTCCAATTTTTTAGACCTGCTTGGGTAAACAGCGTTTTGACTTGCTCTTCATCAATCCACGTACCGTCTTTTGGTGCAATGATTGCCAAACCATCTTTAATATCAGCAGAGGCGAAGGCAACGAGGGTCTCGCCTAAGGTTGCATTGATCGCCTCAATTTCGATGATGCCAGCCCTTGAGGTGGAAAGTGCATTGAGAAAAGGCCTCAATCGCTCAGGATATTTTGCTGGACGAATAAGAGAGAGAATCTTCGTGCCATTTGGGGTCATTTCTTTGTGAACATAGGTGTGAACATCACGTTGGTCAGATGCTTTTGCGATAGAGCGTGCTAAATCATCGCTGCCAACCATGGCCACATTCAAGACGGTCATATTTCCCCGTGCGACCACCTGTTGATGAAGATGTTCTCACCCATTCAACATATTTGTTCGAATGGCTTGGGCTTTGTTCCAATCGGTTTTTTCATCCTCAGTTTCTGCCTTGAATTGAGGAATTGGGATTGGCCGCATCATCGAATCAATGGCGACAAAGAAAAAGAAACCCTCACAGATTTTGGTTCGCTCCCAGGTGGCTTTGCTCATCGTGTACGCAGTGACTTTTGCACAGGCTGTGTGTTGGCTCGTAAAAACAACTTTGCCGAGAACTTCGAGAAGGTCTCCTTGACGAGCAGGGGCTATAAACTTGAGTGTATCAATGGATATTGTAACAAATTCGCGATGTGCAAATTTAGCACACGCAATGCCACCAGCCTTGTCCATTAGAGATAACAATCGCCCTCCAAAGAGGGTGTCGTACGCATTTGTGTCTTGAGGAAAGACCTCTTCGATGAGGGTTACGGGCTCTTTGGAATATGGTTCCATGGCCATAGGACGATGTTCTCCCTCATAACTATCATGACGAAATGATGCTTGGGTCAGTGTTTTTTTCATGATTACCATGTTCTTCATTTGCAGGAAATTGTATATAAATACCGAACCATGAAAGCGACCGAATTATATGTTGTGAAACTTTCGCAAAGACATAGGTGATGATATGCGTAGCAAAAACAGGAATACAACAACAGCATTGTTTTTGATTGGAATGATGATTTTAACACCGCTTGCAGCGGCTGTCGTAACGACATTTGCAAACGGCAATAGCAATGCCGTCGTTGACTTACGTGATGGGTCAATCTTTTTTGACGAGGTTGATGCATCCATTGATTTGCCCGATGGTCAAACGGTGACATCAGCTTCGATGCAGATTTCGACTGAACCTTCACTCCACGCAGCACACCAAAGAATCGACCTGTACACGATGCCAAGAGTATGGAACCCTGCACAGAACAATCAACTCACCTCTTTTAGTGACCCATCTGCCTTTGAATATGAATCAGAATCTGCTGAGGCGTTGCCACTTACTCTCAAGACCGATGGTTTCGTGACCGATTTTGAGGGTTCAACAGCGAACTTTCGAGACACCAGTCCGCCCCCATTTTTCCAAACAGGATGGAACCATGGTTCAATCCCAGCCGGTAGTACACACCCTGCCTCCTGTTCATCTGGCGATGATTGCTGGGGAACGGGCATGAGTGATACGAATTATACCGATGACAATGGAGGCCAAGCATTCGAATATATTCTTGAAGGCGAGCCAATGTTTGTCGCAAACTCGCTCAAAAACTTCAATCTTACTTTCGAAACATGGTTCAATTTCCGAGCTGTCGCTGGAAGCCAACCGAACACAAAACAATACATTGACTGCGGATATGTCGAAATTCGTTCAAATTTGGAAAATAACTTCCCAATCGGTGACCAAGATTACGATTATATCGGATTCAGTTATGGTTTGGGTTCGGGATCAGACTTTAACCAAGGCGATGGACTGTACCAACGAAGCACAAGCTCATCAAACAGTCAAATCAACTACAGATGTGGCGGTGTACCCTCAAGCAGTGGTAGCAATTTCAACTACGGTCTTGGCGGTTCTTCGACCACCTCAAACCGACAGAATGGTTGGGGTACATTGGCTATTGACCTTTCAACCTATGTCGACCAGTATGTCCAAATTCGATTTGTAATGGAACACAATACACTCATTCCAGGCCAAACTTTGGACTGGAATCTTTCGGGATGGTACATCGATGACGTTCGCCTTGGTGACAAACTCGCTCAAGAAGAATCGATGACCGTTCGCGGAATCACACCATCTGTTCTCGGTGGTGCCAACCATCCGAACGGGTACGGTCTTCTCACACTTGAGGCAGAAATGGCACGACAAGGTTCACTCACGATTGATGTCATGGACCTGAATGGAAACCTTGTCGTCGGCCGAGACGGCTCCGTCATGGAGAATTTGGAAGGCGAGGTAATTGAATTATGGAACATCAATTCCACACTCAATCCGACGGTGAATCTCAAATTTGTCTTCAACTCAGGACCTGCAAGGCTTTCTTCAGCAATACTCCATGGGTTCAGTTTAGGTACTCGTGTCGGAACTGGTTTTAACGGTACGCAAATGTCTGGGCCGACATCGATATCAAATGGCGTTTGGAATTCACAGGGTGGTAATATGCCCTTCATGTTCACCCCATCGACGATGGATAGTGCGTTTAACCCCGCACTCAAACGCTCGTCGTTTACCCATCCTATCGCCTCAATCAAACCTTACATCCAAGATGATTGTACTGAGAGCCCATCGATTGAAGTCAATTCACCCGGAATAACAGGCTCAATCAACTTGACAGATGGAATCAAGTACACTCTTGACTCCTACATCTTTGGATTCTCAGCAGCCGTATCATATGCTAATCCATGCGGTGTTGGCGGCATCTGGTTTGACCTTGAATTCGCCCACCACCCCGAGATGTTGAGCATCGATGTCGCTGAAGATGGTGACAGAGACTGGGGCTTCGATGAACCTGCCTTCGGTGCATTTGGACACCAAAACAAATTCTTACTGAACAAGGTCAACGGCGTAAACTACGGAACGGACAAGACCACTCTAACCCTCAATCAAAACGGGGAAGCAGAAGGTGGATATTTCATGCTACCAAAGGGTGCGGTTGTCACCTATGCAGAAGTTTCATTCGATCAAAACACAATCCTATCATCATCTGATTTGACTGAATCGTTCTCCCTCGAACTCCTGTCGGGTACACAATCCGAAAGTCTAGGGACACTACAGAATTTGACCATCATCACAAATGATTTCCTCTCAACACCAATTGGTCTCAAAGACGCTATCAACGCACTCCTGACAAACCCGCTTACACCAACAAGCCATTATGATGCGTACGGGTGTAACACATGTGGAGAATGGATGACCTTCCGATTCAAAGCAAGTGCACCCTCCGCCCAAACAGGTGCATCCGCCATTGCTACAGGGCTTGACATTGTCTACGATTACACCATGACCTTCGATGAAGACTATGGTTTCGACACTGAACTGAACCAAGGTGTTGCACTTTGGACTGGTGGTTCAACCGCAACAGTTCCTGTTGGTGTGTACTCCACCACCGGCGGAGGTGCAAACTTCGGTACGTTGAGCGTCTCGACAAGTTCAGGCTTCTCGAATACCTTCATCGACACCGGCAACCCAGTTGGTCTCTATCCAAACGGGGAAATCTATGAATTCACAACTGAGCATACCATTTCTGCAATTACGGGTACATCGATGTCAGAGGCATGGCTCTCATTCGAGTCAAGTTCAGGCCATACCATTTTGAAGTACTCTGACTTTGCATCCTTCTCAAAAGATAACCTAGGTTATGGCGACCTCATCACCCTTGAACCGTCAACAGTATCAGATATCACCGACGGCAAGCAAATCATTTGGCGTTTCTCGGTGAACCCTGACTGGGAAGATGCTGGTGAAGTTCGCGTCTACGCTGGACTCACTGCAGCCAATGGTGTCAACGGACTACCCGATGCAATTCTGTTTGCACCACAACTTGGAAACGCAGTTGAAAACGATGCAGGAATTATCTCATTTGAATTACAAAACACAGTGGGTGTTGCTCAAGACCTTGATGCAGCAGAATCAGGTCAAACCATCAACCTCGTTGGTTCAGTACGCTTGCAAGACTTGGACGTCGCTCCAGACCCTGCAGCGTACAACTTGGTACTAGAACTCAAGCATGTGAATATCACTGGCGAAGACATCTCAATCGAATGGGAAGAAGTGGAGAATTTCACTGGCGTCATTGGTGGCGATTTCAACCTTGAGGTTGACCTTGGTTCTGTTGCAGGCGATGAAACATATCGCTTTGGAATGCGAGGTTACGAAGGTGGTGACTCACTCTGCCCAGCAACGAGCCTGCGACCGGATGAAACATGCTCAATTCCGTTCAACATCTCCATCGATACATATGAACCAAACCTCATGCAAATTCAAGTCTTGAGCAAAGATACCGACCGCAACATCGATTCAAACTGGAGAACACTTTACGACGACACTTGGGTCGTTCCATCAGCAAGCCAAAGCATTAGGATGATGGCTCAAGATTTGCCAGCACCTCCTGCAACACTCGACATGTACTACTGGGTTGAGAATGACCATGATGCAAACGATGACCGCATTCCAGATGAAGACGAATACATCGTGCTGACGCTTAACAGCGACGGTAATGCGCCAAATGCTACATATTACGGGAACTTCAGTGATAACGCAAACCTTGGACTCGACCCTGAAGGGCTAGTATCAATCTACATCGTAGGGTTTGACTTGGCAGGTAATGCAATCGACGGAGGTACTGCAGGCTTTGAAAACGATAAGATCACCTATGTTTCTATGCAATCTGAAAGTCCAGTGATTCGAAACTTCTTTATCGAAAATTCAAAGGGCGAACGTCTCCTTAATTCCAACACACAGCAGTACGAAGGCGAATGGAACATGACCATGTACGCAGGAAACACATACCATCTTCTCGTCGAAGCAAACGATGACAATGGATGGCGTGATGTGGATTACATCCAGGTTGACCTCGACGATGCAAGAAATGACATGTCGGTGTATTACTTCCCACGAAACCAAACCGCATGGACAGACTCTCCTCACATTAACATCGTGCAAGAAGATGATGATAATGACGGACCGACACTCCGAAAGATGGATGGCAGCGCTCTTGTAAATCCGTTTATTTCTGACTTCTACCTCGACCTCCCTATACAAGTCGATTGGGGTATCTTGGGAGAGGGTGGGGCCGCAAATACACCAGTTCTGTACATGAAAGATATGGACAACCCAGAGTACAGAATGTTGCCTGCACCTGGCCGATACATTCAGTCTTGGTACTATGGAAGCGACATCCGTCTCGA
>CAZWXR010000057.1:0-9390 GCA_964637985.1 uncultured Candidatus Poseidoniales archaeon
ATTTGTTTTGACATGAACTTCCTCGAAATATGATGAATATTATTGAAAATGAAGATTTTAATACACAAAGAATACGTTTGTCATCATGGAGCATGACGAAGTCTTTGGACGAATCATAGCGATTTTGGAAGATGAAGATGACTGGGTAACAGCAATGGCGACCGTTACATGTGAACTTCACAACGCATTCGAACACTTCCATTGGACCGGTTTTTACCGAACAACATCCCCCGGCGTTCTCAAAATTGGGCCATATCAAGGAGGTCATGGTTGTTTAGTGATCCCATTTGAGAAAGGAATCTGTGGTGCTGCTGCCCGTACTGGCAAGACACAAGATGTCCCTAATGTTCACGAACGTGAAGAGCACATAGCATGTAGTTCAACAACAAATAGCGAGATTGTCGTACCTGTAAAGAATACAAAGGGCGATGTTGTTGCCGTTCTCGACGTCGACTCTGATGAAGTAGCGGCCTTTTCTACAAAGGATATTGAATTGGTTGAACAAGTGTGTGCGTGGCTTGGAAACACATACCACTGACATCTATTTACTACTGACATTGCCATTGGACTAGTTACAGTGTCATGATAACTTGAATGGAATATTGGCCCTCAGTGTTGTGAAAGCATCGAGTACAGATAGCAATAAGAACTTCTTCTATATAGGGCTATTTAGAGTGATATCGTGTTTGGAATTGAAGCATCTCAATCATCATCTTCAAGTAACATTGAGCACAGAAAAATTCAGGTCACTGGAGGGTCAACATACATCGTAAGCCTTCCCAAGAAATGGGTAAAACAAAACAACCTCAACGCTTCTGATATTGTAGCAGTAGAACGTTTAACAAACGGAAACATTCAAATCTCGCCGTTTCAAACCAAGCCGAAGAAGAACATCATTACCATAGACATCAAAAACCAAACTGAATCAGAACTCTATGTCTGTTTGATTGGAGCTTATTTGGCTGGTGCCGACGTCATCTGTGTCGACTCCAAATCGAAGATTTCAACAAAACACCGCAGAATCATCCGCAAGTTTTTACGAGAAGCAAGAGGCATGGATATCTCTGGCGACGACGAATCAAAGGTATACCTCGTATCGATGATGAAACAAAATGAGTTGCCTTTGAAGTTTTCATTAAACAGAATGTACCTCCTTGTGACCCAAATTGTTGAAGACGCCATATCTGTTATGAATGGAGAAAATTGCGATCTCCTAAGTGATTTGGAAGAGCGAGAACGGCAAATAGACGCCCGCAGATTACTCGTTGCCCGACAAGTAGCTATGGCCCTTCAATCAAGCAGCGTCGAGCGGGCCCTTGGTATTGACCACTTCCAAGGCATGGAACACGTTTCTATGGCCAGAGCGTTAGAGCGAATGGGTGACCACGCCCACTCTTTTGCAAACCTCATTTTGCATCAACGAGAACATCCAGGACAAAACCTCCTTCGAAAAGAAACTCTTCAAATTCCACTTCAACACCTTTCTTCTTGGAAAAACGCTCTGAAAAAAATCATCCACAACACAAATTCAAAAGATATCACAAATATTATTGAAGCAAAACAAGAACTTCATGAAGCGATAAGTGACCTAGAAGAATTCGAAGATAGTCTTATTCAATCCAACAAATACAACATCTCCTCATTCCGATTTAGTGAAAAAACCAGACGCCTATGTGCTTACAGTATCGACCTCGCTGAAACCCTCATCAATATTTTGATGGCGAGCCGCCTTTCGCTCTTCGACCACGAAGAAGTGTTGTTCGTTTAAGAGATACATATTCTATATAGAATATATAGGGCTAATGGTTATACTTGGTTCATTTGGAACAGGCATGGAACCTTCAACAATGATTCTCCTCGGACTCGCCCTCGCAGTTTGTGCTTATCTTGCATGGAATATTGGTGCGAACGATGTCGCAAATGCAATGGGTACGAGTGTTGGGTCTCGGGCACTGACACTCAAGCAAGCAGTGGTCATCGCTGCAATTTTTGAGTTCGCTGGTGCTTTTTTTGCTGGAGATGCAGTAACTGAAACCATTCGAAAAGGAATTCTCACCGTTGATTTCGGGCTCGAAGAATCCGACCCTGAATTTTTCAGAGAACTCTCACAAGAACTCGCTTTAGGCTTTGTCGCAGCAATGATGGCAGCAGCTGTTTGGCTCACTGTGGCAACCAGGTTCGGCCTTCCAGTGTCAACAACTCACTCGATTATCGGTGGCGTTATTGGCGTAGGGCTCATCCTTGAAGTGCAACATAATACAACACTCATCGATTGGGAAGTCGTACGAAAGGTCGTCATGTCTTGGGTTGCATCACCACTCATTGGAGGAATTCTTGCCTTCGTTACCTTTTCTGTCGTGAGAAGCACCATCTTGAATGCCGAGAACCCCACGGAACGAGCAAAAATTCTAGCACCAATCCTTGCATTACCAACATTCTTTGTTCTGGGCCTTGCACTCCTGTTCAAAGCACTAAAAGGAATGTTTAGCAGATTAGATGAGGCTGGCATTCTTGACAAATCAAATTGGTTGCCTGCAAAAGAAAACGGTTCATTCAATCCATATGCAGACAATGCATGGTTCCCAATTAACGCACTTTTATTTGCACTATTCATCGGCATTTTAGCCTCAGTGGTCTTGTATTTTGTTCTTCGTAGAGTTGACCTCGATGAAGATCGAAAAGGATTCAAAGGTGTGGAGCGAATCTTCGTATGGCTACAAATCATTACCGCAGCATACGTTGCCTTTGCTCACGGCGCTAACGACAGGTCAAATGCAATTGGTCCTATGGCTGCAGTTTACCAAGTTCTATCGAGCGAAACAGGGATGTTAGCAGAGAAAGCAAACATACCCCTCTGGCTCGTTCTTATTGGTTCAGCAGGTATCGCCATTGGTGTCATTACTTGGGGTTGGAGAGTCATGGAGACCATCGGAAGTAAAATCACAGATATTACACCGACCAGAGGTTTTGCGGCTGAGTTTGGTGCTGCTACAACCATTCTCGTGTTCTCAATGCCATTCCTCGCCGTGCCAGTTTCGACAACCCACACACTTGTAGGGGCTGTTGTAGGTGTGGGTCTAGCAGGTGGTGCAAAAGCCGTTGACTTCAGGGTATTTGGAAAAATTGCAGCATCATGGATTGCCTCGCTTCCAGCAGCGGCATTTGGCTCAATCGTTCTTCTCGTGTTAAGTGGCGGAGATTTCCTCACTATGGTTGTCCTTGTTACAATCGCCTTCGTGGCCGTAGCCCTCATTATGTGGCGGACAAAGGACAATGAAATACACATTGAAGAAGCCCTTGCAGACATCGGGGGAGATGGTGCAGCAACGCCTCTTGAAATCTTCAGAGAACATGCTACTGCCGTGGAAAAGACGGTGAGCAATATGTTTGAAGCGGTTGAAATTGCTATTTCTGGCAAGGGCGATTTGGATGAAGCCATCAAAGCGACAAGTCAATCTGAACTTGAAGCCGACGAACTGAAGTCAACGCTGCGACATGCACTATCCACTCCAAGTGTTCGGATGATTGCGAGTACGGAAGAAAAGTTGCACATGATCACTCGCCAAGATAGAATTGCAGACTATGCGGAAAATGTCGCCGAGCAACTTTCATTCCGACCACTTATGGATGATAAAACTGCGAAGAAGAACCTCAAAGAGATGGCCGAAATAGTCAAAGCCACCGTTGAGGCTTACGATGAAACAGTTCGAGCGTTGAGAGACTTTGGATTATCTGGAGAAACAAGGAAGGACGCTAGAGAAGTTCGTAGCCTCATTAAGCGAGTCAATGAATTGGAACATGAAGCCGACAAAATAGAGGCAAAAGCAGCGGCTCACGTGTTTTCAACAGGTGAAGACAACGCTCTTGCTGCTATGCATATGTATCGCGTTTTGCAACGCCTCGATGATGTTGCGAATGCATGTGAGCGAGCTGCAAACGCATTCTTACCGTTGATTTCCAGACAATGAGGCATACAATTTCTCAAATGTACCATTATGAACCCCCACTTCAAGCCCGGGGTTTCTTGTGGCTCATAGGTGGAGGCGGAGGGGCATGTACAATGTAGGTTTGATTGGTTGCGGGCGTTGGGGCTCAAACCATCTGAACCTACTGGCCGATGAAGTCGGTGCATCAATCTCCAACCTGTATGTCGTGGACTCGAAAAAAATCCAACACCCTTGTGTTGAGCAATGTTTTACCATCGAGGAGTTTGACGATGTCCTCGACCTCATTGATATTGCCATTATCGCAAGCCCAAACCAGTTTCATGTGGCACAAGCCAAACAATGTCTTGAGAAAAATATCCACGTATTGGTTGAAAAACCTCTTGCACAAACAATGACAGAACTTCAACCACTCCTCAAGGTGATAGAAACAACATCAGCTTGTCTGCAGGTGGGTTATCTTCTCAACAGTCATCCTGCAATAACATTCCTTGAGCAACACCTTCACCTTGATGAGATTGAATCCATAGATTACTGGAGGACAACAACTCGAACAAATCGTTTATCAACACATCCCGTTGATGCATTTCTAGTTCACGCCATCGCCCTTTTTTCTCATCTCGGCATCACAATTCTTGAGAACGATATCGTTCATCATGTCGAAGAGTCCCTCCATTCATATTCTTTCACATCAACTCAAAATATACCCATCAAATGTCATGTGGGTTGGAATGCAAAGGAAGAACGACGAACCATTGAGATCGTTACTCGAAATGATTCAATACAAGTCGATTTTGGAAACCCAGGGTTCTGCACCATCAATCATCATCAATATCGAACGAGTGATGAACAGGCTTTACAATCCCAGTGGAACCAATTTCTTTCCAATATCCAAAGAAAACAAACGTTGCCCGCTCAATCTTTTGAAGCCTTCCAACATCAATATGAACTGTTTATCACAATAGTCTGAAATCTCAACATTTCAATAAAGTCGAAAGAGTACAGTTGAAGAAGCACCTCCACTTCGGGTGAATCATGGGAATGTCAATGAAGACACTTTCTCGATTCTTTTGGCTCTCGGTCATCCTTTCTCTTGCACGAGGTTATCTTGCATCATCTGCAATGGATGGTGCAATTGTCTTCTGTGTTCTCATGTTACTCATTGCCTTTACTTGGTGTGTTCTCTCTTGGGAAGAAGTCAAACAACATATGGGTCTTTCTCAAGCAAACATTCTAGCCGTCACTGTGTATAGTTTAACCTCCCTTGGCTTTGGATTTCTCGCTGTTGAAATTTGGGCATTCCCAAGTCTTGGAGCCTACATTGTAGGATTTATTTTGCTAGCAACCGTCTGGTGGACCATGCACGCAATGCAACCAGCAAATGCGTAAATCTCGGATAAGGTGAAAAGCCGACAGACATGACGGTGTCCTATGGCTACATTTGGTAACCACCCGCAACTACCAGATGTTGTCGAAGCGTTGCTTGCAGATGATGTCCATACGCTATTCTTCAAAGCAGATTGTATTCCAAGAGCAAAACGCGGGACAATTGGAGAATTACGCTTAGAAGATATTGAAGGTCAAGAAGAACAATCATGGGACACGCTACGATTAGAGAGTTTGCAAGAAGAACTCACAACAATTGTCAGTGAAAATCAACATAGAAGCGATTGTTTCCTTGAGATTGACCGCCATGGTTGTAGGGTCATCCAACTAGGGGATTTACGAATTGCATGTGCATGGCCACCGTTTTCAGATGCGAGAGAAATTACAATCGTTCGGCCTGTTGCGAAACTCTCCCTTTCAGATTACGAACTCGACGATCAAATCCTCGAGCGTTTATCCAACCACCATCGAGGTGTTTTCATATGCGGCAGACCAGGTTCTGGTAAGACCACATTAGCCCAAGCAATCGCCGAATACTTGGATGAAGATGTAGGTGCATTAGTCAAAACCATGGAAGCACCAAGGGACCTTCAACTTCGAGATAGGATTACTCAATATGCTCCATTAGAAGGCAATCTTGAAAAAACGGCAGAAATTCTTTTTCTTGTTCGGCCAGATTTCGTTATATTCGATGAGGTGCGGAGAGCAAGGGATTTCGAAATATTTGCAGATGTTCGATTAGCAGGCGTGGGTCTTCTTGGCGTCACACATGCAAATTCAGCCCTTGAAGCCATTCAACGATTGATTGGCAAGGTCGAACTTGGCCTTGTCAGCCAAGTCCTAGATACTGTTCTCCATGTCGAGGCAGGACAAATTCAGCAGGTGCTTGAATTGAAAATGACGGTGAAGCCCCCAACAGGAATGCAAGAAGAACTCGCACGACCAGTCATCGAAATCATTGAATTTCCTAGTGGAAAAATCACGCATGAAATGTTTGCCTTTGGTTCAGAAATTGCAGTTGTTCCTGTAAGCGGTAGAGCAGGAACCTCACCACTCAAAACACTTGCAAAAAATCAGATTATCGACACGATTCGACAATGGGTCGGCGTTGAATGTTCAGTTCATTTCACGAGCGACACCTCCGCACGCGTCTATGTCCCTCAACACATGGTCGCAACACTCGTAGGAAAAGGAGGGCGAAATGTTCGAGAATTACAAGAAGAATTGGGAGGGCTCAATCTTGGCATCGAGCCATTTGAAGCGATGCCTGAAGGCATGGAACGACCCAATCCTCATTGGCAGGACCCTCAAGATAGACGGGCTTTAGAAAGCCGTGCTTGGGAGCACTCACGTTCAAAGGGCAAAGGCAAACGCAAGGGAAGACGATGAGTTTCTTGCAATCCATGGCATTGAAGAAGAAGAGAACACCCGACCCATCATGGTCGGAGGTGAACAGGGTGGCGGAAGAGGACCTGTCTCCATTGTTCGTTCAACTACGAGGGTAACCAGCGGTCCAGAAGTAACCCAAAAACTCATCTCCGCTGCATCAGCTTTCGGTCAACTCATGGAAGGCACATACGGGCCTCAAGGTCTCGATAAAATGCTGTACAAATCCAATGGTGAGACAGCAATTACCAATGATGGTGCAAAAATTATCGCAGAACTTCTCGTCAAACATCCTGCAGCGAAGGCATTTGTTCAACTCGCAGAAGCGCAGGAGCAATCATGTGGTAACGGTGTGACCACAAGCGTTTTGCTTGCAAGTTCTCTTCTGAAAGAAGCCGGCATGCTTCTCGAAAAACGACTTCACCCACTCATCGTTGTCGAAGGCTACCAACAAGCGCTTGAGCAATGCCTTGACTGGATCGATGCCAACGCCAGCCAGCCTGATGCGACATCAAACACAATTCATTCAATTTTAACCACGTCCATGAATGGTACAATGGCGAGCACCGACCAAGAACATCTGACGGAATTATTGCTCAAGGCATTCGAACATATCGATGTTCAAACCTCGCCCAGCCATGCTTATGAAAATATTCGAATGGCAAAGCGCCGCTCAGGGGCAATATCCGATACTCGTTGCATCTCTGGGCTCATTATCGACCAAAATCTCCAACTCGATGGTCAACCACGTTCCTTGAGAAGTGGTAAAATTGCTTGCCTCACCTGTCCAATTGAATATGAAACAACGTCGAGAGACGCAGAGATTCAAATCACGTCAACCGAACAATACTCATCTTTTATTCAGGCAAAAAAAGACCTTCTTGCCAAAAAGACCGAGCAAATACGGTCAAGTGGTGCAACCATGGTGTTCTGTTCACAAAACATTGAACCATCAATCCTACACACATTGTCAAGTGAAGGCATCGTGATGTTCGGCAACATCGAAGAATCGCTTCTCAAGGATATTGCTTTGGCGTCATCAAGCGAATTACTCGATCACCTCGATGACCTTTCACCCGATTCTTGCGGTCATTTTGAACACTACAACATCGAGGTCACCGAAGGGGCAGAGGGCCGCAGGGAACGAGCGGTCATCACTATTGGGGAACACTCGAACATAGCGACCATTGATGTCGGAGGCGATGGAGGTGAAGCGAGTGAAGAAGTCGTACGAAATCTCTACGATGCAATGCGTTCTGCGTCCGTCTTTTACCAACATCCAACCTTTGTCTATGGCGGTGGTGCAACATTCATCGGTGCTGCATTACACATTCGCCAGTGGGCAGAACGCAACAGTACAAGGGAGCGTTTGGCCATCGAAGCCTTTGCACGTTCACTTGAACGCATTCCATCAGCACTGTCGGGCAATGCGGGTAAAGACAAACTCGACACCGTCCTCGAACTGCGAGCACTCCATCGAGATGGACAAGGAAAGAAGGGTGTAAGTGCCGACGGCACATTGAGCGATATGGATGATGTGATTGAACCCTCGTACACGGTTCTTCATGCTATTGAACTTGCCACAGATACCGCTTGTGGCCTCCTTCGCGTCGACCAAGTGATTTCTTCTCGTGGTGATTAGCCAACGAAATATAACGGTATGTTGAAATCTATTATCTCTTGGACTTCCCTAACGGGTTTGTGGTATGACCGCTCGTTTCTCCGGCCACCGTGCACTCTTAAGCGTCTACGACAAAGAAGGTATTGTGGAGTTTGGCCAACAACTTCACGACCTCGGGTTTGAACTTGTTTCAACAGGTGGCACATATCGAACGCTCTCTGCAGCAGGCATTCCTGTGAGCAAAGTTTCTGATGCAACCGATCACCCAGAAATTTTTGACGGACGCGTGAAGACACTTCATCCCGCGATTCATGGACCACTTCTCGCTCGCCTTCACCAAGAAAATGACCGGGTTGAACTGGAAAATTTAGGCTATCCACGCATATCAATCGTAGCGTGTAACCTGTACCCATTTGCAGATGCATCCCGCCAACAACCTCCACTTGATGATGACGACTTGCTCGAAATGGTCGACATCGGTGGTCCGACAATGGTGCGAGCTTCAGCAAAAAACCATCGACATGTCCTCATCCTCACCAATCCAGAACGGTACACATCCCTCATTGAATTGTTAGGGCATGCAACATCACTCGACGACATTCCCTTGAGCACCCGACAAGAACTGGCATTGGAAGCGTATCAGCATACGGCGGATTACGAACACACCATCGCAGAAGAACTCCATCGAAGGTGGAATGGAGAATTGACCGAGGCCGAGCGCGTCGAAGAGCAGGTAAAGCGTTACCCTCAACTCTTGACCAGTAGCCATTCATTGAGCCATCATTTACGATATGGAGAAAATGCCCACCAATCAGCCGCATTGTACACTTCGAACACACCAACTGAGTTCGATACCCTTGTGTCAGCAAAGGTCGAAGGAGGTAAGGCGATGTCCTACAACAATTATGCAGATGCAGATGCAACCTTGCGGTTGTGCCGTTCTCTTTCAACAGATGATTGGCCAGAAACGCCTCATGCTTGTGTCATCGTGAAACACAACAATCCTTGTGGAGCTGCTCTAGGTGCTACACAAAAAGAGGCCTTTGAACAAGC
>CAZWXR010000058.1:0-9033 GCA_964637985.1 uncultured Candidatus Poseidoniales archaeon
GAACCATTCTCGTTTTGTCAACCAGCCTGGATGGGGGTGAAATTTAACCGCACCTCGTTCAAAAAGCTTGTTTAACTCATTTCGTAAAGAAAGTTCTGCTGGCCGGCATACATGTACACTGTTGACTTCCGAAGTGATGGATTGTAAGACGTCAACATATGGGCCATCGGTCGAAATATATCTCACATGATATCCTAATTCGACAAGTTCTCTTGCAAAGTGTCTCATGTTTGAAAGGAGAATGCACAATTTTTGTTTATGGTATGGTCGCGAAGTTCCCTTCTGCAAACTTTCGATGAAGATGACACCAATGTTCCTATCCTTTGGAAGAAATGCAGTGTTGAGTTGGTCGTATGGCAACCACCACCACTCAGAACAGTCAGACAAAGGCGTTGAGGCTTCAGACTGAACAAATTTTCCAAAAACACTCATGTTGCTCATAGTCCTTTATTGGACAGAGCGTATAAAACTGAGTTTTTTTGAAAAAACGAATGTTGTCTAAAAAAACGCTTAGTATGGGTAAATTATTGAGAAGAGCATATAGTCTCTCATGAACACTCGACCATCATTCATGATTTTGGAATTGGACATGAGAGGTTTGAAACAAAACCTATCGATGTGCAAGGGAATTCGTTGTTCGCATACCGAGGCAAGGTTACAACACTGTCTCGATTCTGGTGGCAAAATTTTTGTTGTCGGCGACATACATGGTCACTTTGAAACATTTCGGGCCCTCACATATCGCCTCAAACTTCGAGAACATGATGTTCTGATTTGCTTAGGCGATATGATTGACAGGGGTCCGAATTCTGCAGAACTCATTTCGTTTATTCGTAACCATGACAACATTTTGTGCATCAAAGGAAATCATGAACAAATGGCAGTGCAATGCATCACAAACGATGGAACCTTTGAGGTTTGGAAACCATGGATGGAACGTGGTGGAAAGTCAACATATGGTTCGTACATTGTTCAAGCAAATGGTGACTTGTGGAAAGCCAAAGCCAAAATGATCGAAGATTTTGCTTGGCTTGATACGCTACCAACAGAAATTGTCCTCGATCGTTTTCGGTTTGTCCATGCGGGCTATGACCCTCATCTACCAATCAACGAACAGAGCGAGGCTGAGCATTTATGGATTCGAAAAAAATGGTATCAATCAGATAGAATTGTTGATGATAAGAGGACCATTTTTTATGGGCATTCAACAACAACAAAGTTTGGCAAAGGAGGCGATATCGTCCCCTCAGAACACAAAATAAGTGATGGGCGTAGTGCATGGATAGCCGTTGACGTCGGTGCGTATAATCATGTATTACCATCACTGGTCGCTGTGAATGTTGAGACGCTCAGCGTAACCAGACAGCAAACGGTCCCTAGTGAACAATGGTTCATTGATGGAATGGATATCATCATCGATAAGAAACCAAGACGTTGGAAAAGGCCATCGATGAAACAAGAATCGGATACCTCATTACACTTTGGACTTCAAATCTTGAGGGAACGGTTGCACAGGCATCCTCAGAGAGAACGAATGGAAATGGCGAAATTACGTGCAAAAGGATTGAAATTTCACAAGGCTCGGCACAAAGGTCGTAGAACAGAGGCTGGCTATACCTTCAGAGTGTATCCCAAGAAAACCAAATCTGTTCTCAATCATTCGATTGCATCAGCAAAAGTGGTGTGATTAAAACACTAAATTTGAATGATGCATCGTTGACGCATCCGAAACAACATATAAGTAGGTATACTGCAATAGTCACATCATGACCGAAGTGTCGAAAGGATTAGCAAAGAAGGACAGCTTGATGAAGGCTGTATTCAAAGTCATGAAAGACAGAAAGATACACAGTGCAGTAGTTCAATCATCTCAGAATTGCGAAAAATATCTCGAAAAGAAAGGACAGGGCCTATCGTACTCAATCTATCTGTTCTAATGAGATGACTTCACATTGATTCAACTTTTCCCTTCGTTATGCATAAGTAAAGCAACCAAGCCTATCGGCCATGGACATTGCGTGGGGGGTTCTCCTTCCTGCTGCAACGGTCTTTACGCTGGGAGCTATTTCCCCAGGACCTAGTTTACTCGTTGTCTTACGCAATACTCTCATCGGTGGTCGCAGACGAGGAATTGCTTGCGCATTGGGCCACGGCATTGGTTTTGGCATGTATGCTCTCTGTGCAGTTTTTGGCCTGATTTATTTACTCGAGGAACATCCATCCATTTTTCAAATCCTCCAAATTGTTGGAGCCGTATTGCTGTTGTATTATGGTTATTCACTATGGAAAGCTGATTCTTTTGAAAAAGGCAATGATGGAATGGAATCGACCCACAAAGGTTGGATTGAGGGATTTGCAATTGCCTTCTTTAATCCAAAAATCGCGTTGTTCCTCGTTGCTGTTCTCGCACAAGTGCTCGAACCAAATATGAATTTAGAAAGTAAAATCGCTGTCGGATTCGTTGGGATGGCTATTGATACGACTTGGTATCTTATCGTTGCACTCTTGCTCACTGGTTCGAATTTCCTAGAGGTGATTCAACGGAATAGTCGAGAAATTTACAGAACTACTGCTGTTGTGCTTTGGCTTTTTGCAGTTTCAGTTGTTTGGACGCTTTGATTATCTTTGGCAACGTGGGCAAAGAAATGTCGAACGTTGACCTTGTGTCATTCGTTCAATCACACCGTGACATGTTGCTTTTAGACATGGCTCATCTTCTCGGCCATAGACTTGAAATTGATGGGAAAAATATCCTAAATTACCATCTGTGTTCATAAAATCGTTCAATGAAGAGCCACCTGCTTGAATCGCTTCTTCAAGGACTTCTTTTACCTCTGAAACGAGATGTTGAAGTTTTTTTGTTGGCTTTCCATTTTTTGTGACAAGTTTGTAGCCTGGCGTTGTTGGTGATACATTCGCACGATGCAAGGCTTCACAAGCGTAGATATTTCCAACACCGACGACAATTGACTGTTCTAAGAGGAGGAGTTTGATTGCCCTTTGACTCCGAGCAATTTTCTCTGCAAAATCATCCGCTCGCCAAGCCTCAAAAGGTTCAGGCCCTAAGTTTGACAATCTTGGATGCCCTTGTTCTTGGTCTTTGAAAAAAACATCAACAAAACCAAATCTCCGAGGGTCAGTGTACACTGCAATTGTTCCATCCTCGAAAATGAATTCGAGGTGGTCGTGTTTACCATCATAACCTGTCGTTGAACCAAAGGAACTCTTCTGTCCACCATTTGTGGATTTCGGAAAAACATGAGCAGTTTGATCTGGTGGAAAAATCGTATACCTCCCACTCATGCCCAAATGAGAGAGCAAGACAATCGAGTGTTCGAAATCAAGAAGAAGATACTTTGCTCTTCGTCGAATTCCAATCAATGTCTTTTCTTCTAAGTCATGAATTGTTTCTGGTACCTCAAATCGAAGTTGCTTTTTCCGAACAACGACTTGGACCAGTTTCTTACCAAGAAGCGATTGAGCCAATCCGGTCCGCACGGTTTCAACTTCAGGTAATTCGGGCATCATCATCACATGTTTTTCGAAATCACAAAAAGGAAATGTTCATCCTCATATCCTTGTAAATCTAGAATCTCATTGCAATCAAAACCAGACGACGCAATACGTTTCTCCATGGTCTCTATTTGCGTCGTCTTCGCTTCATCAGACCATCGCTCACTCGCCATTTTGAAGGAAAAAAGTGCCCGTCCAGAAGGCTTGAGGTGTTTTGTAGAAACATCGAGAAATATATCCAATTGCCCTGTTTGTGAAACATCTTGAAACAACCAATCAACTTGACCATGAATTGTATGTTCCCAAGTTCTCTTCCTCGCATCTGCTAACACTGGAATAAAACCGGGGCGTGCTTTTGCAAGTCCAAGCAAGTCTCGAATACATCGTGGTGAAATATCAATACCGACTATTCGCCCTCCAAACTTGTTTTCTTCGCCGCAAACAATGTCATGGATATGGCTGATAGTCGTTCCATGGCCTGCTCCCAAATACAGTACTTGAGAGCCGTGGTGAGGGAGGAGGTCTCGTGGGTCGTGTTGAGTTCGAAGCATGCCTGCAGCAATTTTTGACCGGTACGGATCCCATTTACGAAACTCCTTCGATGAGAAACGGCGAGTTTTTTCTCCATACACACGTTTTCCAGGCGTTGCATTCATTGTCCATAATGTTGATTTTTCAATCAGGAGGCTTTCCAAGTTTAATTCACGATGATTCGACATTGAAATCATCTCTTTCGTTTTGGTTTTCGACGTGTGTTGCGGATAGTCTCCACTCGGCGTGTGATTTTTTCAAGGTCTTCGTCGGTCCAAGGCTCACCCTCAAAGGCGTCAATTTTGGCGGCAATGCTTACTTTTGCGGCGAGCATCCTTGAAATTTTACCTCTGACCCATTTGGGAGAGTGTGATATCCATGGATGCATGAAAATATGACCATGCTTTGGTGGAGGAGAGCCGGTTTTCAGATGATGAAAAAATGCTTTTTCAGCACCTAAGACCTGAATTGTTCCAGATGGTAGTTTGCTTAACCGCTCACGACCATGGGCCTCAACACACATTCGAGCAGCGAGGAGCGGGCCCAGAAGGAGAGATACTGAAGGCAAATACTGATTTGATAATTCACGTATTGCATGTTCAATTCGGTCAATATCTGCCTTTTCTTGGACGGCTTGGTTTGCAGTTGCGGTCAAGATTTTCCATTCGTTTTGAGGGACAGCATTCGTTGGTGTTTCGACATCAAATGCAGAACAAAACGAATCAATTGTGTTACAAGCCGCTACTTTTCGAAGAAAGTCTGGGCGACTCGAGGTCAATTGAGCATATGGGAAGAGGTCGCCTATCCATTCTATACATCGATTTTCCAATGTGATTTGGCTTGACCGAATTTCATCCGAAAGTCGGAGTAAATGCTCCATTCGGCGATCTGGATGTCCACTTTCACCTTGGATTTCCAATGTTGTTTGGAGAATGAGGGCTTGGTCAAACTGAAGTACTTGCTCTTTTGTGGGATCTGGGAAATCATGTAGAGGAGTTGCAAAGTCATGTCGTTGACGAGGTTTTGCATCAGGAAATCGTTTGGATAATTCGAGTGCTTCGGGAGTCAAATCACCTTGATTCATCGATTGAATCCGTTGAACAATATCCTTTGGCACCAAAAATCCATTGTGTTTCAAGTCATCTATGATTTGGCCATCATCATCAACAATAATTGCAGCTTGCCAATCAAAAACAAGCCACATGATTTACCCAGCACATTGATTTTCTTGACACTTCCGATTGAGTTCGACGAGTGATGCATTTCAGGAAGAATATCGAAAAATTTGATATACGGTATTGCCTCGAGTGAGGTAATGTTTTGTCCAAAATGTGGAACATTATCCTTTCCGACTCCCTCTGGTGACATTTCTTGCACCAATTACAAATGCGGTTACAACGGGCCGGCAAAATTGATTGTAAAAGGTGCAGACGGCTCAAACATCGACCTGTCAAAAGTTACGAGTCAAACAAAAACTGAGTCAAGGGAGTATGATATCATCAAAGAGGAAGATAATGTACAGGGCATTCTCACGAAGGGAACCTACATGTGTCCAAAGTGTGATCATACCAACGTGTACGCATATCTTGAACAAACAAGGTCATCCGATGAGCCTGAAACAAGAATGCTGACTTGTGCAAGTAACGATTGTGGACATGGCTGGAGAGAATATTAGAGTTCATTCTCTACTCTTGGTGCTAGGAAGTATTGGACTTCACCTGCACCCTCGTGGAAGGTAAATTGAAGCGACAGTGGGTAACTGTCTCCAAATCCAATGTGAACCGCGTCAATGGATTTGAATACTTTTGCAAGAGGAACGAGATACGTCAAAGAATATTGGCTTCGAATTGGGTTTTCGCATTTAATCGATTCAAGTTCATCTTTTCCAAATTTGACTGTTACAGAATCAGATTGTCCAACCACATGAATTGTGAAATGGTCTGCGTCAAGACTGAATGAAACAAGGTCGCCTACCTGTCGAGCTGCTTGGAGAGCAGTGGCAAGGGCAGCACCCTGAATGGAGACAGTTGATTTTTGTTCAAGTGGGGGAACTTGTGGTGATACAATTGCTGATTCATCAATGGGTCGCATCTTCTTGTCAATGATACCCAAATTGAGGTTCATTTCGCCACTTGTGTCATTCCAAGACATTTCAATCAAATCTGTCGGGGCGCCAAGGCTCACAAATTCTTTGATTTTCTTTAGTTCAATACCTAGATTGACATCGTCGAGTTCCCAAGTATCAAATGCAGCCGAATCAACATCGAGTTTGATCATCGCAACATGTGATGCATCGACGACTCTCATATGCAAGCCATCGCTCTTAAACTCGAATTTTGCATCTTCAACTACAACTCCGAGAATATCAACAATCTTGCTCATTAATTCTTGACGGGCCGCGACGTTCATCATTTGAGATACACCCCTTACCCATCAGCCATTTACGACGGCTTATGAACTTATTATCAAAAATCAATGAAAACGATGCACTGAAAAAGGATTTTAAGAATTTCAATAAAGCCGTGAATTCTTAATGGCTCGTGGCCTCGGCTCATCATGGCGGACAACTCGAATTCAGGTGCTGAAGTTGTTTGCCGTGATGATGGGACGCCATACACAACAGCGGTTTTGATTCCCACAATCAACAATGCTGACGAACTGGATATTGTGCTTGAACGGCTATCAAAACAGACATACTCGCACTTTGACATCGTCATTTCAGATTCAAAATCAAGAGATCACACAAAGGATGTATGTGAAAAATGGGGTGCGATTTGGATAGAGGACCCTTCACGAAATCGTGCAGATGCCTGTAACTTTGCTCTACAACAAATGGATTATGACCTCGTTCTCTTCACAGACGACGATACGATTCCGCCACTAGATTGGGTTGAAAAACTCGTTCGGTGGTTCAAGGACCCGGGCGTGGGAGCAGTTGGAGGCCCTAATTTCGCTCCAGATGAGGATTCTTTTGGCTCAAAATGTGCCGATGTTGCATTTTGCACTCGGTTTATGACAGCTGGAACCCGCTATGGTGCTCAACCAAAAGGTGAACTCGTCCCCATCACTCACAATCCAGGAGTAAATTGTGCACATCGCATGGAAAATCTGAGAGAGGTCAACTTCTTTGAAGTCGGGTGTATTGGTGCAGAAGATGTTGTTCTCGATGCAAAAATTCAACGTGCGGGACACAAGATTTTCATCGACCCAACAAATGTCATGCCCCATCGCAGAAGAAAACCGTTCAAACCGTACATGAAACAGATGCGAAATTATGGCTATACGCGTATGGTTGCTAACAAACGTTGGCCTGAAATTGCAACCTGGTCTCACACAGCGATTGGATTCTTTCCTTGGCTCACAGTCGCCGGATTGCTGATGCTTGGCATCGGTGGACTCAATGGTGGGGCGAATCTTGACCTATGGTTTACACTTGACGGTGAATGGGATGTATTCAGGATGATGTTCCATGGTACATTGGGTCTCATCTCGTTTTACATTTGTTTGGCATGGCTTGGCGCAGCGATTGGTACATCACCGCATCGAAACATTGCCACCGTGTTCCTTGCACCACTTTTTGTCTTTCTCGCCCATTGGGCATATGGACAAGGCGTCAACAAAGCGTGGAGAGAAATTCGTCGAACGGGTGGTCGAGCGGGTGAAGGAGCCCAAATTGACGATAGAATCCGCACGGCTTGACCAAATCAACAGCCAAATCCGCTTCATTTCCCAAACTTTGAGGACAATCTCTTTGAGGAAAAGACCAAGGTCAAACCATGAATTCTTCAAAGTTGCTTCAACACTTTGAGGAATTGGACCAGCCGACGCACGGCGACGATATGGTCGATATATGGAAAACGGTACGTGGGATCCTCGTCGTCTCAAGGGTCTTCTTGATCTTCTCAATTATCATTGTAGCTGAACTGTTCAATGATATTTTCATCTCATCGCTGAGCCTTTCGATATGGTTTATTATCGTGGGACTACCACTCTTTTTGTTGATGTCAATTTGCATCATGGTTGGGGATGCATACTACTCCGAGGATGAATCTTCCATAGAACCGGTTTGAATATTCCATTGACTTGAATAGACACCTTGGTTTGAAATCAATGTTTCATGTGTTCCTCTTTCGACAACAGCACCATCGACCATCGCAAGTATTTCGCTCGCATTTCTAATGGTACTCAATCGATGAGCAACAGCGATTGTCGCCCTAGCTTTCCCAGTGGAAAGGAGGTTTTCCTGAATCTTTCGCTCAGTTTCTGCGTCAAGAGCACTGCTTGCTTCGTCGAGAATCAACAAACTTGGTGATTTCAGAAGTGCCCTCGCCAATGAGATGCGAGCCCGTTGGCCACCGCTTAATTTTACACCTCGGTCACCGACCATTGTTTCGTATCCGTTCTCGAGGTTTTCGACAAATTCAAGCGCTCCTGCAAGTTGAAGGGCATGTTTGACTTCATCATCAGTAGCGTCTTGATTGTACACAACATTTTCTTTGAGTGTGCCGAAAAACAAAAATGGTTCTTGACTAACAAACCCGATAGCATTTCGAACGGAATCGAGGGTAAAGTCTGAAATCGATTCTCCATTGATGAACACATCACCGCTATCGGGTGTATAATACCGCATCAAGAGTTTGAGAATTGTCGTTTTCCCTGCTCCTGTGTGACCCATGATACCCAAGAAATCGCCCCCTTCAACCTTGAAGGATATGCCACTAAGAACCTTGGTAGTCGTGTTTGGATATGTAAAATGCACATCTCGAAACTCGACAGATTCAATCACGCCATCGAGTTCCTTCGCATTGATTTTGTCGGTTATTGTTGGTTCAAGGTCAACCACTGCGAAAACTCGCGTTGCGGCTGCTTCTCCACGTTGTAACTGGTTGATGAGGATGCCAAAAATGAACATCGGCATAGTCATTCGAGTGCTAATGAGAAGGAAGGTGACGAATTGGCCCGTTGTAATTTCTGGGTCAGGTGGCTGGA
>CAZWXR010000059.1:0-5144 GCA_964637985.1 uncultured Candidatus Poseidoniales archaeon
TTCATCAACCACATGCGAAAGAGGGTTCAAAGGAGGTTTAAACTTCAACGCAGTCTTATGTTTGTCGCCTTCTAAGAAGCAAGCTTCCAAGGAGCACCAGCACAAACACACTTCCGACAATTGAAAGTGTCGTACGGTCATCAAGACCAAGGAGATTATCTGCTGAGGTTCCTGAAACTTTGAATTCAATATTTTCTCGTCCAATCTCCTCGAGTTCAACGGGTTCCGCAGAAAGTGTAAATTTGTAGATATCATCAATTTCAGATTGATATGGTGGACGAATTGAAACTTCGATAGGGATGCTCTCTCCCGCTTCAATCCAACATAGGAGGTCGCCATTTTCAAGGCTACAATCTTCATTTGGACCGTCGAGAACAACGGACCAACCTCGCAGGTCTTCCGAGGTAAATATTCGATATTCTGAACGAATATTTCCAGTGTTGTGAATCATGACATCGTAGGTTGAACGCTCTCCATATGTAATGTCGATTTCAGATGGATCGAAATCTGTTGGCTCCATTGAAAGTTCATGGATGATGTTGACTTCAAGTGCCACACTCAAAGCACCAGAGCGGTTTGCTGCATTTGAGACACTCGTCACCACCAAGTCAAGAAGTCCACCTTCTCCTTTTTCTGCTCCTGATGAGACTCGAATTGTGAGACTGACGAACACCTCATACTCTCGTGCAGTATACCCTTCGACTTTGCCAATCTCAACCATCTTGTTTTCAATGCCTGCTTTTGAAGTCGCCGTCATCGGCTCACCCGCGCCATCCATTTCGAAGGAAGAAGCAGATATATTCCAAATTCCAAAGCCTATGGGTACATCGATTTCATCGTCTACGGGCAGCCCATACATACTGACTGTTCGGGTTGCAATCCCCTCAAGACCATTCATTGAGATAACTGCTCGGTCTGCACCATCGCCTGTGTTTCGAATCCAAAGGCCGAGCGTCATTGTACCGTCTGGGGGAAGAAGTATAGATTTACTCCTTGGTGATAAATCCGGTGCGTCGAAACGAACGTCCATGGCAAAGTTTCGATTCGAAAGGATAGCTCTGAATGTAAATTCACGTTGATTGTCAGGGAGTCCATCCTCATCATCATCTGCTGAGTTAGGGTCGTCTTTGTTTGTAATTCGGACGGTAAATCTTGAGTATTCTAGTTCTTCTTCACCATCGATGCTGACGACAAAATAAACGGTTAATGTTGACCTTGGGGCGATATCAATCTCGGTAAGTGGAGTGCCACTCTCTGTTTCAAAATGGGTGCCCCACGCAGGAGATGCTGTTTGCGATATCATGGCAAACCGCATGGTATCCTGTACATTGCCCTGATTGTCAACCTCGATAGGGAAACGCACCTCTGTTGCGGAGCGACCAGTCTGGTCTGTGGAAAGGGCGGTAGCATCCATAGCATGGTATTCAGCAACTGTTACTGTGAATGTAACGCTATCATACGCTGCCCCTCCCCTCTGGGGCAATACGCTAATGGTGATTGGGATTTCATCGGTGGCAAGTGCATCGATTGGGACATCAACAGTCACTTCCACGCTTGCTGTGTCATCGGAACCATGTTTTGAACCAACACTCACACTTGATTCAGACAGGCGTATCGCCCACCCACTCTCTGGGGCAGATGATGCGACTCGTAGAGTATCAACACCGTTTCCTTCATTTTGAACTGTGACGGTGATCATGCCACTTGTTCCAGGCTCAATGTTCGGTAGCAATGTCGTGGATGCACTTATGCTTGCTCCTCGAGATTGCCCGACGATGATACGAAGGTCGGTAGAACATTTGACGCTGTTTCCTTCTTTACCCACGATACTCACAACCGTTTCTGAGCCGGCGTTGACGCTGTCGTCAGGTGTTACAATCATGTTCACGATTCGTTGGCCATCACCGTTATCATATTCGAGAAGTCCTGAGGCGGCTTGGCCATCGTCCATACCAATCCATGACGCCTTTGCACCGACACCTCCCGCTGTAAGTGACCAATCGTCGTTTCCTGTGTTCGAAAAGGTCGCTTTGAATGACCCTTCTTTGCCTGGGTCAACACTGACTGAATTTTTGCTCAAGACAACATCACATGTGTGAAGTTCAGGCACACTAAGCGAAAATTCTTCTGAATCAGTCGCCTCTTGGGAAGGGTCGTTTGACACGACTGCCTCGACCTCCCAACAGTACTTGTCGGCTGCTTGACCATCGGGAATTTCGACTGTTGCTGTGACAATTTCTGTATCGTCTTGGCCAACGGTCAGTGTTGTTTCGCTGAGTGTTGCTGTGATGTCGGATGAGGATGTGCAACCAGAGCCAGTTCCATCATTCAGCGCGAGATTGACGTTGGCATCAGATTGCCCAGTATTTTCAATCTCAATGGTATAATCGATCGATTCTTCGCCATCCCAGTTTTTATCTGGGTTGTTGATGGTAACATCGATAGCAAAGAGTGCACTTCCAGAGCCATCACCAGCGGTGGTCGTCACCGTGACTGATTCTTGAGCAGGGGAGCCGACAGCAGGTGGGACAAGTTGAGCATTTGCTGTAATGGTCGTGTCACAACTCCCCTCAGCAACTTGAGTCAGCGAAACATTGAGGGTCGTTTCTTCGTAGGAATTTGAGTCAATTTGACCAGAGATTTGTTGAATCACGGAATTGTATGCATTGCATTCTTGTGTTGCCTCTTCATTTGTTGACAGTGAAACTGTGATAGGGTCAGAGCCGGTGTTGTACACACGAATCGTGTATTCCCCAGCCTCACCAGGATTCACCTCAAGTGATGTCGGGATGGCTTGAATGGTAATTGAGGCATCTCTTCCTTCAGCAATCACTGGTGCAGACATCAATGGTAGGATTGAAAAGAGAAGCAAACCGACGAGTGCAATTGCACGGATTTTTGTTCTTGGCGACAATGCCTTCGCCTCTCCCATAGAAAATGGGTGGAAGTTCTCCTATCAAAAGCCTCGCCTTAACAGATTCAAAACAAGCAAGAAATATTACGACATCACTGGCAAAAAGTTTGAACATAGGTTGTCACAATTTTCACATGTTGTGGACCCTTCTGGTCGACATGAATCTGTGTTGTGATACCTTGCTCCGCAAGTGCCACATGCAAGAGAAGGCCCTTCGATGCCGTCACGGCACAACCAGCAAACGACGAGTGGTTTGGCTGATTGAGCGACAGGAGTCGGGGCTGCGACCACATTCGTAGGCTGAGATGGTTGAACTGGTGGAGCCATCATCGCTTGAGGTGCGGGTGAGGCTGCTCCGAGTGGAGGGAGAGGAAGTTTTGGATTCGGTTGACGTCGTTGTTTCAACACCAATGCACCTGCAGCGGCAAGCAAACCAAAAATAAGGAGAGAAATACCTGTGACAACAACCGATGATGATAAACCGTCATCTCCACTTCCAACTGGTTCACCAAACGATGCTACATCAATTCGAAAAATGCGACTATCAGCATCGCTTTCGGATAATTCAAAGGTGACTTCACGCGTACTTGGTTTGTGAGAAATCACATTCAAACGCACTACAACATCTTGTCCCGGTTCTAAATTGAGAATGTCCGTTCCATCCACTGAAATATCCCAATCTTCTACATTTTGAATTGTGATTCGACGCTGTAGAGCGACATTTCCCGTGTTTTCCAGTTCTAAAACGATGGCCCCTTCAACACCTGTCGTAAATTCTGGTGTAGATTTCAGCGTCCAAGAATAACTTTCAACCGGTGCAACAACGAGACCAACCGTACGAACAACACTCGAATTTGCGTCTGAAAATGTTACTGTAAACGAGGGCTGAGACATCGGCTCAGCGTCATTTCGAATCAGTATTCGACATTTGACAGGAACAATATCGTTCAAGGCGATCTCACCGACTTGGTCGCAATCACCCACTAAGTTTTGGTCGAGCGATAAGAGCGTCGAAGGATTCCACACAGTTTCTCCTTTATTGCTTAGAATCCAAGTATAGACAAGTTCAACTCCACTCGGTTGGGCACCAGACCCCGACAAAGTTTCATACGTTTCTCCT
Source organism: uncultured Candidatus Poseidoniales archaeon (assembly GCA_964637985.1). Lineage (GTDB taxonomy): Archaea > Thermoplasmatota > Poseidoniia > Poseidoniales > Poseidoniaceae > Poseidonia. Next base: position 4,035 of record CAZWXR010000059.1, read on the forward strand.
ACATATTCTAAGGATGCAAAATCAACCGTCGGTTGAGGGAGCGCTTCAACGATGACATTTTGATTCCACATAAATCGAGTCGAACCATTATCCAAATTCAATTGTACTTGACCCGATTTGGCATTCGTATTCGCTTTGAGTGAAAAAAGAATGTTTTTGGTTTCCTGCCATTCAAGTGTGAATGGTTCAAGCGTTGTTTGTGATGTCCAACCGGATGGTAACTCAAGCGAAGGCAAAAGATACATGTCCTGATTTCCCGAGTTCTCGATACTGAGCATCATTGTTACGGACGAATTAGGACGTATGGTGCCCAACGATGTTTCCAATTGGACTTGAATGTCCCTGATTGCTGTAACTCGGATCGGTATTTCAAATTCCACATACTTTTGATGCTCGGTTTGACTTATTGCAGTAAGAACAACAGTTCGTTCTGCTTGAGCTGCAGTCATAATCTGTGGGGGAGTAAATGTGAGCGAAACCTCGCGGTAACTATCGGTATCAATAAGGCCTGTGGAGCCAGAAATCGCCCCTGCTTCGCTGCCTAAATCCGAAAATCCTGCGACCCATCCCGCAGGTGCTTCGAGGAATAGGTCGTAACCTATTGGAGCATTACCGTCGTTATACATTCGGACAGAGATATTTGTCTCGTCTATTGGGTGAACTGGAACGATTTGATAGTCGAATTCAAGCCGTGGCTTAGCAATTTCAGGAACCTTAAGGTGGACCTCATATGGATATGTCACTCCATTATCGACATCAATTCCAACCAATTCAACGACATACAGGCCCGGAGTGGGTGGACTTGGATGAACAAGTGTGACATTAAGCGCTACACTTTCTTGACCACTGAGTGAAAAATTCGAAACCCCTGTTCCAACATACCAACCTAAATCGATAGTTGAATCAACGAAATGGACGGTGCCTGTATCTACTGATGCATTCGTCGCCAATAGAGCGGTATTTGTCAAAGCAATTTCCCATGTTGTCGTTGATTGGTTTGAACTCGTGATGAGAATCTCTTGATTTGACGATTCTAACTTCACTCCGGGTGTCGTCACATTCACAACGAAATCAAATTCATTGTTGTCCTCGTTGATTTCTTCCAGTTCG
>CAZWXR010000059.1:5244-8901 GCA_964637985.1 uncultured Candidatus Poseidoniales archaeon
GCGTTTTCAATCAAAACCACCTCGAGATTGTTGATAGTATCTCGAGTCCCTGTATCGACAGATCTACCGCCAGAAAAATCGTTTCCGTAATATGTTGTCTGGCCATCCGGGCTCGTGACTTCAAGGTCGAGGTTATTGACGAGCTGAGTGCTTGAGAATCTTGATCCTCTCTCATCGGACCAAGCGAGAACGACTTTGAGTTCTGCATTCGCTTGTGAAATGTTGAACGAATACGACTTTGAGTTTCCAGTGCCGGACATCACCGAACGGTCATCCACCCAAATTCCCTGACCGTTTGACGGTGCAAGGGAATTTCGAACATTTATTCGGCCCCAACCTTCATCATTATTGGGTATGTTTTTGGCCCCGATATCTTGTGCTCCGAGGACCATGAGGGCCTTCACAAGCGCACCTTGCGGTGAGGGGCGCTGGGCAATTTCAATGATATATTCGCGTATCATTGAGGCCACACCAGCAGCATTCGGTGTCGCCATTGACGTACCTGAGTACTGGATATACCATCCACCTGGTTGGGTTTGTCCACCTGCGGTATCCGTTGCTTCTTGAGCGAGGCAGGAACGAACAAATCCTCCTGGAGCAAGCACATCTGGTTTGATTCGATTGTCTTCTGTTGGGCCTCGCGATGAACTGTCTGCAATCGTGTTAGGAGAGGCTTGACCGCGATTGATGTGGCTACCAACCGAAATTGCATTTTTTGCCGTTGCGGGAGGGGATATTGTTCCTGAACCGGGGCCGTCATTACCGTTGGCAAACAGTACGGTAAGGCCTTCGCGTCCGGTGTAATACCGGTCGTAATAATTGGTGTTATCATCCACATCCTCTGTGTCTGAATTGTATTTTCCTTGTTGGGCTGCTTGAGAAGAACCCCATGAATTGGTATGAATTCTTGCACCCGCATTGTAGGAGGTATCAAGTAAACTATTGAGTGAAGGCGACTGAAAATTTCCTGTGTTGTCGTTTTCCATCGCTTGGAAATACAATTCCGCTTCTGGTGCTACGCCAGCATAACCTCCACGGAAACCATCGCCAAGAACGGTGCAGGAAACGTGGGTGCCATGACCTGAATGCTTGTCTGCTGTTGAGCCGTCACCGATAACATCGTATGAACCAATGATTCTGGTTCCAAAATCCCCGTGGTCTTCGTCGAGTCCAGCATCTGCAACCGCAATAATTTGATTTGACCCATCTAAATTTGTGTTGAAATATGTTTTCATTGTGTTCACACTCATATGAGTTCGTGAATTGTCGTTGAAGATATGGTATTGTGGAACAAGAGAAATACTTCGTATGGCGGGTTGATTCGCTAATGTTTTGAGATTGTTCGCATCGATGTACCCATCAACCCTGCCGATATCCCATCGATGCTCTATTTCGACAAGATGATTTGTAATCAACTCAAAACTTTGAATGACCGTTCCACCCACACCATCGTCGATATCAATGCCGTCGGATATTCCTCCATCATGACGCCAAGATTCTACTCGGAGAGCTAACTCGGAAATGTACTCCTCGCCGCCAGTGAACAGTGTTGCATCGAGCAGACTATCATCAAGAAATAGAGCGAGAGGGGCCGATGAATATGAATGGATATACGGCTGATGTACAAGTTCCATCAAAGCTGTGTGCGTCCCCTGCACCAAGAGACCAGATGGAGCAATGTATTCTCGAACCTCGATGCCATAAAAAGCATCAATTGTGTTCCGTGCGTCCTTCATGTGCACACCATCATCGACGATCACCATGAGGCTGAAGTCCTTCGGCGTCAACCACTCCGCTGCAATTGGACGGGATGGAAAGAAACCGTTTGCGTTGAATATTCCAATTGTACTCACCGCTGAAAGTTCTCGGATTTCGACGAGGTTATCAGTTTCTTCTTGGCCAATAAAATCGTTGAATGTGTCTGCTGAAACTGCAAATTCGACCATTTCAAAATCGATATCGAGTTCAACAGAAGTTCTTTGGGTTGGTGCAGAAAGATGTGTCGACATCATCGATGCTACCATCAACATGACGAGGAGGACCGCTTTATGTTGACTCAATGTATTCACCTCTCCTTAGCCAAGTGGCCAAACTTTGCCATCCGCCTCATCAAAGAACATTTCTTGAGACCATTCACCGACTTGATGGTACCATTGTTGCTGGCGTCGCTCACCATCGTAGTCTTCCCATTGAAGTTCGATGTGGATAACGTAGTCATCCCAAACAGAATAGCCAACCACATGCATTTCCAGTTCATCTCCAGCGAGTGAGGAATGCGACGAAATCTTGTCGACGTCGATTTGAGTTGATTCAAGGATGATACCATCGATTGTTTCAAATGAAATCTGGAGTGATACATCTGTGATATCACGGCTACCATCGTTATGGATTTGTGCCATCATCAAATGGCCGCTACGTTGCATATAACGGGTTTCAACCATGACATTATCTCTCGGCAGAACATAATACCAACCTGAGAGAAGAACACCGAGAACAAGCAAAACCATCACACCTGCAAAACCAACCCTTGTTGGTGTCACCTCTCTCCGCACCGTTTCGAGCAATTTCGCAGCATCTTGAGAAGAGGACCAGTCATCATCTTCCTCCTGATTCACGGCTTTTTGTAACACGTTATCACCCCAGAATCATCGATAACCCGCTGATGACAAGCGTTGTAAGTGGTTCGACCACCAAGATGTGCCGTGTTTCGACGCGTTGGCCAGTGAGTTCACCAACGATGGACAAATCTGTAACAATACCATTGATGCCAAAGGAAGAGGCAGTGGGCAGAACGCCCGTGAACTGTGCGTCCAAAAGGACGGCTCGGCCACTGAGGTCGAACCCATCGAGAACTGGATACATTTCTCCCGGCTCGACATATGCCTCTGCACTAGCAACAATTCGTCCAGTGGTAATGTCGTCGATGATGATAATTGGATATTGCATCGGGCCTGCATGAATGTGTATTGTAGCACCACTCAAATATTGCCCAATAACTTCGACCCGTTTGATTGTGACACCAGGGGATGAAGGCATGTCGGTTTGTTTGAGATACACTCGCTCTACACCTTTTCCTGATGAAGCAATGCGAAGCCCGTAATCTTCAGTGGGTGATAATACGAATCGCTGGGGGAGGTTTTCGGCGAGCATGAGAGTGTTTCCTTTCGAATCGATAGCTCGGCCAAATGCTTCGAGGTACAAATCCATGTCATCTGTATTTGAGGAATAATCCAGTGTTCGCATACCTTGGAAAGCGATTTGTTCTCGAATGTCAAAACGAGAATCGGTTAAGGTCGAAAGGTGCATCTCCCCAGGTAGATTGCGCATAAACGCCGTTGATGGCCACCAAAACCCATCAACAAATCGCATTTGTTGAATCATGAGCGAGTCTGCAGAATGCCCGTCAATTCTGAATTCCTCGGGTACTGTGAGGTCAAGAATGAGGATATCACCAATTGTTGCAGATACATCGGTTGATTGTGGAATACCCATCACCAATGCTTCAACTCGAGAAAGAGCTTGATGGTCAACCAACAGAACATGGGCAGAGTTCAGTCTCATACCGATATCGTAATGTAAATCAAATGTAAATCTTGGAACACTGAAATTATCTTGTGTTGAAAATCGTGCATTGATGAGGACATCATTGCTCTTTGA
>CAZWXR010000060.1:0-8867 GCA_964637985.1 uncultured Candidatus Poseidoniales archaeon
AGAGCATCGAACACTTCTTTCGCACCTTTCTGCTTGGAAACTCGCAACCATGGTTGCACTGTTCGCGTCTCAATTTCTTCTTTCAAGCGTTGTGTCCCGCCACCGCTAATGTTGAGCAGAATGCAATCATCCGCACCTACATCGCCAGATTCGATCGCTTGTTGTAGACTGGCTGTAGCCACTGCTCCAGGCGTCATAATATCGATACCTTCAACGTCCTCAACGAGAGCTTTCGCAGCTTCTGCATCCTCTCTCTCAACGGCATGAGTATGTCCATTCGAAGCCTCAAGAATATCATAGACTCCACCAACTTGACCATAGGCAGGGGCTGTGTTCAGGAGATAATCGGAGTACACATCAACCTCAGAGGCTGGAAAGTCCTCAGGGATTAGGTGGTCTCGACCAGCCTGCCAGGCATTGTGAATTGGACTATGTTCGGCGTTTTGTGAAACATGTTGTTGCGGAACTGGTCCATCAAACTGACCGGTTTCAACCAATCGTTCTGCCATTTCGTGAACGCCTATAGGTCCTGGGCCGCCACCGATACCTTGGAAATAATGGTCAGGCAGTGCTCCAATGGTGTATGCTGCATCAATGATGAGTGAACCAATGCCATCACGTCTGGCAACATTGTGAACGCCTCCTTCCAACTGCCATCCTTCGAGATATTGACCAAGTTGTTTGGCGAGTATTTTAGCATCGCCGTATTCTCCATCTTCTACAACGACGAGGCGGACGCTTTCGGTTGAGATGTCCTTTCGCACCCAGATTCTGTCGGCGTGTTCCCGTCCCACAATCACGATGAGTGGAATGTTTGAGAGGCCACAAAAATGTGTAAATGCACGAGCAGTATTTCCTGCACTTGCACAAATCAACCCTTTTCCATCATGGTCAGTTAGACGCTGAATGGTAGGAACTGCTTCCATATCTTTGAAACTCCCAGTTGGACAAAGCCCTCCTTTCTCAGGCCAGTAGCCATGGAAGGCAATCCAAAGGTTGGAAAGGCCTAATTCTTCTCCTAATTCATCTGCTTTGTATGTCACAGTACCTGCCACATATTCATTTGCGTCTGAAACCGGGAGCCAATCTTCGAATTGCCAAACACCTTCTGCTTCTTCGTTCAATTCAAGCGGTACTTCGTACTGAGTTTGAAGCAAGGCGTTTTCTGTATGATGTAGGGTGTAGTCATCGGTTAGGCGGTCATTTGTCTTCAAACACATTAATTCATACTTCATTAAAACAACACCAAAAAGAACACTCGCTGTCTTTCCCTGAAAATGACCCACTGATAAGTCTTCGGCACACAGTTGGCCTAATGTGTCTGAATATACGCTCAAAAAAATCTATCGAAACATCAATCGCACGAATGGTTGAATCTCATGAAAAATTCTTATCAGAGCGACAAGTTCGTTTCACAGATGTTTCCACTATACCAAATGTCGACTCTTTTGTTTGATGTGTCATGGAATCATTCAAGGTTCATTTCTGGTTGATGATTTGGGAAACCAATGATACTTGCTAGCCAACCAATTATAGCACAGATGACCACTGAACCTATTGTGGAATGTATCGTCCAACCGAATGGAAGAACATGAAGGTCGTTGCCTTCAATCCAATATGTCGCATTGGAGATGTCGCTCGCACGAATGTACCACGAGGCAATCAAGACAATCACTTGCGTTGAAACAATGAATGGAATGTATATTTTTGCACCAAGTTTGTGATACATTGGTAATGCTAATTCAACAAGAATTGCCCAAACAAGCCCCATGTAGATGACGTTCCTATCAAATTTAGTGTAGACAAATAGACTAACGGTGTTGAAGGTGAGGATGAGGAACATCGAACCTCGTGCAGGCTCCCAACGTTGTAAGAAAATGATCAACATTGCAGATGTGATTCCAGCTTGAACATACAGGGATTGCAACCCGATTGATAATGCATCCTCATAACTATCGTTTTTGCAAAGGTTGAGTTGACTGCTGTAACAGAATGATTCTATTGGTGCTATCCAAAGATTTGCGAAACGGAACATCAACAAAATAACGCTCCACGCCGCACCAATTCCAAAAACAAGCAGCATTTGAGATTTCAATCCCTTGATTCCGGATGTGGGGTCTGCCCAAGCTGACCACACCGGGGCGCTGACCGACATGATGAGGCCTATGAAGAGACCAATGTGAGTGGGCGACAGCAATATGTCGAGGCTGCTTTCAACGCCCAATGTTTCATGCCAAATCATATCGCCAACACCAGATATTCCGAAAATAATGATGCCGTACACACCAGGCTTGTGTTGTGGCTCAATTCCCTTCAATGATTCAAATGGATTGCGAATCATGTGGGAAAAGCCCTCTTCTGGAAGGAGGACATAGAAAATGTATGCCCCGTATGCCGTTGCTCCTGAATACCAAATGGCGTGCCAGGGGGTGAAGAATGTATCATCCACTGTACCCGAAATATGAGCAAATGAATCAATGAGTAACCCGACCAAGCACCATAATCCCAAAGTTAACACGATAACATCGTAATACTTCTCACCAATTTTAGGAAGTCGGCCCAACTTCATGTTGAAAAAATACCCCAAGCCACCAGCAACGGCTAACGTACCAAAGAAAATAGTTGGAAATCCAAACAATAAATCTGGTCCAGCATGATTTCCTGCCATAATTTGAACGTAACTTGATTCATCAATAACGGTTTGGTAACAAAACGAACCGTTCTTTATAGTTCAACGTTGGAACAAACACATGAATTGATGAGAGGTTAGGACGCTTATTCGTCGTACCAATTGCCATAGAAATCATCAGCATTATCAACTTGGATGAAAAGTGCGAGCGATATCCAAACGAGGGTGTTGAATCCACTTGCCATTTGTGGTTGCCCTCCCGCTTTGAGCGTCATAAATTCGAGGGTGTCCGAAGGCGAATGCCATTCTTGCCAAAATGAGATTTCTCCACCGGGTGAAAAGAAGTTGAATGTCGGATAGCCAGCCGAAAAGAATGCACAATGGTCAGAAGCACAAGATTCAGCAATTTGCCAAAACACGCGATTTGCATCGGTCCATTCGTATGCTAAATCGTCCTCAATCGTTGTTCCTACCCAATCGATCATTCGGTTCATTCGCTCTTCATTCGCACCTGCTATACTGATGGAGAGTTCGTATGGTCCATACCCTGGTGGCGGTACGATTGGATAGTTGAGGGCGACCATATCGAAATTCATGTAGGCCTTGACTGAAACATTTTCTGGCAAGTGTTCGACAAAGGCAAGGCTTCCAAGCAACCCCTCTTCTTCGCATGCCCACAAAGCAGCAACAACCGTGTGGTCAAATTCCATTGTTGCTAGTGCTTGTGCCATTTCGAGTGAAACCGTAGACCCTGATGTGTCATCATTCGCACCTTCGTTTGTACCACCACCGGGAGGTGTAAAGACGTAGGCAATATCGAAATGCCCTCCAACCACGATGTATTCATCGGGATTGGTTCGACCCCAGTTGTATCCTACGACGTTGAGTTGGTCGGGGTCGTCTTCATACCGAGTCACTTCAACAAAATCAAAGCCCATCTCTCGCATATCTTCTGCCATAGCCTCTGCTGCAATCTCGTAATTTTGTCCACCTTCGTGAAGTGATGCACTCGCACACCAACGATTGTTGTAATTTGATGTGATGTAGTCGATTGTGTCGTATGCACGTTCACCATCAACGATGCCAAGTCCTTCATCGACAAACTCGAGTGTGAGGTTGAATTCAATTTGGTCACTTCGAATGAGAAGGTGGCTTGATGGATGGAGGGTGTCGAGCGCTAGAAATTGAACAGTTGTTGTTGCCTTAGCAAATTCAAGCATCCCCACTCGGTGAACACCAAATTCGTCAAGAAGATACACTGCTGGTCCGGGAATGACTTCGAAATCTGTTTTGGAATCAACTTCGATTGAAGAAATAATGCCCCTTGGTACTTGAAGCACGAGATTTCCCTCATCGAATTCAGGAAATTCGATTGATGGAGTGAGGATTGCATCTTCATCTGGGTCAATGCAGCCCGTCATTGGTAATGTGAGCAAAAGCAGCGTGACGAACACAGTTTTCCTGCCCATGAACACCCGAGTCGTCTTTCGTATATTGGGTTCTCGATGGAATGTCAAATTCTCATAAAAATATCAAAGATTGACTTATATGAATCGTATATCTGCAACACGACGTGGAAAGCGAAGTTGAAAAATTACAAGAATCGACGATTCAGCATCGATTTTTTGAATTTACATTCCCATATCGATTTGGATGGTTCGGGTTCGCCATTGCAGTGCTTCTCTTCCTAAGTTCCATCATCCTCTTCATGTTCAGCTTAACAATTCCTGATGTCATTCAAACTGAGGATGCTCAAGTGATACAAGGTGAGGCAGCATTCAAGCAGGCTGAATTTACAGAATCGAGGTTAGGAAAGGGATTTGATGGTGAGGACGGTGCGTATTTTATTGCATCCGCTGAGATTTCATCAGGGGTTCTTATGCATCGGTACTGCACGACGGACAGTGAAGGTGACACAATCTTCCACAAAGATTTGATTGACGAAACCATTGTTTTTTCAATAGGCTCAGAAACATTTATTGCAGAGATTGGTCGATATAATCTGAATGTGGAACATTATGTTGGGGATTCGTGCTCTGATGAGATTGGAGAAGGAGATCGATTGAACCTCTTTATTCTCAAACAGGCATCAACATTTACCGTGCTTTCGTTTTCTGAGGGGGGTTTTGATTTACCAGAGGTGACCCAGAGGGAGAATACTCAACGAACTGCGATGTTGTTATCCATACTCGGCAGTTTCATTTTGATGCTCGTCACACCTTCTTCTTTAGCGAAAGATATTCGAGCAATCAAACAAGGCCGAAATGCACGTTCATCCGTGCTCTTCGATGGCCAGGAGTACTCAATGTCCACGACGACATCTCGGAATGTCGACGAGCATGATTGGATTCTGTCCCCGCCACCAATGGAAACTTGGACACCTTCAAAATATGGCCCTGATGGAGATGGTCGTCTCATCAACGAACATCCGAGAAAGGTTGGGACGCCGAAGGCTGCCACGCTTACGCTGTATAGCCTCAATGGAAGCATATTCGTGTTGTTCAGTGTGTGGTTGATTTCTGACCTCAATGCGAGAGATACGGACATCATCGGAGATCTTATTGGTTCAATTGGTAAATATGTGCTGATTCTATTTGCAGTAACATGGTTTTTTATCTCAGTCAGGAAGTGGAAATTACTTCACAATATGATCGATACACCAACGAGTACAGTCCGAGGTGTAGCAGTCGGCTCTGCTGAACTGGTAGGGCAGGTTCGACCATACTCATCGACGCATAGTATTACGATTGGAGGAAAAACCTTCGATGGCATCGTTGGCTACCGATGGAAAGAGGAAGAGCAGCGCTGTAGAAGAGACAACAACGGAAAGGAGTCCTGTAGTTGGCATGTTATCAATTCAGGTGAAGATTGGTCGAAATTCATTCTTCACGATGGTTCAGGGGGGATTCTTGTTGACGCTGCGTCCTGGAAAGACTTGAATTCTGGTGAAGAACTCGATTCATGGCGAATTGGAAAACGACGATGGACGGTTTATGCCTTTTGTTCTGGGGACCCAGTGTACGCATTAGGTACCGTTGAGAAGAGAACTTTAGATGAACGAGAGGATGGGCTTGACACGACCATAGGGTCTGCAAATATTATCATGCGTGGTAGCAAACTCGAAGGAATGGAATCAAGGCTTTCCAGAGGTACAGAATTTTCACTCCTCGGTGGATTGAGAAGCACAACTGAGGCAGTTGTCATTCCAGCCTTGATGTTGCTGGCAAGTATTATTCCACTCATGTGGTGATTAATCCCAAATGCCCATGTCCATTTTTGCATCTTCTGATGCGTGAATTTTTGGGTCCCACCTCGGTGACCATACCAAATTGATGTGGACAGATTCAACCCCTTCCGCTTGTAGGGCTGCACGATGTGCTGCAGCCATGATTTCAGGTGCAGCGGGGCATCCAGGCGAAGTCAATGTGATGTCGATTTCAGCGTGGTGTTTTCCCTCTTTTTGTTCAAATCGCACATCGTAGACAAGTCCCAATTCAACAATTGATAGGTGTAATTCAGGGTCCTCAACGGTATCGAGTTTGCTCATCACTTCTTCTTTCGTGCTCATTGTATCATCCCATTGCATCATGTACTTCTTGTTGAATTTTGTCAAACATGTTTCGAAACCCATTCGAGCGGCTTGGAGAAAGCGTGGTTAAGATGCCCATATCCATGGCGAATTCAGGTGTCAAATTAAGCACCACCCCCGTTTCCTGTCCATCGATTGCAATCGTGAGAATGCCCATTAATCCTTGGACAAGTTGAGCATCGGCTGCACTTTCAAAATGCACGATGCCGCTCTCGACATGCACGCGAATGTGTGCTTCAGATTGACAACCTCGCACCCGTGTCTCCTCGGTCCAATCGATGCGAGGTAGTTCATTCACTTCGGAGGCAAACTCAAACAGAAATTCAAGTCGCTCTCGTTTGTCTTCAATCTCTTGGAACTCTTCGATAAGTTCGACTAATTGAGCGGGATATGTCATGCAAATTTCTCCACAATATCCTTCATTTCGGCGATGAATTGTTCTGCTTCATCCATAGTATTGTAGACATAAAATGAGGCGCGAACAGTACCTGACAAACCGAGTCGCTGGAGAAGGGGTTGGGCACAATGATGGCCAGTTCGTACGGCGAAGCCTCGAGCATCGAGAAGATGAGCGATGTCTTCACTATTTATTGTAGGATGGGTAAATGAGACGACAGCAGAGTCTTGACGCTCATGCCGTCCATACACCTCGACACCTATTTGACGCAACTGGTCAGCCACATATTTTGCAATGTTGACCAACCTTTCATGTTCAGATTCAATATCGATCGAATTGAGCCAATCAAGAGCTGCTTTCCAACCGATTGCTTCCGCGATTCTTGGAGTGCCAGCCTCAAACTTATGCTCATTTGTTTGGTAGGTTGAGCCTTCGATGGTGACTTGCTCAATCATGTCACCTCCACCCATGAATGGATTCATTTCTTTGAATGCATCAGGCTGAACGAGCAGGGCACCAATGCCTGTTGGGCCGCACATTTTGTGAGCGGAAAAGGCGACAAAATCAGCCCCGAAACCAGAAAAATCAAGATGCGTATGAGGTACACCTTGAGCAGCGTCGATGAGAACTCTTACACCGTTTTTTCTACACATCTCGATGATGTCTTCGAGAGGATTTCGAACACCGAGGACATTTGATGTGTGTACGACACACGCTAATTTCGCCCCTTCTAAAGCGAATGCAAACGCGTCCATATCAAGTGTAAATTGCTTTGTCACAGGTACAAATCGAAGTTCGACTCCGCGTTCTTCCGCAAGCATTTGCCATGGTACAATATCAGAATGGTGCTCCATTTCTGTTAGAACAATGACGTCCCCTTTTTGCAAATTTGCTCTGCCCCAAGCATGTGCAACAAGGTTGATGGCTTCGGTCGTCCCACTTGTCAAAATTGCATATTCAGCGTTGAATCGTTGTTTTAGTGCTGTCCGGCAACTCTCGTAACCATCCGTTGCTTCACCAGCAAGCGTGTGAACTGCACGGTGAACATTTGCGTTTGAGTTGGAATAGTAATCGTTCATCGCTTCGATAACAACTGACGGTTTTTGTGTCGTTGCTGCGTTGTCGAGATACACTAAGGGGTATCCGTTGACCTTTCGTTTAAGGATTGGAAATTGGTCTCGTAGATTCACCACATCACCTCTTGATATGGCATTCAAGGTGTACGGTTAATCGCGTACGAATGGCATCGATGATATGTGAATTTTTGATGTCGCCAAATGCAGCGGTGAGGAATCCTTCAACAATAAGTGCTGATGCTTCTGAAGGACTAAATCCTCTGGACATCATGTAATGCATTTGGTCTTCATCGACAGGAGCACTTGCTGCTCCGTGTGCTGCAGACACATCGTCGGCAAGAACTTCTAATTCGGGCAGGGATTCTGCCCTGGCTTTTGGAGAAAGCAAGAGATTTCGAAACACTTGACCTGCGTCACTTTGGTTTGCATCCTTTGCAATCGTGAGTAAGCCAGTAGCAACGAGGTGGCTTTCTTCATCGCATGCTGAGTGAGCCGACAGGTTTGATGTTGTGTGCCCTTCCAAGTGATGAATCTCAACATGGTGGTCAGCGTGCCTTTGCCCAATTCCATGTGTTGACATGGCTTGTGTCATGTGAGCTCCCTTTGCTTTTAGGTTTGAACGAACATCTGATTTAATTCGAAATCCGCCGATGGTTAATCCTGCGAATTCGACATTTGAATCCTGTTCAAGTTCCCAATCTTGGCATTCAAGATATGTGGTCGTGCTTGACAACTCATTGACGAGTGCAAAGGATGCGTGTATGTTTCGATTCACATTTGCAGTGATATGAAGGCCACACCAATCGGCCTCGCCTGAGAGGTGGAGGATGATGGTTGAAGTGTGTTGTATATCGAGATGAAGATGACTTGATGCAATATGACCTGAGGCCACACCAAACAGATTCAAGACCTGGCCTTCGGTTGAGGTCGTTACCGTCGTTTTTGAATTTGCAACCTCATGAAGAAAGACTCTGGCGTATTCATTTGACATCGAGGGTTCACATGGTGTACTCTCGAGTGGGCTGCCCTCATCGAATGCAAAACGGATTGGCAATGACTCAGGGACTTGGTGAATGTCCGAAGGGTGCATCCAGTGCCATGGCGTGTATCGCCAAAGATGCTCAGAGCGAGGAGGTGGTGCCATTTCGGCATACTTCATCCAATTGAACCCTCCAT
>CAZWXR010000061.1:0-8860 GCA_964637985.1 uncultured Candidatus Poseidoniales archaeon
AGGTATGTCGGCCAAAATTTCATCCGTTTTCCTTTTGGACTATTGACACTTGTCTTTCAACATGACAATTGAAGGGACAACGGTAGATTCCCTTTCAATCGATGGAAAATTCAAGCAATTTCTCTCCACAAAGTGGGGTATTGAACGATTATATCCTCCACAGTCCGATGCCATCGTTCCCATATTAGAAGGAAAGAACACTCTGGTCTGTATCCCTACTGCATCAGGAAAATCATTACTGGCATATTGTGGCATTGTACATTCAATGAAAAAAACTCAACAAGCAAAGGCAATTTATATTGTTCCGCTCAAAGCTTTGGCGAGTGAAAAATATGAGGAATTGGTCGAAGTTGGAACTCATTTAGGCTTGCAAATTGGTTTAGCAATTGGTGATGCATCATCTGAAACAAGAGACATTGACAAAGCCGACATCATTGTTTGCACATCTGAAAAATTGGACTCATTATTGCGACATAGAAGCGAGTTGTTTGAACATTTGAAATGCATCGTTGCCGATGAATTCCATCTTATGAACGACGCAACAAGGGGACCTACTCTTGAAATGAACCTTACTCGATTACGACTCCATTACCCGCATGCACAAATCATTGCATTATCGGCAACAGTAGGCAATGTCAAAGACTTAGCATTTTGGCTCCAAGCAGAACTTATTGTTTCTGAGTGGCGACCAGTTGACCTCGAATATTCAACATTTCACAACTTTCATGTTGAGCCGAGAAAAATTCAAGGTAATGGGACTCAAAAAAGAACCCTATCGCCTCCACGTACGCTGGAAGGCTTGGTGTCCCACCCTGTATGGAGCGTCGTCGATGATGCTATGGATGGAGAGTCACAGGTTCTGTTGTTTGTAGGGACACGAAAAAGCGCACAAGCAGAAGCAAGAAATTTAGCTAAACGAGTCCTCAAGCGTCTAAAAAAGGAAGATGCTGCGAAACTAAAACGCCTTGAAGAATTAAGCCAACAAATTTTGAAATCCTCCTCACAATCAAGTATATCAGACCACCTTGCAGATGCTGTTAGAGGTGGTGTCGCCTTTCATCATGCAGGACTAACGCACCAACAACGGAAATTAATTGAACATTCGTTCAAAAGTGGAGAGCTTGTTGCACTCACTGCAACACCCACATTGGCTGCTGGTGTGAATTTACCCGCTCGCAGGGTACTTATTCGTGACCTCAAAAGATGGGATGACGGCTTTAATCGACCTCTGCCTGTGATGGAGGTTCGACAAATGATGGGCCGAGCCGGTCGTCCAAAATATGACACGAAGGGCGAGGCATGGATTTACTGCAAGAATTCCGATGGGTGGGAAGAAGCAGATGCTGTTGCACAGCGATATTTCTTCGGTCAAGTGGAAAATATTTCCTCGAAACTTGCATCTGAACCCGCATTACGAATGCACCTTCTCGCTCTCATCTCTACAGGTGGTTATCATCATAAAGGCCGTATTCTTGAATTTTTCAAACACACATTTCTTGGAAAATCTCTTCCATTCTCTCAGTTGGAAGAACGTATAACACAAATGATTCAGTGGCTTGTTGATGAACGATTTATTCGAGACCTTGGACCAGACAACGAATTCATCGAATCTGAAGTCATCCTCAGTATGAAGGAAGAGAATAATGAGCCATGGGATGACACAATTCCATCTTGGGTGACGGCCGCTCAAGAAACCGAAGGCGTCATGTTTGGATTGAACAAAGAAGATTCGAAGAAGAGTGCCCATTCAACGCCGATGTTTGGATTTCAACCAGCACGACGGATGCAAAACTCTGACGAGATTGTTGCGCAATATTCAAACGATCACAACTGTCGATTTGAAGGAACAGAATTGGGTATTCGTATATCTCAAATGTACATTGACCCGTTATCTGCAACGATACTTCGGAAAGGTTTGCGACGATTTGTTCGTCGTTCTGTACGTCAAGACGGTCCAATTACAACCCTCGGCTTGCTCCACCTTGTCTGTTCGACCCCTGATTTCCCGTCACTTTGGGCAAAATCGAAAGATTTGGAACCGAATTCAAAGATATTTCTCAAAATGAACAGTGCTGAAGATGAGTTTGTCCTAGAGCAAACCTACCTTGAAGATATGATTGGAAGAGTAAAGAGTGCTTGGATGCTTGAACAATGGTGTGAAGAAGACTCATTTCGAACACTTGAACAATCATTTGATGTGGCTCCCGGCGATGTTCACCACAGAACATCAATCTCTGAATGGCTTCTGTATTGCTCAAAGGAAATCCTCCTCCTTGATGATGTATTTTCACATGAACATTCGACACATATTGCAGAGATTGCACAATTGTTTGGACTTGCTCGACAGAGAATTCGCCATGGGTGTAAAGAAGATTTGTTACAACTCGTCAATATTCGCAATGTAGGTCGTCATCGTGCACGAGAACTTGCTCAAATGAATTTAAGAACACCAAAAGATGTCATGGCTATGAGCTCAAAACAACGTACAGAACTCGAAAGCAAAAGGGGTTGGGGGCCAATCTTGGTCGAGTCGATTCTCAATGAAATACGAAAAGTAACAAAGGGCGGCCGGAAAAAAGAACAACTTCGCTTCGATGATACTCCACTTGAGGGAGAACGAAGCGACTGATTCAAAAAGATGAGCGTAGAGGATGTATTATGCAACAATTTCCTAAGTTTGCTTGGAAAAAAAATCCAGGTGAAATCGAATTCGATGTGATTCAAAATTTCATCAGAGTTCGTCCAAATAACCACTGGGTTCTCTGCCACAACGATGTTGTCATCTCTGATTTACAACTGTGGACAGCATGGGAAGCCTGCACTCGCCGTTTTCAGAGAAATTCTGCTCTCGCTCGCACGATTGACGCCGAATTTCTCCGATATTTATCTGGAACACATCATGTCTCTGAAGCCTTTGCTCGTTCAGGAATCAACAGCGATGCTGAGCAAGGGTGGCTACTCTTTTTACCACATGCTGTTTTCTCAAACGATTCAGGTGCACAACACATTCTCGAAGTGGTGGAGGAGGATATGCGAGTTGCAGCAGCAGAAATTCTTGAACAAATACACTGTCATCTTGAGGAACGTCAGCCATCCCCCTCTCCAACAAGTTTGACTCAACTCGGCATTTCAGATGACCTTCAACCGATTGATTTTGAGCAATGTGCAATCGCACACATTCATCAAGCAGACTTACAATCCTAAGTACATTTTAGGAGGGTTAAAGGACTCCGTCTCTCTAGGCTCTGCATGGTCATTTCCTCCGAAAGGAACTCCGATGAACTGAAATCGAATCGATATCTCGATGCTCAAAAAATTGCAAGAGCCATCGACATTGCCCTCCAAGAAGGAGCACAATATGCAGAAGCAAGATTGGTTGCAATGACGGAAACAGACATCCGAATGAAAGACAGTCAGATTGAATCTGCTGTACCCGGCCAGCAGGTAGGACTGACATTACGGGTTTTGGTCGATGGCTCTTGGGGGATTCACTCCACCACTGACTATCATCAAATTCATGAACAAGTCCCCTCCACTGTAAAACTTGCAAAGGCTGTTGCTGAACGTAGGTCAGCAAACATGAAGCCTATCGATTTAGCAGAAGTTCCGATCTATCAAGATGAAGTGCACTGGGAAGCAAAAAAAGATGTCCGGTATACTGAACTCGAGGAGAAATTATCTCACATGCGTGATTTCACCTCATCAATTAAGCATGATTCAATCCAATCTGTAAAATGTGGATGGATGGATGAACACATTCACACCGAACTCATGACCTCAGAGGGCATGGATAGAGTTTGGTCGTTTCAGAGAACACTCATGCACGCCACCTTAGAGGGAAGAGATGGAGATAATGTGATGTCATACAGGACTCGAGTCGGAGGAGAAGGTGGCGTTGAATTGATTGACAATTCAGATTTAGATGAACTCGCAACAAAAGCAGAAAAGTCAACCATTCGACTCCTCAAAGCATCTTCAGCTCCTTCGGGAAAGATGCCTCTAGTCGCTGACCCCGATCTCACTGGCGTGTATATCCACGAAGCCCTTGGCCACCCATGTGAAGCAGATCTCGTTGCAGCAGGCGACTCGTGTCTCGATGGAAAACTCGGACAGACGATTGGTAGCGATATCGTTACTGTGGTTGACGACCCAACGATTCGTGGCGGGTATGGAGCATTTCCAATTGATGATGAAGGCTTGAACACAAGAGAAAAATTGTTGATTAAAAACGGTGTGTTAACGGAATATCTCAATCATCGAGAAACCGCACATCATTTTGGCCTTGAACCAAATGCAGGTGCACGTGCTCAAGATGGTTTACATCATCCCATGGTTAGAATGTCAAACACCATCATACAAGGTGGAAGTCACAACGACCTTGATGAACTTCTTGAAGACATTCAATACGGAGTATTCGCATGTGGTTCTCGCGGAGGTCAAGTTGACACAGGACGAGGTTCCTTCCAATTCTCTGCTCAGGAATCATGGTTAATTGAAAATGGAGAATTAACAACTCCACTCAAAGATGTGAGTGTCAGTGGAATGACGCTTGAAATTCTAAAGAATGTGGATGGTTTAACAAGAGATGCAATGATTGCTTCGCCTGGATTCTGTGGAAAAGGGCAAACTGTTCCAGTTGGCGATGGTGGTCCATTGATGAGAATTCGAGAAGCACTGGTTGGTTGAACAATGATACCAACAGATGCTCTTGACCGACTTGTGGAAAAGGCTGATGTCATTTCGCAAGCATGTCGCCAATCAAATGTTGGGCAATGGGATATTGTCGGCATCCAAAGCTACAGCGAAGAGGTTGAAATCGAAGCCGGCAAAATTAGTCTTGCTGGCGGTGGAGGAGAAGGCGGCTTTGGCATTCGAGTGGTTGAAGATGGGCGATTTGGATTTGCCCATGTAGTTGATGTAAAGAATGTACATGCTGCAATTGAACTCGCACAAAAAATCGCACGTATTTCTCCAAAAATTGAAGGGTTTGAACTACCGTCTCTTGAGCCCACATCAAAAGTCGGAGGAATGTATGATGATTCAATCATCAAAACAAGTTCAGAAGAACTTCTCCAAAATGCTGATGATATTCTATCTCATGTAGCATCATCAAATGAAGACGCAGTCGTCACCGGTGGAGGTATCGAAATATCTTCAACCGCTTCTTGTCTCATCTCAAGTTCGGGGATCGAGGAGTCGGGGCAATCCACTCTCCATTCACTTGGCGTGCAACTTTCTATAGACAAAGAAACGTTCTCGTCTAGTTACGATCAGAAATCTTCTCGCAAGAAATTAGACACGATTCCAGAATGCATTGATAATGCCCTCTACTGGGCTGAAGCCACACAAAACCCATTGAAGCATGAACTTCAATCTGAGGATTCCAAGGTCGTTTTTACACCCTCCTCATTTTCAAGTCTATTTCGATATATAGTTCCAAATTCAGTGATAGGAGAACGGTTAGCAAGGAACATTTCAGTATGGTCAAACAAGATTGGAGAGCAGGTCATCGACCCATCCCTTTCAATAACAAACCATGGTCGTCTTGAAGGAGGATTGGCATCATCATCTCGCGACGATGAGGGCATTCCTACGCAAATTTTGCCGTTAATTCAAGGTGGCAAATTAACAAACTCACTTTGGTCAGTTCGGGATGCAGCCGAGATGATGCGAGATGGGAAAGTTGAATCCGCTGCATCAACCGGTTCTGCTTTTCGTTCAAGTTACCAGTCACCACCGTCAACATCTTGCTCTGAGATGATCTTTGAAACAACAAGAAAACAACACAGCAGAGATGAATTGCTTGAAATCATCGATACAGGATATCTTGTCCAAAGCGTCATGGGTGCGCACACAGCCAATCCAACTTCTGGTGATTTTTCCGTGACTTCAAGCACGATACTCCGAATTGAAAACGGAGAAATTGTCGGTCCGCTTGCACAGGCTGGCATCTCGGGGAACCTCGTCGCCGCCCTCCAATCGAATGTTGAATTGGGGAATGAAATTTCTGTGCGGGGGCGATACCACCTGCCTGATGTTGCATTACAATCCAGTATCAGAATTAATCCAGCATAATCGCTCGAGGATGAGGCTATAATTTGGAATGAAATTGTTTATACCCTGTCGTCATGGGTGAATTAGCCCATGGAGGTAAATGGAGTGTACTGTCTTCCCCAACCCGCACGAAAAACCATCGCCTGTCCTCTCGTCAGGCTCGAACAACAATTGCTTGGCGGAGGTCAATCGCATGTCTGATTCAAAGTATTCCGATTATATTGATGCGGTATTGAAAGAGATACCTGAGGCATCAGCTGATGAGATTCATGCAGCGTTCGAGAAATATGAGAATGAGTTCTACATTCCGCCTCAGGATGCACTTCGTTCAGTCCTAAGGAAATTTCAAAGTGATTCTGATGCCCCTTCTCAGTCAAAGCCAAGACAGCAACGTCAAACCAAAAAAGTGGCTCAGTTGAGCGAATTGGGGGGCGAGGATAAAGATGTTGAAATTGAGGTGATGGTCGTCACGCACAACCTGCGTCAACAACTTATTCGAGGTGAAGAGCGTCAAATCGCATTTGGAATGTTACAAGATTTGCCATGGGAAAATGAAGAAAAAAGAACACAATGGGAATACAAAGATTGGGGAAGCAATTCTCAATTGCTCCCTGGTAGTATTGTACGAATCGAAGGAGCATCCGTCAATGAATATAATGGCAAAAAGTCGCTCAACATTAACCAAAGTTCAAGGATTGTTGTTCTCCAAGAAGGAACGGGCTCATCCCTCAAAACCGAAGACCCAATCGATATCATAGCATTACCGAATGAAGGATATGTCACGGTTGTTGGGCGAGTGTTGTCCACAAAGAATGACCAAATTCATCGCAAAGATGGTTCTGGTTCAATTGACGTTGTACGTGGGCGTATTGCAGACAACTCCGGGCATATTGGATTTCTCTCTTGGGAACCATTTAGTCACGAAGAAGGGGCTCTAATCAAAATCACGGGTGCCCAGGTACGCTCCTTTAGAGATACGCCCGAGTTAAACTTTGGCAGGACAACAAAGATTGAACCATATCATGATTCAAAATTCGCTTCTGTTGATGACCTCAAAGAATCTTCTTTTGCGACGATCTCTGACTTGCGAGATGGTTCAAGAGATACGGATATCGTCGTACAGGTTACGGAGATCATGCAACGAAAATTTGAACGAGATGGTCAAGAAAAGCATCTTTGGTCAGCACAAGTCATCGATCCAACTGGGCAATGTAAAATGACAATCTGGGATGACATTTCATTTAGCGAAAAAGACCTTCCGGTCTTTGTTAAGGTGAATTCAGCCCGAATCACAGCTTGGCAGGGCATACCAGATATCACCGTTGATTCATCTGACCAAATCTCCATTTTGGATGAACCTGCATGGGAAGGTGAAATCGATCCTACTTCTCACTTCGTTGAGGCTCCTCTTGACGAATTGGCGGCTGGAGGCTCGAGGGTAGGTATTCAGACGAAAGGCACTATCGTTAGTATCAAAGAAGATTCTGGCATCATCAGTCGGTGCCCAGAATGTCGGAGAGTCATGAAAGAGGGTTCGTGTTATGAGCATGGTGAAACTGAAGGTGTTGAAGATATCCGATTACGCCTTATCTTGGATGATAATGGAACAACATCATCTCTTTTGGTGAACAAAGATGTTGCATTGAAACTCTCCGAGATGTCAGAAGCAGATTTCAAGACATCTGCAAATGAAGGACATGATGGATTGATTTTGCATCTTCGTTCCATGTTACTCACAAATTTCGTTGAGGTAAAAGGAAGAACGATTATCGACGAACAAGGCATGATGATTATAGCAACAGATGTTGACATACCGACACGAGACCCACAGCTCAGGGCAACTGAACTTCGTGCTGCTTGGGGGTGGAATTGATGCAGGCAAGGAGAATTGTTCGGCAACCAAGCGAGTTGATGCTTGCATCGGAATTCGCGAGTTCCCATCTTCATGAAAAAGGTCCAGGAGAGTACGACCCTACGTTTATTATTACAAAATTAGGTTGTAAAGTCAACCGAATTGTCGTCTCAGGTTTGCTTGAGCGCCTCGAAGTTCGTGAAACTTCCAATGGCACACAGATGTATCAAGGCCAAATTCGAGACCCAACTGGATTGTTTTATTTTTCAGTTGGAGAATACTCGCCCCTACCGTTACAAGAGTTGATTCATCAACTTCACGAAAGGGTATCTTCAAGCGAACCAATCCTCGTCGGAATGGTTGCAAAAACCCGTTGGTATCAATCGGAAGATGGAGGAGTGTATACCTCGCTTCGGCCTGAAGAAATAACAGAAATCAATCGGCAACGGTATGCTAATTGGCTTCTTGATGCCGCAGAAGCCACATATTCACGTGTTGAAAATTGGTCACAATCTCTTGAAGTTGATGCGACGATGGAAGGATTATCATCCACAAGCATCCCTCATCGATACCACCAATCTATCGTGGCTGCTCGCCATCACTATGGTGAAGTGGATCTTGAGGTCTTCAAACTCAACGTCATGCAGGCACTGGACATAGCCGAGGGTAAAATTGAGGCAGTAACGACTCCACCACCAGAAATTCGACTTCCAGAGGTCGAAGGCGATAGCGAAATCTCTGACCAACCGGTTGAGGAAATCATTCGAATGGTCATTTCTCATTTTGACCAAGGCGAGGGTGTGCAGTATCAGACAATTATGTCAAACGCAATGTCGAAAGGTTTTGATCGAGAAACGACTGAAGAAGGCCTTGACCAAATGATTCATCAGGGAGTCATTGAAGAGCCTCGATTTGGTTGGTTCGTTTTCGTTCAAACCCAATAGATTGACCCGT
>CAZWXR010000062.1:0-8787 GCA_964637985.1 uncultured Candidatus Poseidoniales archaeon
CGTGTGGGTTGATCGAAATGCCAGTGTGCTCGTTCAATGGCTTGAACATGAATTGATATCGAGGTTCTACCGTTTTGGAGTTCAACAAAAAATTCGGGCAAAGGTGCACCTGGATTGGCACCATGGCTTGCTTCACTCAACAACGACGCCTTTTTATTCACTCGAACTTTACCAAATCGTTCTGTTCGATGATGAACTGCATCGTGGAACAAACCGCCTTGTGAAAGGGAAATATGGTTGAAATCCCTTTGTTTCCAAGGGCGTGATGTTTGAGAAGTCACCGTCAATGCAAGGTGTGGTAAAAACCAGTCAAGATAGGAGCCATCTTCGAAGTGGAGAACACCCCAATACCAAGGAGGTGAGGGTGCCTGAACACAGACTTTTTGGAAATATGCAGTTCCTTGATGCTGTTTTCCATCAACCGTACCCTGAACTTTGGCTCCATGAATTCGAAGAATATCGTACCCCATCCCACCGATGTAATCGGATTGTAAATGTCGTGCATGGGACAGTGTCGGATTCCACGGGGTGATGTCTAAATTAAAGTCAATTTGACGTTGTTCGGGAAGCGTTGTTTGTAGATGCAGCCAGAAGGAAGACAAATCAGAACGCAAACCCATCGAGCAATCAGCTTCGAGTTGTGGAACGATTGCACCCCCGCCTATCCCACTATTTTGTGTTGAAGGCCAATTTGAAGAGGCATCTTCAACAATGGTCATTTTGCAAACATCTTTGAGAATTGGTTCATGCATTCGTATGCCATCATACCACCATGCACAAACCATTCCGTCAATATTGTACGCTCCATCGACAATTTCACTCGGCCTCCCTTGTGGTATCCATGGCGTTTTATTCACATGAACCAAATCATTGGTTTTCGTTGACCACAGAACCATCAGTTGCTTTCCGCTTGGATTACCATCTTCATCATCCAGCATCACAAGCCACCACCACCAATCCCAAGTGAGGTGTTGGATAGGTTTGCGAAGTCCAAGTGACCACATCGTCGAAAAGTCACCACTGAAAATTTCTGACATGAAAACACCTACGAAATTTCCTTAGAAGAAAAGAGTGCACTTCCGAGTAACCAAAAGGCAATACCTTGGAACAGGAGCACTGCAGAGCCAACGATGAAACTAGCAAAATTGGATAAGCCAAGTCCTGGATTCGAGGAAAACACCATCAGTTGATCGGCGCCTTGAAGATTAGCCCACAGCCCAACTTCAACCATGTATTCGAGGTCAGGCCAGAGCATGATTGCCCCTGCATCGATAATCATCGTTGCCCATCCGAGAACCGAGAAACGAAGAACACTGGCTTCAGGCTCCCACAACGAGACGAACATCATCGCTAATTCCCATGCTGCAACTGGTATGGCTAAAATTATGCCATGTTTCCAGAGAACACCAAACATGCTGAACATCATACCGTAAGCAAAGATAGCAAGTAATGTTGCAAAGGCAATCACCATCCAAATACCAAGATCACTCAAACGAAAAATCGATTCCGAGGGCCCTGAAAAACCAAAGAGCAAAGCACATACCAAACACAAGCCTAAGACATAGGGATAAGTGATGCCGATAAATCCAAACATTCTATACAAGAAAATCTCTGCTCTCCGAATAGGTTTTGCAATGAGAAAATGCATCGTTCCTGATTCCATTTCCTCACGAATGAGTCCTGTCGCCATAAACAATGGAAGGAAAATGCCGATGAGGAATACGAAACCGAATTTACCTAATGCGAGAATTGTAGCCCTATGTATGGCTTCCTTTGCATATGCTTCGTCATTCGGGTCTTCATCGACATAATTATCTCCACGAATATCATAACCTTCTCCAAATTGTTTTGCAGATATCCGAATATTGCATGGAATACCGTCCCTATTTGTATCCTGAGCCGAAGGTGCAATTGGTGCATTTCGACAATCACCATCATCATCATAGCCAACTGATCCTTCTTTTAGGGAATCCCAATCAATATCATCTTCGTCAACCCAAACCGATGGGTCATCGGGTACAATTCCCGCATCGATAAGGCCGGGGTGAGATTGGTCAAAAAATGGGTCAGTTCCATACAGCAACTCCTGACCAGTTGGATAGCCATCGCCATCTGGGTCAAATGAATCATAGTCGTTGTCAACTGATTCAATATCACGTAGCATAGTATCGAAATAAAAGAGCATGATGATGCTCATCGCGAGCACACCGACTGAAAGGATGACCCATGTAGAGATTCTCTTCGAATATTGTTTCATTGTGAACTCAGCAACCGCAGTTGCTTTCCTATCAAATCGTTTGAACGAGGGCGTTTGAGCATCATTTTCCATGCGCCTGTCCTCCTGTAAGGTAACTCAGAATGGATTCTAAGTCATCGTCTGGGTTGTCAATGACCTGAACATGATGACCATTTTCAACAATGATTCTTGGAAGGTCTTGGTGCAATTGGCCAAAGTGAAAGGTTTGCACATTTAATTCATCATCAGATGGAAAATTAACGCCAAAGACAGCAGGATGACTCATCAATGATTTTCCAATCGCTCTAGAATCACTTCCCTTGATGTGAATAGTATGAGGAATTTGGTCCAATCGTTCACGAATTGCATGCAAATTTCCTAAGGCAAGGAGTTTACCATGGTGTAAAATCACGATTTGTTCGGTTACGCGTTCAATCTCAGTCAGAATATGACTGCTGACAAGAACCGTGCAACCCGACTTTCCAAGTTCTCGTATGACGTTGTTGATTGTGGTTCGTGCAAGTGGATCACATCCTTGTAACGGTTCATCGAGGATAATCAATTCAGGCTTATTGACAAGGGCATGGGCAATCTTTGTTCGTTGCCTCATACCTTTTGAAAACCGCCCGATTTGCTTGTTCGCCACATCCAGCAGGCCAACAAAATCGAGCACTCGTAAGGCTTCTTGCTCTGCTTCTGCTTTTGTCATACCAAACAGTCGTGCAAATGTTGAAACGAACTCAAGGGCAGTCATCCAATCGTACATCTTTTCATGTTCAGGAACAAAACCGATTCGGGCATATGGCGATGGATTCTTCCAAGGGTCTTCACCAAATAGACGAATCGTTCCACTATTTGGTTTCAGTTTACCCATTAAGAGTTTGAACAGTGTAGATTTACCAGCACCATTTAATCCCAATATACCTGTGACGCCACCTGAAAGCCCGAGAGTGACATTTGACAATGCATGGATACGTCCATACACCTTTGATACATTTTCGAGGTATACGATAGGTAATTGCTGATTCAAAGCATTCATTCCCGCGTCACCTCCATCGAACTCACTCGGTTTGCTAGGACGTAAAGGGCAAAACCGTTCATAAGAACTAGTGAAACAAACGACCAAGTCCAAGAGTATTGTGTATAACTCAATTGGGTGCCAATCAATGCTTGACCAACGTGAGCAAGACAGTCATATGGAGATAAGAGATAGAGAATATCCCTTTCAAACAATTGAGAAATGATACCAGCGATGGTCTTGGTTCCAAACAAAAGAGCAAGCAAGCCGATACCAGGAAAAAATCGTCCACGGGAAATGGATGACATCGCTAGTCCCAAACTGGTGTATGTAAAAACGAGAAGAAGACCAGCGAGAAAACCTGCTATGAACATTGGAAATGTATCAACAATCCAAGCCCAACCACGGCCCATCGCAATGATTTCACTAAAATAGTAAAGAAAATAGGTGCCGAGAATGATAAGGGATTGAATCATTGCAACGGATATGAACTTCATTGCAGTGTAATCAAATCTTGATATCGGCCTTGAGAAATAGAGGGCTGATGTTCCGTGGTGTCGGTCCTCAGAAATCACACCTCCTACAAGCAATGCAGTTACAACAGGGTAGTACAGAATATTGCGGGGGAAAAATCCGAGATTGTGTCCATACAAATTATTGCGATTCACACCCCAGAATTGATGCAGTTCTGAGGAGCCGAGAATACCAGACAAGAGTGTCAGACCAGCATCCGTGAGCGAAACAATGAATACAATCACCAGAAAGATTCGGGTTGGCATCCCCCATGGCCTGTATCCTTTACGAAAAATACCAAACAGGTGATGGCGTAAAATCGACCAATTCCTCATCCATCGTGGGTTCAAAGTCCCATTCCATGGTTTGTAATCTTGGTTGAATATTTCTCCACTTTTTGGCAATGTAGCTGGAGCAACTTCTTCCGTTTCATCACCTGTGCTCGAACCCCAAGCAGCAGTCAGTCGCGTTTTTCCAGTCACAGGGGCACTCGCATCTTCTCGCAACCACATCACCCATGTTGTAGTTCTTCAGGTGCATCAACACGTCGTGCAGCCACAGGTTGGCCAAGCAAATCATCGCTTGATTTTACACCATATCCCAAATTTTCCATAATCGCAACAAAGAGGTCTTCAAGTGATGCTTCATACTCGTGCATTCTTCGGATTTGTGATCCGACATCAGCAGCCGCACGAAGAATTGCGGATGTCATTTCATCGCTATCCTGTGTTATTCGCATAATCCTACCTTCACGACGAACTTTGAATCCATCATCCTTGAGTCGCTGTTCAAGTTGTGTTGCCTTCCCCCAAACATGAATTTCGATTTCCTTATCAATTGCTTTCAAATCTTCAATTTTTCCTTGGGCAGCCAATTTTCCTTTGTGCAAAAGAAGAATGTTCTCACAAACTCGTTCAACATCTTCCATAAGATGGCTTGCCATCAAAACAGAACGATTTCCTTCCTTGACCATGAGTTGCAGGGTATTGATCATGAATTCTCTTGAATTTGCATCAAGTCCGTTTGAAGGTTCATCGGCAATCACAAGGTTAGGGTCATGGATGATGGCACATGCGAGTTTTGTTGCTTGTTTCATTCCTGTTGAGTAACTCTCAATTTCACGATAACGTTGCTCACCTATACCAACAAATTGTAGCGTTTCATGTGCTCGTTGCATGGCGACAACTGGATTCATGCCGAGTAATTCACCTGTGTATTTGACTTGGTGGATGCCATCCATACCAGGATTTAGTGCGTCATATTCTGGCATGTAGCCAACATGACTACGAATTTTCTCCCCCTCGCTTCGAATATCATATCCAAGAACGGTACCATCACCTTCAGTAATTTGTATCAAACCAAGAATGGTCTTGAGGAATGTCGATTTTCCTGCTCCATTTTGACCCAAAAGTCCTGTGGCTCCATTTGCAACCTGTACATTCAACTTCTCCAAGGCAACATGTGGACCATATGCCTTGGTGAGGTTATTTGTTTGAATGACAAATTCCTTTTCCATATGACTCTAGTTATCCGAGGTGGTTCAACCTATCAAGACTTAGCCTGTGGTGTTTGAATCTTGAAACGAACTTCGGACTCGTATTGCGATACCTTTCCTAAACATTCCAAATTCTTCTGATGAACATTGAGATAGACCGTGGCCGATCAACGTGCCATCTTGCTTGACAATGAGGACTTTGTCGCCGGGTGTAATCCAAGAATCTGCGGCAGTGACAAAGCCATGGAAGACATTTCTTCCTTTTTCAATAAAGGGCACAGCATCATCTACAACGCTGATTTTTGCTATACCCGATTCAATTCCTGTAAATGTTTCAGCAAGAAAGAAACCCTGCGGTGTTGATGTTTGACCATATTTGTAGCACTCGGTTGCACCATGGTCTGTCAGCGAGATTCCACCATCATTAAGACGCGTGCTGAGTATATGCACTCCGTTCTTGTTGAGCACATTTTTCATCCGACCTTGCCGATTATGGACAAATGTGCAATCGTTGAGTAGTTGGGTAATATCTGTTCGACTAAAATTGAGTTCATAACAAACTTTGTCGGCAATTTGTCGGCGGTAAATTTCCTCTGAAACTTTCCCGTCAGAATTCTGATAATCTGCAAAAGCCAACGTATGGCCTGCCATCTCAAATGCCTTCGTTAGTTCAAAACAAGAAGAAATATCGCTCGGGTCAAGATAGAGCACTTCAGGGTTGGAAAATGATAATCTGGAAAGTTCTCGAGTGATGTATGCTTCATCAATTGGATTTGACAGCATCCACGAAGGTGCATCGGTGTGGGCAAATGGATGCACATCTTCAAAGGCATAAGGTACAAGGCCAAGCGGAGTAAGAATGCACAGTTCGCAAGAATCAGTATCAGCAAGAGCAGATGCCCAAGGACCTAAAGATGTTCGATACAATCCTTCAACGCCATGGAAAATGACAACCTTCTTTTCGAGTGTGGGTCGAGGCGTCCATCGAGCGTGAAGTCTTCGTCGTGCTTTGAGAAGGTATGGGCGATGAAATGTATCTTTGCCGCCCCAGATGACGCCTCCAGTTTTCATGGATTGCTGCCTCAGAATGAGATGGTCCCAAGCATCTTCCCAAGACCCTCCATCGGCGTCCTTTGACCGTGAACTTCCTGCCTCTTCATCAGAACGTATGAGTTCAACGGATTGGGCATCATGTCGACTTTGAGGCGTGCTAGTAAGCCACAAAAATGCTTCACGCAAGGCGGGGTGCTGATGACTTCGCCGCTCTGCAAGTTCCCAAATTGTTCCATCATGAACAGCTTGTTTGCATCGTGAGATCTCTTGCAATGTAATCTCAAGGTTGTACCGTGCTAAACATTTTGTTCGCTCGTCATCACTCAACTTCCGGACTTGTTCAGGCGTTTTGTCGTGAACTTCCAGTGTGATGATGGGCCAATGCACAAGTTTCTCCAACTTTTCAGTTCCCCATGGTGTCAAAATACGACCGTCTCGTGCAAAGAGAGCATATGCTGCCGAGTCAAACAAATCTGCTCCTAGTGCAATCAGCATTGGAAACAGCATTGGATGGCCACAACCAAACATGTGAACAGGACGTTGCTTAGGGATGTGCGGAATGGTTGCCATCATGATTTGAACGAGTTGTTTGTAGTTGTGTTGTTCCATGATTGGAACAATACCGCCGAGGGGGTGAATCGCAAATGGATACTCTGCCATTTTTACAGCAGACATGGTTCTCAAATTTTTGAAAATTCCACCTTGGATAGGCCCGTTTAACATGGTTGTGCCTGCAGCATCAATGCTTTCTTGTGCCCTTGAAATCGTGATATCAATGCATTGTTTTACTTGTGCTGGGCTCATGTCAGGTCGAGAAAATTCATCGAGCATGGTTGCGATATCAACGCCAATGTTTTTTTGAAACGTCACAATTTCTTCTGCGCCAACATCGATGTCACCGTAGACATAGGACTGAAATGTACCGGAGTCTGTCATGACAACCCCTGGAAAATTGAGCAAATCGTGAACGCCATGTTCAAGAGCATGTGATTTAAGATGTTCATGTTTTGAAATGACATACGAATTCGTAATGAGTGCTTGAATACCGTAAGTATCCCACATTTCTCTTGGTGTTATCGTCTGAATATTGGGGTTCACAACCGGAAGTAATGCGGGGGTCTCAAGAGCACCGTGATGTGTATGAAGAACGCCACAGCGAGCCCAACCATCGCGTTGAGTGAGTTCAAATTTGCCGAGGTCTTGCTCCCTGCAAGGTTTTGGGTCTTTTCGAACTCCTTGGGTCCAAGCCACCATGCTCTTGCGCTATCGGTTGTTTTTTTAGTCCTATTTCCAATTGAGGTCAAAAGACCATCAATGAACAGATTGACATGTGTCAAACAAGAAAAAGACGACATTACACGAACTCAACATTCCCATGTGTCAAAATAAATTCTCGACCAAGTTCATCAAAAGTATCGAGCAATGATGATGAAAACCGAATTCGCCAGATTTCGCTATCGTTTTCAAGGTCCCCCTTGATGCCTTGAAGTGTACCGGGTGCAGCACCACAGGACAAACACGCACCTGTCAGGTCAAGGACAAAATCGAGGCCTTGTTCGGCTTGCTCAATTGCCTCGATACACACCCCGCCGCCGTGTCCATCAAGTGCGGCACGAACTGGACCAAGCCGAGCGAGTAAAGCATGAACAAGCGATTCTGATTCTAGCAAATCGTTCAACTTCATGTTGCGAAGGCGATCTTCTTCTTGAACATCAACGGATTCATTGATTCGGCGATGTGCTTCATCTTCCATTGCCTGCTTTGCTTGGGTGGCGTAAAAGGCAACCAAATCATCTTCATCCATGGTAAAAGCAAGAGGTCCTCATCTATCAAATCTGTGACTTCTGCAAAAAATGCTCACCTCGGTGATACTACAACCCTAAATAAAGGTGCATACGCAGCATAGAACGAGGAAGATGAGCGAAGAAGTCCTGCGAATTGAAAATCTTCATGTTTCTGTTGAAGGCGTGGACATTCTCAAAGGCCTTTCCATCACCATTCATCAAGGTGAAATTCATGCCATTATGGGGCGAAACGGAGCAGGTAAATCGACACTTGCGAACGTCATCATGGGCCACCCCGCCTACGAAATCACAGATGGTTCCATCCATTACATGGGCAAACCACTTGATGAATTGGAAGTCTTTGAACGGGCAAGAGCAGGTATGTTCCTCTCATTTCAATACCCTGCCGTAATTCCAGGTGTACAAGTGGGGACCTTTCTCAAAAAGTCGACCCAAAGTGTACGACAGACAGAAGTATCTGCACGAGATTTTCGAAAAGAATTGAAGGAAGCGATGGCCATGCTCAACATGGATTCATCCTTCTTGAGCAGATACGTCAACGATGGATTCTCAGGTGGAGAAAAGAAACGGTTAGAAATCTTGCAGATGCTTCTGCTTCAACCAAAACTTGCTTTACTCGATGAAACAGATTCGGGCTTGGATATTGATGCCTTAAAAATCGTCGCAG
>CAZWXR010000063.1:0-8769 GCA_964637985.1 uncultured Candidatus Poseidoniales archaeon
AATGAAACTTGGTCGAATATTTCCCATCTAATCACTCCTCAAACAAACGAACTTCCACATCAGGCATGTCAGGAACATCGTGACGAATAAGTACCAATCTTACCTTTCTTGGTGGATTTTCAATCCCACGCGACCAAATATGTTTGTTGACATTTTCATCAATGTAAATGGTTTCATCTTCCTGAACTTTGCAGTGTCGAATGACTTCCTCACGAATAATCTGCATTGCTCTTGGCGCTCTTTTGAAACGGGTAATGTTCCATGCTCTTCGGAGGGGAACGATGAGTTCTGATTCTTTTCCTCGTGCCATTTCATCACCTCATCGTTGGAGTTTACTCCTTCTCCAGTGATGTCTCTTTGGGTGAGAGACAGTGTTTCTATTCGTTTTCAACATAACCCAAACAGGAACTCTTCGGTTTTGTTTGGTTACTTTGTTTAGTCGTATTTTCTTTGCTGCTGGTTTATTTCTTGACATTTTGAGCACCTTCTCAGATTCTTCGGATTGACGTATTTCTACGGCTCTTGGATAATGATTCGAGAAACATTCGGAACTGTTCATCGGATACTGGTGTTGACATGTTTCCATTCTGAATGCTTTTGATGAGGAGGAGTTTGATCTGTTCACCATTTTGTGCGTTGGCCAAAGACAATTGAGTTAAGCGTGTTTTTGCCTCTGATGAGAGGTTTAATCGAATGAATGCATCGATGTTTTCCTGAGCCTGCACTTGTTGTTGATGTTGTTGCTCTTGTTCTTCTCTTTCGAGAACTTGTTGGTGAATTTCTTGTTGCAATTGTGCTCTGCGTTGTTGGCGAAGTGCATCGAGTTCAGTGTCATGGTTCGACGACATAGATACCACTTCTCCACAACCGCTTCAGTATTTGCTTAATCCGGGATACTGTTCTTCAACTTGAGCACGGATTGAATGAGCAACATTGTCAACGAAAGATTGACCTGAAGATGTAACGACACGCCCTGCGTACAATTGAACATCCTCGTCACCGTCTTCACCTTCGATGAATCTGCTTTCTACTTTTTCAACCAAACCAGCTGCCTCAAGTTGCTGAAGAGCAGTACGAATGATGTGTCGAGAGCCAGCAACAGGGCGGTTAGGTTTAGACCCGTAATTCTTCTTACCACCGAAATCTTGGGACAGATGCGTGACACCGACAGGACCGTTTCGGTACACCTTTCGAAGTATGGCTGCACATCGGGTCTCCCACCAATTTGTTTGAGAGGGAGGAAGTTCACGGTTCGCACCAGTCTTGACGTGTTCGGCCCATTCAGGCTTTGTCACATGGCCATTTTCAGCCAAAGCTGTACTTAACGCATCAATCAAAGTATCCGCAGGAATATCGTATGCAGTCGTCATAGGTACACACCGTGTATGTCGTCCACCTTGCACCCCTATATGAAAACAACGCTTGATTCTTGGCACCGCTTCTTTGCTGTTTCTCGATTAGAAGTATACAAGAGTTGATGAAGATGTGTCAACAGGGGATGCCATGAAGAAGGCTTTGGCTCAAAACCCCAATCTTCTACGAACCCTTCTTGGCTTATCGTTCACACTTATTTTTCTCTTGTCTTATGCCGTATACGGCGCCACGATTTCCCCTTCGTACTACCTCTACGAAACAACATCAGAAGAACAAATCTTTGACGGACAGGCAACCAATTCCTATTACGACGAAGAGTTAAATCAGACCAAATGGACCTGGCAAGTCAATGCTAACCCTGAAAATTTGACTTGGGTCAATGTCTCTGTTGAAGGTTTGTCTTCCATGGCCACACTGAGAGTCTTAAATTCGGCAGGGATATATAGCCATCCTTCCCTTGGCGTTGATGTTCATTTAGCCGGTGATTTCAATGAGGATTTTGTTTGTTTTTCCGAGTGTGAAAAAAGCACTGTTCATGAAAAAATCCTTGAATCGGGAGATACTTTGTTTATCGCCACGCTCACTGACCCCGACCCTTCACGTCGTTCGAATGGGACTGTTCACGCCACCTCTCTGGCTAAAGCCGAGGTTAAAGCAAGATCTCTTATTGAATACCAACATCTTCCTTCGACATATACTATCGAGGTCATTGAGAATGGAAATCGAAGCACTCAGCCTACAATGACTATTCAAACTGTGAATGAAGAATTCCGAAATATCGACCTTTTCAATATCGATGCAGCAACAGAATTCTTGTGGGCATTGGCCGCAGTCATCGGATGCTTTGCGATGGTTCTTGTTCCTTCTTTCACCGTTTATTTTGCAGCCCGTAGTCGAGAAAAGAAAAATGAAGAACGGGTGCGGCTATCCCAGGAACACGTTCAACAATCTGTATCAAAGCAAGAGAGTCTATCCGAGGCGGAATAATTAGGAACATTCCCCCTATATACTTTGAAGCACTGTGTCGAAACGAGCGGAATGAAAGGAGTGGGACAAGCGGTCTTTTTATGCATGCTCATGCTTGCATCAATTTCAACGCCGACCCACTTATCGAACCAGCATGCACAACAAGAAACATCTGGTCGTGCAACTGGAGTAGATTTGACGGTTGATAGCATCAATATTTTTTATCCTGATTCCACAAACTCAACAAAGTATCGAATGTTTTCTTCGAATTATCCCATTGCGAGTTTCAATCGCCCACAATCGCTCTTCGCAATTGATGCTGTATTGAATGTAGAAAGTCAAATCGACATCACCATCGAAAATTTGGGGACATCTTCATCCGGCGTCGTCACTGTGACTGCAAAATTATTGCACAACGAATACACGTATTTTGAAATAGCAACTGCATCAACACAGGTTAGTCAAATATCCGGAGGGTCTCAAGGGGTTGCTTCAGTCAAGATCACGCCGACATATTCCGGTAACCACACACTCGAAATTTCAGTTTCTCCTACAATTGCAGATGATGACCCATCAAACAATGACTACTCACGATTCTTCACAGTTGCGTATAGTTATTTCAATTGTGATACTCTTCTTGGATGGACGGCAGGGTCATCATGGAATTTGAATTCAGATACCTCAATTTCAATGGGTACATCATGCCATATTGGCAACGGCGAAGGTTCGACATACCCAAACAATTTGCAAAGTTCTCTCGTTTTTCCTGCAATGGATTTGTCAGATGCCCATCCGAATCCTCTTCGAACCAATGGCTTTTCGTTTTATTACACTGGAAGTCTTGCCCCAAATGATACAATAAAGATGCAAGCCCTATCTCAACTTGGTGCGTGGAATGATATCGGAACTCTACAAGGAACCGTGGATAACTCGTTCATTGATGGTGCAAATTGGCTTACATTCAGTTTATCAGACAAAGGAGCATCCTCCCCCATTGTACCAGTTGCATCACAGTATTTTCATCAAAACTCACAATTCAGATTCTTCTTTGAAAGCGATACAAGTGGCAATGATATTGGATTTTGGTTTGATGAAATCGTGATTGTTTATGACCAAAAAGTGAGGCAGTCGGAATATGGGGTCACAGCTCGTTCAGTCTCGAGTGTACCATCTTTACCGGGTGAATGGGGTAGTGTTCGGATAGAAGTAACAAATACAGGAAACATTACTGAGTCGTTTATTCCTGAGGTGAAAAATCTCCCTCAAGATTGGGAAATTTACTACGCAAGAACATCGGGAACTAGTTTTGATCCACTGGACGGCGTTCTTGTTACACCGGGCCAACCACATGAATTTGACATAAAATTCAAACCTGATGCAAATTCCTCAATTGGCTTCAAATCCATGCAACTTGATTTGAATTCTAAACAATATAGTTCGATAGGAACAAGTTCGAACTTCCAATTTCAAGTCATCGCTGACCGAATACCAATAATCCATCCCAAATCCCCAAAACCAAGTTGCCCACCAACATATACCTGTCAGTTTGAGTTGAGTGTTGAAAATATAGGGGATGCAACTGATGTCTTTGACCTCGCTATTGATACATCGCAATTGCCATCAAATTGGAACGTTCAGTTTGATTGGAATCAACCTACGAGTATTCAATTACGACCAAATCAACCACAATTTGTCGCTTTTCTCTTAACAATACCCACAGAGGCTGTTCCAGATACGATGTCAGAATTCACGCTATCGTTAACATCACAAAATGATACTCGGCGAGTGGCGACATCAAATGTCGATGTCTCTGCATCCATGATGAGTGATGCGAGTGTGGATGTTTCGAACGATTTCATCGATGGAATTCATTTTGTCGAACCTGGTGAGGCGATTACATTAACTTACACCATTTGGAACAATGCATCCCGGCAAGATATTTTTGACATCTCGGTTCTTTCTGAAGATGTGGGACAATGGATTGTTCATCAACCCTCAAGAACAAATGCTGTGCTCAACGCTGGTACATCAACATCGTTTGATGTCATCATCGAAGCACCTAACAACGCACAAGGAGGCGACAGAGGCCCCACTATTACGCCTGTGATAAAATCTCAAAGAAGTTTTATGGAAATTCATGGGCATGATTTCGACCGATTGAGGGTGAACACCTTCTATGATGTGAAAATTGAAGGACTCGAATTACCTCAAAAATTAACACCTGGTCAATCCAATGAAATTCCAATTCGAATTTCAAATTTAGGTAACGGCGAATCGTCTGCAAACATCACTCTACCCAACTTGCCAGAATCATGGTCGTGGTGGTTAGCAAATGAAGACGGCGAACCTATCGAGGATAATGTTGAACTTACAGCACCATATGACCTTGGAGATGTCATGGTATTCTCAATTTGGTTACACCTTCCAAACGACGAGGGTGCTGGGGAATTTCACACCATTGAAGTGGCAGCAACATCAACTCTTGGTCAAGATTTGAATGATGTCGATAACCATATTGAGTTTACAATCATCACAAGCTCAATTCGAATTCCAGTCTTAACATCAGGAAACCAGTCTAGTGAAGTAGAAAGTGGTGGAATCGGATTTGCTGAATCATCCTTGACAAATTTAGGAAATGCTGTTGATGACCGACTCACTGTTAGGGCATCAATATCTGTTCACCCCCCAAATGAAAACATTATTGCATTCTTTACAATGAATGGAGGAGACCGTGCAATGGCCCAAGAAATACCGGTTCAACTTCTTCCAAATCAACCTGTACTTTTCAAAACTGAACTCCTTCTTCCAGAGGATTTGGCATTGAATTCTCGAATCGTCATTACGTATGAGGTCACAGGTGCAATAGATGAAGATGGTTTACCATACACAATGAAAACAGAAGCCATGATGATGGTGACCAAAAAGAGGACGTTAGATTTTAACATTGAACAAATGACAAATCAAATGATCAATCACAACATGGCTTCACCATTTTATGTAAATATTTCAAGTACATCTTCAGAGGCTGAAACATTTCACCTCAATATTGAATTCCCCGAGCAGTGGCAAGTTATTTGCCAAAAAGTTCTCTTTGAAGAAGAACTGGAATTCAGTTTACAACCTGGAAATTCGATTGAACAAAAGCAATTGGTTGATTGTGAAGTGCGTAGATTTGGCGGCATAACTGAGGGGGATGTAAAAGTCACAGTATCAACACTTGACCAGTTCTCGTCACAAACCACGGTGTTTACATTCGTCTTTGAAGATGAACCTGAAAACGACGAATTCTTGGCAACAGACATTGCGATCTTTGGGGGGGGAGGTGTAATTGCCCTTCTCGGCCTCCTCTTTTTGTTGAGAAGAAGGTCTCCCGAAGCAGAAGTCGAAGAAGAAGTACAACGACATCAACAAGATGGTCCGCCCATCCAATATCACGAACAACAACATCAACAGGAACAAATGAAGGTCTATGCTGAACCAGAGATTTCGTCCTCAACCACTGTAGATGAATCGATAGAACCCGTTATCGAATATCAAGGGCCCCCATTACCGCCTGAAGGTTTACCGGTTGGATGGACGATGGAACAATGGCAATATTATGGACAGCAATATCTTGATGGCACCCTATGAATAAACCAAAATGGTATGCTTGCCTCGATAAACTATGGCTGATGCAGCAGGTGAGTTTCCTCCGTTGTGGTATGCTCTCTTGCTTCTCGTTTCAGTCTTCGGCGTGTTCACTTGGTATCTGAAAAATTTTACCCAAAAAATTCAGTTAACCAAATTATCTGCATATAGCGGGGTCGCATCAATGTTGTTGCTTCTCTGGTGGACTTTTACATCATTTTAGGTGAATCATTTGACGACGTTGGAAGGCATAGAGGAACATAGATTGTCGGGTACATATCCTTGTCGCCTTCCAGTTTGGTGGGCGAGAACAGGGGAAATCGGAAAGCAGCCGAATGAACGCGGTGTGTCAGGGAGAAAAATTGTGATGAGAATTGAAAAAAAATTCAACCGGTTTGAGCGTATGTTATCAAAATTGTTTCGTGCACCAAAAGAATTGAGGCGCCCCTTAGATAGAATGAACAGCATGTTATGGGAGTTGTGTGACGGCCATCGTACATTTGATGAAATATGCAATGTCATGAATGCAACATTCCATGATGAAATCGCACCAGTTCTCCATCGCACCGAACTTGCAATTTCTCAATTCCTGCAACTGAATTTGATGATTATCAAAAATGAGCCGCTAAATGGGATGTGGAAAGTAGGGCCTGGTATGATTCCTGACGGCCAACATTTGGGCAAATTAACACAACCCGAACATTACAATACGGAATTACTCGGTGGAGAAATACCTTGATAGTGTTTCAATCGTTGAAAAATTCTCCAATGGTCGGCCAATTTTACAATCAGCATCTGTGAGAAGAAGAGGGCGTTGAAGATGGTCTGCAAATTTTATGAGAAGGTCGATTTTCTCCTTTTCGGATAAATCTGGTTTGATGTCATGCTGAGAACTCTTTCGAAGTAAATGGCTGAAATCATCGTCGAAATTTTTGACGATGTGTTGTGCATCTTGTTCTGTCAAACCTACCTTTTGGTAGAGAACTACATCGATTTCAATGTTATTTTCTTCAAAAAATTTCAGTGCAATTCTTGATTTTGAACATTTTGGGTTGTGAAATAATTTCATTACATCGCCTCTTTGGGTTCCCACACCAATCGAAATCCAATGCCATCACTTTTTTTCATTTGCGGAGCATATGAACGATGAAAGCTTGTGGTTGAGGTACCATCCGTAAACCATGAGCCACCGCGAAGTATACGAAGACCTGATTGATTGCGATATGGCATCTGACCTCGTCGTTCAGCATAGGATGATTCCCAGTGATCGTCACACCACTCTGAAATAAGCCCGTGAATGTCGAACAAATTCCACGGATTTGATTTTTTCATTTTGACACGTTGAACTCTTGCACCCGAATTTGCACCATACCATGCATAGGAAGTTAATTCATGCTCATCATCTCCGAAACTCCAAACACTTGTTGTACCAGCCCTCGCAAAGCACTCCCATTCGGTCTCACTCGGAAGTCTCCATTGCCCTTGAAGTCCGAGAAATTCCACGTCATGGTTCATTTCGTTTCGCTTGTGAATAAGTGCTTTCACATCATCATATGATACGCTTTCAACGGGTTGAAAAAAAGAATCGAGATGTTCTTGGTGCTTTGATGGATTCGAGTTCATCAACCCAACCCACATGCCTTGTGTGAATGGCGTTTCAGCCACGAAAAATGGCTCAATAATCTCACATTCTTGAGAAGGCGATGCACGAAGATCTCGCCCCGTTCCGTCACCTACACTGAATGTTTGCGGCTCGACAAGATAGTATTTACAACCAAATGAATCCGTGAAATGGATATGGTTTTGGGACATCCGATTCACGACGAGAGTTTGTCAACCGTATTCATTACCGAATCAACAAGGGAAACAACACGTTCTTGTAATGCCTCGTCGGTTAATTTGCCATTGTCATCAAATGCGTCTTTTACATGACCAATGACAACTTGCTCGGGAACAGACCAGCCGTGGAGCCATCGTACAATTATTCTCATATGATTCACAGTGTTGCTATTTGTCATTCCACCTAGAGTAGACATCAAACCAAAGACCTTGCCGCCAACATGCTTATCATACATCCAGTCAAATGTATTTTTCATCACTCCGGATAAACTTCCGTGATATTCCGGTGAAGCGACAAAGAATGCATCGCATTCCATCAACAAATCTTGAAACATTTTGACATGGGGGTGAGACCAGCACCCTTCTTCACCAACAAAAGGAAGAGGCGTTTTTGTAGCGTCCCAGAATTCAATGTCAGCACCCTGAGATTTTGCGTGTTCTAATGCAATCTGTACAAGCATTCCACTTTTCGTTTGAGAACCATATTCACCGCATATACCTAGAATTTTCATCGTATCACACTTACACCCAAAAGGCACAGAATTATGAATGTAAGGTTTTGTCGGTAAGCCAAGGAGAAGGAACGCTTATTCAATAAAGCGCCTCGGTTGAAAGTGGTGACATCATGAGCGGCGACGAAGAAAACCTAGATTTAGAGGGTGAAGAAGATGTTGTTGATTCCATTCGTGAAGAGGATGCTGAAGAGCAGATGAACAAACAAGATGCAGAAGAAACCCAAATCGAAAGTGAAGAGGATGAAGTTGCAAGAGAAATTGAAGAACTCCTTACTCAAGGTGAAGATGCTTCACGCAATAATGACATTAAAGGTGCCCTTTCTGCATTCAACAAAGCGATTGCACTCGACCCCTCTTGTGATATGGCTTGGTTTAATCGAGGTGTTCTCCTTGAAGCACAACAAGATGCACGTGGTGCACGGCAATCCTTCCAAATTTGTCTTGATTT
>CAZWXR010000064.1:0-3785 GCA_964637985.1 uncultured Candidatus Poseidoniales archaeon
CTCCGCTTGATTGAACCAAAACACTTCTTTCATTCAAACCCTTGTGTATTTTGAATGCTTGAGTGCATGAGTTTGATGTTCGAATTTCTTTGCGTTT
This sequence comes from uncultured Candidatus Poseidoniales archaeon, assembly GCA_964637985.1. Taxonomy (GTDB): domain Archaea; phylum Thermoplasmatota; class Poseidoniia; order Poseidoniales; family Poseidoniaceae; genus Poseidonia. Next base: position 98 of record CAZWXR010000064.1, read on the forward strand.
GACAGCCACTGCAACTTGGCCAGCCTAAGGGTCAACCCATTCTCCAACTCCAAACAACACTACATCCTCCCAACATTGAGGAAATAAAGTTCAGGCATCTCATGTGTTGGGATGCACGGCCTCATTATTATGGCCATCTCTAATCCATCTTTTCAGCATGTACGTTGTTATCTTCAGGTGTTGAATTTGAAACAACTGGCGTTGATTTCGACCTCCAACGCTGTGCAGCACGGATGTACTTCAAAGGATGATCCATCCAAGGTTGGTCGCATGTCCGATTGTCTCCTGGAAGGACAGGACAGTTGTGATTCACTTTCAGTTTTCCACATCCTGCAGGCGTGTATTCATTAGCGTACACATGGTCAACTTGGTAGGCTGTTGTTGCTTCGGAAAAATCTGGCGCTCCTCTAAAAAAATCCACTGTGGCTTCTTTGGCAAGCGATAGTGTTGAAGCCATTGATGCAAGAAACAGTCTTCCAAAGTGATTGACGTTAACACCCATACCTAAATCTTGAATTATTTTTTGCATGCATGGTGGCCAATCCTCTTGATGTGCATCATTCATCGATAAGAATTCAGAGGCTTTCGTCGATAGTAATTGTTGAACCATCGCAACAGGTTCTGCAAGGCGCACTGCTAGTTCAGTTGTAACTTCAGGAACCTTTGCCAAAGCAGTTGTTTCAATGTCATGCTTGATTCTCTCCCGCAAAAGTCGTGATAATTTTTCTGAGGATGAATATGTTTTTTCTTGATGAAGAGTAATCCAACCCTTGTCAATTTCTACATTCGGTAATCTCCATCTCGGACCCGTGATTTTTGGACAAATTTCTATGAAATCAATTAGACCAATTTTCCATGTTGAAGACTGTGATGGAACGGCGGCCATGTACCCATATCTTCCCGGAGTTTGTCGACCCGCAGCCTCCAACTTTTGAATTGAAGAGATGTAAGTATTGGCTACAATTTCTAAATTTTTTTCATCTTGGCAAAGAAGTTTTTCTGCTCTCGTTGCCTCTGCCTGAGCCCATCTTGAGATCAATCGTTCATCTTCAGAAGCACATACAACAAGTCGAGCATAATAGAACGAAAAAGCTTCAATGACCCTTCCCTCTTCGGTATGAATATCTCCTGCACTGATTTGAACGCCTTCATTTGATTCGATGGTATCAACAAGCCGCCCTCTCGCTCTTTTCCTGGCGTCTGCCATCATCGTTCCCTCAAGAAGTTCATCGAGATCAATACCATGTTTCGATGCTAGATGTGCGATATATGTACTCGCTTGAGGGAGGAAAGGATAACGTGCCAATGTCACCTCTTGCTCCACAACGGGCGGAGCCTCGGGCACTGGCATGATTGCTCCACACCTCTCACAGATTATCAACTTCAGGATAGGGGTTGTTTTGAAAAATACAACCTTGAGCCATCGTCATGAGCCAACCCTCGTTCGAATCACTTCGTCTTGTTCAAGACGAGGTTCGGAAGCACTTTGGTTGGTCGTTGGAAGATGACCTACGGAGCGTAGCGGCTATGGCATCTATTTTTTGTGGCCCAAATCCATATGGCATCAACCAATGGAATCCAGCGAATCGAGCATCGACGCTCAAAACCCTTCAAGACCGGATTATGGCTTCAGAACAACTCATTTTTGTTGGGGCAGCAGTTGAACCTGAGGATATACCCACAGTAAAGCCGGTAGGGACAGAATACATTGTCGCAGATGGGGCCGTAGGTGCTTGTATTGACAAGGTGACTCCACTTTGTGTTGTCTCAGATTTCGATGGACAACCATATCTTGAGGATGCAATGATGCAGCGCATACCTCTCATTTTGCATGCTCATGGCGACAATATCGATTTGTGGAAACATTCGTTTGAAACGTGGGCGGCATCTTCGTATTCTGCACCCATTGTCCTCACACATCAAACTCCGGAGATTTTCGATGGGATTCATAATGTTGGAGGATTTACCGATGGCGATCGAGCGGTATGTTTTGCTTATTGGTGTGGATTACAGCATTCAAATATCAAATTTCTTGGCTATGATAAAAACACCGTAGGGCGATGGTCTGGGCACACAACCACCGAACGAAAATTAGCTAAATTACAATGGATGGAGGACATCCTTCTGATGTTTCCATGTTATGAATTGAGAGACGAGCATTCAAAAGAAGGCGCTTCGAGTTTGGCGTGATACTGTGAGCGTGAAGCAAGTCATTTTATGGGTCGGAGCAATCCTCATCGTGAACATCACATGGGCATATGTTACAGATTCAGAGGCTTCATATGAAATCAATTCAAAAGACCAAACAAATGAACAAAGAGACATCGATATCGCAGATTTTTTTGGGATGAAAGAACCGATTCCCGCCCGAATAGAGATGACATTTTACCCATCAAGCACTGGTGAAGTGAATTATTCGTATTCCCTCAAAGAAGGCGTGGTTGTCGTGACTCAGGGTTCAGGTGTTGCAACAAATCCCGAGGTTTGGGTTGGCCAACTATCGCCAGGTTCATATGAGATGTTTGTCGATGTTTCAAATGGCATTACTGCTGACCAAACGCTGTACACTCAACCGTTCAAGCCATATCAAACATCGGGGCATATCGTCGTTAGCATTGCGTTGGTTGCACTCTCATTTGCAGAAGTTGGCGTTCGAGCATACATTAAACAAAAACAACAAATGAACACAAAATCAGACTCGACATCTCAAACCGAGAAGGCTTCATTGCCTCAACGTTCTGGGTCATTACATGATGACGAGGAGTCGTCGCCATGGCGGGACCCCATTGTCTTGTAATCAAAGGAAATCAGAAAGCGTTAACTGTTTTACTCGGTCGTTGTTGAACAATGAATCAGCACTTGACATGAGCCATTCAATGTTTTGCCTCGTGTACAAATCAACATCGTATTCGTCCATCACATATTCAATGACTTTCATGTATTTTCGAACAGCACCCTCTGAAACGGTCAGAGCGAGATTTCCGTTGCAGTCAACGGTATCCTTCAATTGAAATTCGCGTTGGCCCGCATTTCGCATTCCTGTTTTTCTTTGGATACATCGGCCCGCAACAGGCATTCTTCTGTACGAATGTCCGCATTTTACGCAACGTATTTTTTGACGTGCATAGGCATTGAGGTTACCCCGAAGGTCTTTGAGAAAGTGTGAGCGTATCACTGAAGACGCAACTACTCGGACATCGGTTGAGCGGAGTTTGTGACCCAGTTTCAATTGACCATTCATTTTATCTTCCATGGTTTCAAGAGTTTTGTAGGCAGAAAAATCGGGGCCGGCGTCAAAGACATCGCAATCATGAGTGTACCCATAACCGCGAAGAGCACCTACAGATTCAAGTCGATGCTCAACTAAATCGACATACGCTAAGACATCTTTTGGATGTGGTTGCTCAAGAGTTTTTTCGTAGAACAAACTTGAGTAAAACCAACTTGTATCGACATTCAAAGCTTCTTTGTCAACTTCTGTGGGGTTGAGTCGAGTCGTTAACACAAGGGGTGCATCCATCAATCCACCCCGACCTGATGGGAGGATATCTCGACTAAAATTGAGCAATCCATCCAACAACAGTAAGATTGCATCCTCATCTCCATCACAATTCCGTCGCTTCGCCGCATGAAACATCGGGTGAGCGAAACCACCAGATGAATCAGTCCAACCGATAATTCTCGAGAG
>CAZWXR010000064.1:3885-8722 GCA_964637985.1 uncultured Candidatus Poseidoniales archaeon
TCAGGGGTTTGACTTTCATTTCTCAGAGATTTTACACATTTAACAGATTGTGGAAGGTGGTCAAGTCGTAGACGAATCCGAGCATGATCGACAATGGAATCGAGCGGAACTGTTTGAATTTCTCCTCTTCTTCTTCCGCTCATGTCACGTGCGGCGTGACCTTCCGAGCGTCCGTAGCAGACCTCTTCCAGACCACCCTGTTGGCCATTGCTCGTTTTGCCGTGGTGACAGCGAATGAACGGTGTACTTTTTCCGCATACAGTGCATGTGCGTCTGCCCAATTGCACTGAGATCGATTTCTGTAGAAGTGAATTTTTCAGCAATCGCTGATTTCCTCCAGTCAAAGCAATGGGAAACATCGCATGTGAGGTGGGTGTTTGCATTCGTGGAGCCGCTTTTTCCGGACGCCCCATTCGTGCGCCGACTCGAGTGGGTGCTGCATGTTCCCATCGGAATTCAGAGATATTTCGAACCACTAAAAGAGAGCCATGGATAAGGTCATCATCTTTGGCCTCAAGGGCTTGTCGATATTTATTTGCATTTGCAGGGCCATCATCGGGTATCTCTAACTCTGCGTCCCTACCAATTCGTTCTGTTTCGGCAATGGTTTTGCCCATTTGACGAGCAGAGGTTTCTGCGGCTATACGCCGGTCTCTTCGTCTGACATTTAATTTCGATTTCCGTTCACCCTCCTCGTCGAGAATGTTCTTTGATTGATTGAGGAGGTCAAGGTGGGCGGTTATGATGTTGATGCTGTTTTTTGCAACCTGAACCGTTGACCCGTTGCGCGTAAAACCCAGTCCTTCCAACAAGGCCTCCCATCCATGCGTGAGCAGCAAATCTTCGCCATCGTGGTGATGTTCTAATCCCAATATCAGCATGGATGCCTTGGCAAATCCGTGAATGTGTAAAGCCCATTTTGTCGCGATGTCAATACCAAATTGGGGCTCCTTTGGCATGAGATTAGGCCCGATATCTGCTTGGGCATCTTCGTACGGAATGTCGGTCTGTAACTTTCCAAGATTTTTACCATCCCAATGCCGTACTGCCCCGGGAATTCTCAGCTGCCCATTGGCTTGCTCTTCATAACGAGCCGTTTTCAGAAGTTCAATGAGTGGCAAAAGCCATTGCACTGGATAGTCCTTGAACCATGGGTTGTATGGGCTGCAGAAAGAAGTTTGAAACGACGATGCACATTTAGTGTATTGTAACCACGTCGGCCGTAGCCTCCGAAGGAAAGTGTGCCAATCTCGTTGGCATCGAATCGTGTCAAATGTTTCCTGTTCATTTCCAAAGGGTACGCCTTGAGGGACGTCATGTTGTGAAAATGCAAAAATTTCACAGAACGTCGTAACATCATCTGGAGATACAAGTTTCTCCATAATGTCGCTTGCCCACCAATCTGTAGTGTATGCAGATGCGACCAAATTTTTGTTGTTTTCGAGAAATTCTCCAAAACCTAACACCAACTCCCCATTGTCCCATATGCTCACTACATCTCTTTCAATGGCTTTGTAGGATGCGATATCATTTGTTTGAACAAAACGACCGTCACGTAAAATCACCCAAGGACCTTCACAATCTGTGCTTGGCGTTACAGCACATGCTTTGCCGGGGCGCTCTATTTTCATCTGTGTCCCAATTGTGAGGAAGTCATCCATGGCGTACATAGTGGTTGGATTGATTGAGCCCGCAGCTAAGCCGGATGGTCGGGCACGGCCATACCGTAGACGAAAACCACCCCTCGCCGAAGGGGCTCCGAACACCGGGCGTCCTGCGATGATGTCATTCATGAATTTTGTAATCGGTTTGACAACCTTTGATTTGAAATCATCCTTTGAGTTGCCTTTTTCCTCAGTTTTTCCCCTGTTCGCAAATGTACGAATAAAATCCCAACCTGGTACTTTCAATCGCGTGGTGTGTTTTTCGATTTTAGGTGCCTTAAGGCACATACCCTCGCCTATAACCAAAAGAACACCCCCACGAATTCTAGTTTCATCGATGTTTCGAACTCGGCCATATCCAGCACATTCAATTTTTTCAGTTGACTCACCGTTGATCATCACCGGGCATGCCCGAACAATTTCATCGATTTCTGCAGGCGTTGGCCGATATTGAAGACCACCACGATACAGTCCGAATTCTTCTTTGACGCGCTCAACTTCAGGGTCGGTCGGCTCATACCTACCAATATTGAGTTCTCTCCGAATCATGTCCGCAATCAATACCCCAAGTGCTTGAGCAGTTCCTCCTGCTGCCCGAATTGGCCCGGCGAAATGAAGGCTGAGGAATTGTGAACCATCCAGATTGTTCAGTAATCGAACTTCACTGATTCCAGCAAGTGGTGCAACGAGCACCGCTTCTGTCAGAATGGCCAATCCGACTCTCAAGCCGACATCGATTGATTTCTGCATATCATAATCCATTTTTCGGAAATCCTTCGCGACCTTTTGGGCTATGAAAATTGCCGTCGTCTCGCGGTCATTTTCAAGGAGAGCTGCCCGAATTTCATCAGCGATTGAATGTCCATCGAGATGGTCCACAAGCAGTTTTTCACATCTGCTTGCAAGGTCAGCAGCCCGAGGAATCTCAACTTCGAGGGAGGGGTCTAACCCTTGTTCTCGAGCAGACTGGGCGACTCTGTACACTTCTTCTGCTCGTTCATCCATCCACAATGTATAGTCGTCTAACTCCTTGGCTAGGCGTCGTTCATCATACGGTTGAACAGGAGACTGTCCCTTCTTTGATGATGATGATGACATATGCTCATGAATGCAAAGTATCGACCCTTTATCATCCGTATGGTTGCAAAAATTGGACCTTCATCGAAGTAAAGTTCATGGTTTTTCGTTCCGTACAACAAACATGCCAGTCCATGACGATGTCATGTCAAACCCTCTATGGGATGAATTGCGTAGCCATGTTCGAGAACTTGCATTTCTTGATGGAGGAAGTCATGATGCATTCACATTGGCGAGCGGAAGAACCTCACGATGGTTTTTTGACACAAAACCAGTGATGATGCATCCCGATGCAGCCCAAATTGTAGGTCGTCTCATCAACGCAAGAGCATCAGCGATTGGAGCCGATTTCGTCGGTGGCTTAGAACTTGGAGCCGTACCACTTGCCGCACTCGTTATTGCGACTGCCTCAAAAGATTCCAAACTTCGTGGTTTCATGGTGAGGAAAGAACCCAAAGGTCGAGGTGGAAGAAAGACAAAAAATCCCCCTGGCTTTGAAGGATATTCAATGGCAAATGGAGGAAATGTCCTCCTTCTAGAAGATGTAACAACGACCGGTGGTTCGGCAGTTAAAGCGATTGAACGAATTCATAACGAGACGAATTGCAAAGTCATTGCTGTGCTCAGTATTGTTGACCGCGAAGAAGGTGCACAAGAGATGTTTGAAGATTTAGGGATACCATTTGAAAGCCTTGTTTTACGCTCTCATATCACCGAAATGTGAAGTGATGATGATGGTGGAGATTTTCCAGCCAATTGAGGCTCATAGAAAATCGTCCTTTGTCATTCAAGAAGACAAAACTGCACCTGAAGGGCTGTCTTTTGTGTACACTTCCGACTCCAAGCCACTAAGTACGCCATGGCAAGTTTCCGATTTCCGAGGAATCTTAATGAAAGATATCCATCTCCCAGATGGTCCTATCTTAGATTGTGCTTGTGGTAGTGGCATTCAATTGACCGCCCTTGGCCTTCAACTTCATCGGCCAATGTATGGCATAGAACTCGACAAAGAACGAGCTCACGCATCAGCTTCTAACATTCGGACATCATTTGATTTCTTCGACCAATCCTCAAGTGAATTGCTGCCATTGAGCAAGATTTTTGTTGGTGATAGTACTTCTGCAAAAGAGATATGTCAAATCGGGAAAATCAAAGAACGAACCATTGGATTGTTGTATCTCGACCCAGCGAGGCCACGGAATTCTAGAACGCATAGCATCGAGGAAATGCAACCTCCGCTCGATGTCGTATTGCGAGCATGGGAGCCTTATCTCGCCCACCGCAATAATTTGCCAGCAATATGTTTCGATGTATCTCCGCGGCTAACTGGAGAGCAAAGAAGCGAAATTGAAGCAATTGTGAAGGCACAATATCCTGAAATTCCATATTTTTGGCAATGGTCTTCCCGTGGAGGTGGCAGAACAGACCGTCTGATGTTGTGGGCGGGATGTCTTGCCCTTCCGGAGGTAAAAAGACGGTTTGTTCGGTATCCGCCAAATTCACTTGAAGACCCAGTCGTCCTTACAACAAACAAGATTCTTGAACTGGAAAACATGGCAACCAAAGAACTTGACGTTGGGCAGTACCTCACGACGCTCGATACAGGATTTGTGGAGAGTGGACTTGCTACTAATTGGCTGCACTCAATGGTTGGTCGTGAGTATTGTTGGCTGGAATATTCTGGACGACGACCAACCCTTGCTCACTCAAAAGCAATATGTCCTAAGAATTCGAGTGAAGAACTCCTCATTCAAGCAAGCGGTAAAATTGTGGCCATTTACACGTTGGAAATTTCATTATCAACCATGGATGAGTTCTGTGTCTTTGCAAAGAGCAATGGATTTTCGCACCTGACCCTTAGATTTCCTATCGATCCAAGTGAACAACCGCTCATGCAAAAGCGACTCGATCGATGGCTTGAAAACAACAAAGAACCCCAAACAGGCTTTGTGATGAAACATCCTGAGACATGTATCTATTTCCTTTGTGTTGTTCGATAAACAAAACTTGGATTCAGATGTCGTTTTTCGATTGCAAAATGGGTTCACTTGAATCGCGGTCTTCATATATAGGTTGTCGGTCGGAAGCCTGCATCA
>CAZWXR010000065.1:0-8634 GCA_964637985.1 uncultured Candidatus Poseidoniales archaeon
GTCCCTCAAGTTCGTATTGTGCCTTCTCGATTTCAACATCAGCCATTCTTCGAGCGACTTCAGTTCGTCGCTTTGCTTCTGCTTCTTTCTCAGCAAGTTCAGCGTTATATGATGCGATTTCCGCTTGTGATTCGTTTTCACCCTTGACCGCTTCGGCTTCTTGTTGATTGACATAAACACGGCGGTCTGTATCTGCTTGCTTCTGTCCCTTGTCGGATGCAGCACGGTTGGTGGCAACAGCAACTTCTCTGTCTCTGTCAGCTTCAGCCTGTCCGGTTTCACCACGTCGAAGTGCTTCTGCACGTGCAATGTTTGCCTCAGCAATGGCTTCTGCTGCCGCCTTTGCACCGAGTGATTTGATGAAGTCCGCTTCATCAGTAATATCTGTGATGTTCACGTTGATGAGGTATAGACCAATCTTGTGCAATTCTGTATCGACGTTTTCAGTAACACGGCTCAAGAATGCCTCTCGGTCGCTGTTGATTTCTTGAATTGAGAGTGAAGCAACTGTTAATCGAAGTTGTCCGAAGATGATTTCTTCAGCCATTTTGTCGATTGCTGGTGCCTCCAAGCCAAGAAGACGCTCAGCAGCGTTTTGCATGATTGATGGTTCGGTCGAAATGGCAATGGTAAATGATGAAGGCACGTTGATACGGATATTCTCTTGTGATAGAGCATGCTTGAGGTCGATAGCAATGGTCATTGGCGAAAGGTGCAGCCAGCCGTAATTCTGAATAAGCGGCCATACAATTCGACCACCCCCGTGGTAACACGCTGCAGCAGACTTACCTTTTACTCGCCCGTAGACGACCAAAATCTTATCCGAAGGAGCGACTTTGTAGCGATTCACAGCAATGTAAATTGTCGCTAAAAGTACAAAAATAAATAATCCAATTCCAATTAATACTAATTCCATTTCATTCACTTTCCTCTATTTCGTTTTTCTTTCCATTTATTGGTTGAACAACAAGTAGATCTCCGATGGTGTCGACGACTTGAATCAATGTTCCAGTCGGTATTTCGATCTCGCTATCCGATGCACGAGCCGTCATCGTTCGCAATGCACCTTGAAATTCAACTTGAACTTGACCGTCTTTTCCTTGTGGGATTTTGAGGTACACCCGTCCTTTTGAGCCGATGGCATTTGAGTGAACCACATTTCCATCTGATTCAAGGCCACGGAGAATATCAAACACCTTTCCAATGATGTACATTGATGTCAGTCCTGCAATTGTACCGACAACAATGGCGAGGACCGCGTTATCGGATTGTCCTTCTGTGCTGACGGCGAGACCAAAGATTCCGAACATCATGACGAAACTGAGGAGGCCTTGAAGTGTCAACATGTGGAAGAATCCAGTTGCATCGAGTTCAAGGTCGACACCAAATCCTTCGATGACGCCATCCGCAGCACCCGTGATGACGACGAGAATGAAGTAGATGAGGAACAAAGCGGTACCTATGATGGCACATGCTGCAAAGAGGACATCAACGCCTGACAGTCCGTCCAAGCCGAACGGCTCCAAAAAAAAGTCAAGAATTTCCATTCGCCTCAGTTCTCCCTGCTTCGTTGTTCATTTTGAGTGTTTTGTTTTTTCTTAAGCGGTCGAATGTAAATGAAATACACATGCAGATAGACAATCGGACCAAGCGATAGACCAACAAGGAGTGCGACACCCCAAACCGGCAATTCGAGGGCCACGCCTATCGCTAAAACAAGGAAAAGCGAAAGGAGAATGGACCCCTTTTCAAGAATCATCCAATACGGATTCGCCTCGTCATTATCAGCTTCTGCCCTCGATTTGAGCAAAACGACATCATGAAATTCTGGCATGGATGATCGTTCAGAGGAGTATATTCGACCAGGTCATTTCAGAAAGCCAAATGATGAACACGAACGTCGCAATCGTCATGAGGGTCGATTTGTTGTTGTCCGCAGTGTTTGTATTGAGTGCTTGATAAATACCGTTCTCGTCTTTGAGGTATGAGATGTAAGGATTCTTTTGATATCCAGCGTCCGCTTCGTTCTTTTGGTCGATTTTGATAATTTGATAACACAAAAAAACGAGAGTAGCAATGATGATGGCAAGCGAGGCTCCAAGAAAGTCTGTCAGTGCAAGTTCAAATTTTTGCCACATTGCAAACGAAAAATAAATTCCCAAAAGATTGGTTAGCGTTGAAGCCAATTTGTTTTCGGACTTTTCCGCCTGTGCCCACTCTGCCATGATTATCGTTAAATCGTGGTCCTTCTTCAAAATTACCCCAATTTTTCAGCCATTTCGGAATGTGTGAAAGGAAGGAGGTGGCTTCAAAAAGAATCGATTCTTGGTAATCTCATGGGCTCCATTCGTTACGCTGTTGCTGGCGACCCGGTTGATATGAGCCTATCACCACTGCTGTTTCATCTCGTTTGTGAACACCTTGGCTTGAAATATACCTCTCATCCTTCAATTGTGCCCGCATCGTCAATAGAAAATGCTCTTGCTTGGGGTTATGCGGGTGTCATACCTGAAGAAATTGATTGGTACCATACCGATGCTCCACTGAGTAAATTTCGTTCAAAAACATTGATTGAAAAGGCTATTCAGAGCCTTGCTGAGATTCAGTCTTTACCATCGTCACTTGCTCCGAAGTACCGTCTGGAGTCACAAGTTTTTGCAGGTGATCATCGCCAACTTCATCATTTTGAGGAGGAAGAAATTTGGATGAATCTCACAACTCCGCTCAAGCATCAATTACAAACTATGGCGGTGACCAATCTTGATGAATCAGAATCGTTTCAATCGGTGAACACATTACGGTGGGATGGACAAGGTTGGTGGTGCGTGAGTACCGACGGCGTAGGCATGGCTACAGTCATGCTTCACCGTGGAGTGCCTTCAGCGAGTTGTGTCGGTGTGATTGGAGGCGGAAGTGCCGCACGTTCTTTTGCTCATACATGGATACAGCAAGGTGGCCAAATTCATTTTATTGGTGGGAAGAGAGCATTCGACACAAATGAATTCGAACTATCATCATCTCATCCTGAGGCAATTGCCGTTTTTGAACCCCATAACTTCACAATGGAAAAATTACCAACATTCCATGCAACATACGATGTCCACATCGACTTGGACATTGTTTTGGAACCAGCTGAAGAACAATATGACGGGCGTTGGCTCCTTGTTGCCCAGCACCTTGCTGCATGGAGATGCCTTTGGGCACCGCACCAATCTGCGAACCTTCCATCGGTTGAAGTACTTCTCAACCAACTTATTGAATGTGAAAAGGTCCTTCGGTCATTCAAACGATGAGAAGAACATAATATGAGTGCGGTCCGTCGTGTGATGAGGTGAGAATTGTGCGTTTAGCGGTGATGCTGGTTTGTTGCACAATGCTTCTCCCCTCGCTTTCTGTGATGGCAGAGGCTGAAGAGGACATCACCTTTCAACCATCTCACGAAGGTACGGATTACCCTGTTGGCGTCGAAGACTTCCAAATCAACTTTGGATTTCAAACCAAGGCTTACAGAGTTCTCTATCCAGCAATGACCGATGGTGACGGGGCTCAGATGGCTGGAAACGGACCATTTCCATGGGTTCTGTTTTGGGGAGATTACAATGAAATTCGGACAGGGTACAATCTTCTCTCCTCTTCACTCGTGAAACGAGGATACATCGTGCTTGTTGCACCTGAACCCGCTGACCTTCAAGACATCGAAGACTCGATTGTTGAAGCAGAAGCTATAGCGAGTATCATGGTGGAACAAAATCAGACTGGGGAACTTATCGATGGCTCAATTGGAAACATCGATGCTCAACATTGGGGTATCGGTGGCCATGGGAAAGGTGCCCTTGTAGCCTATGCGGTGTATCCATATTGGAATCACACCGAAGTCAACGAGACAATTCAACCACCTCGTGCCTTGTTTGGCCTTGCTCTGGACAACGAAGATTGGGTTGAATCGAAAGATTGGTTTGATTTGATAGAAAATTCACAAGCAGAAATCCCAACGCCAAATACAGCGTTGTTCATCACTGGAACGGTTGATTCAATCGCACCCTCAGCAGAACATCGAGATTGGGTTCAATCGAACGGAAGAATTGCTTGGCACTGGATGCATGTACTTGGTGCAGACCATTACCAGTTCCAAGATTCAACGTCTATTTTTGAAACCGATAACTCTCCCGGTATTACCCAAGAAGAACAAATTTCCATTACTGCAAACCACGTTGTCGCTTACCTCGATGCGACCTTGCGAGCAGATATCGAACGATTTCAAGTAGCGTTTAACAGGGAAGCGAGCAGAGATGAACCTGCGGATTCATCTGCATACATCAGTGAAGACTTGCTACAGAGTTCATTTATCCGACTCTTGCAATCTTCAACCGAGCCAAGTGATAGAACTCAACTTGAGGGCTGGGATAATTTAACGATGATGGCAAACGTAACTCTGCGCGATGGAAGGAATCTCTCTGAAATCCCGAGTGTGTGGGATGTGGATGTTGAATGCGGCTGGTTAGATTCAACCGAACTCGGCAATGGCATCGTCCACGCCAATTCATCTGTCTCATGCACGCTTCCAATGATGAATGTTTCACCTGGTGAGCACGTTTCGTACCTTCGAGTTTACGTGAACAAAACCCCTGGGGTCACCTTTTTCGAAGTGCAGCGGACAAATACCCCTCTCCAACTCAACCAACCACTCGTCGAATTCAGAGTTCCTCAACGCGGAGAGATATCAATCAACACATCCGACATCGCCACAGACCCAGATGGACAAACAGTCCGAGCAATCACCGCAAATGTCGAGGGAAATGATTCTTCTCATTTTTCGATTGAAATCCAAGATGATGGATTAACGCTCAAAGTGACTCACATTATCGATGAGGAATGGGTTGGTGAGGCTGATGCAAATATCACGCTACAGGCTGACGGCGTCTATCTCGACCAACGACAGTTCTTATTACGGATTCTTATCGTTCCCGTTGATGACCCTGTGATTCTACAATCCACCATTCCTCAACAAGTCCTTGTAGAAGATGGTGATATGATTTCAGTCAATTTGACTGATATTGTGACTGACCCTGAAGGTGAGGAAATACTTGGATTGATCAAAGGAACACCTACTGGAAATACTGAGTTCGTCGAATATTCTATCGAGGATGGAGTGCTTTATCTCACGCCTTTACCAGACCAATTTGGAGCAGAAATCATTCCGTTATTGGTCGGTGATGGTAGTAACCCTGGAATCACAGTTGACCTCCCAATTCGAATTGAACCCGTGGATGACCCACCAATTATCAATTTCGATGCATGGAAGGATGTTGAATTGATTGAAGACGAACAACTTGTTGTTGATTTAGCACCTTTTGCTGACGACATTGATGGTGATATACTCGAATGGACTTTTGAGGTCAATTCCACAAATGTTGTTGTTTCTCTTGAGAACAATTCACTGATTTTTAGTCCTGCTGAAGATGCGAATGGCGATGCGGGCATGTTAACTCTACAGGTCTCAGATGGAACCACTTCGTATCAAGAAAATCTCACGATGTCGATTGCAAATGTTCCTGATTCCCCGGTTATTTTCATTCAATCATCAACACTGATCGATGATACATCTGCAACCATTCAATGGGTTGTTGCCGATGCAGATGGCCTGCCACGTCAAGAGGTTGATATTTTCATCAACAACGAAGAATTGGTCAATCTTTCCCATTCATGCTTGATTTCAAACGAGGTGACAATCTCATGCATCTCAATGCTTCCGCTTCCTTTCAGCGAAGACAAATCGTATGGTGTTGAAATAAAATATTTGGATGAAGAACTTCAATCATATGTGGTAGCAAGTTTCGTTCTTGACGGAGGTACTGTGAACCAAACGACGATCCCCACGAATGCTGAAGAAACGTCAAATGCGCTTCCTGTTGAATTGGTCGGGTTGGTTGTAGGTGCGTGTATCGTCCTTGCAGGAATTGTTCGATTATTCCTCGGAAGAGCAGGGCAATCTTCTCCATCGGTCGAACAACCAAAAGAAACTCCTCGTGGCCTGCTCGCTAAGGCACAGCAAAAGAAGTGATTCATAGAGGAATGTTGCCATGCTTTTTTGGTGGCGACCATTCACGTTTTGATTTCAAGATTGACAACGCCCTGCACAATCGAAGTCTGCTTTCTTGTGGCTCAATGACATCGTCAAGCCAACCATTTCTTGCAGCGACATAGGGGTCGCCAAATTTCTGTTTGTATGATTCGACGAGCTCTGCTCGGACCACCTCTTTCTGGTCATCTTCAGCGGCTTGAATTTCTCGTCGATGGATGATATTGACCGCTCCTTCAGCACCCATAACTGCTAATTCTGCAGTGGGCCATGCAACATTGTAATCACTGCGAAGGTGTTTACATGACATCGCGAGGTATGCACCACCGTATGCCTTTCTTGTGACAAGTGTAAGTTTTGGCACCGTTGCTTCAGCGTAGGCGAAAAGAAGTTTTGCACCGTGGCGAATAATGCCACCCCATTCTTGAACAACGCCCGGCAAAAACCCAGGTACGTCCTCAAATGTAACAAGCGGAATGTTGAATGCATCGCATGTTCGAATAAATCTCGCAGCCTTGACCGACGCATCGATGTCGAGACAGCCAGCGAGAATTTTGGGTTGGTTTCCGACCACGCCTATGGTCTGACCTTGAAGTCGTGCAAAACCAATGATGATGTTATCTGCATAGGATTCAAACAATTCGAGAAAATCTCCATCGTCAACGACTTCTTTGACCACATGGACCATGTCGTAGGGTTTGTTTGGATTATCTGGAACGAGTGTTTCGAGGTTGTCATTGAGTCGATTCACTGGGTCTTCGGTTGCTACGATTGGCGGCTCAGCATCATTGTGGTCTGGAAGATATGAGAGCAGAAGACTTGCTAATTCACACGCATCGAGTTCATCTTCTGCAATAAGGCAGGCAATTCCTGAACGGGATGCATGGAGATTTGCACCTCCCAAGCCTTCAGCATCGATTTCCCCCTCAATGACCTCTGGGGTTTCGAGTGGTGAAGAGAGGAACAACTGCCCGTGTTCCTCACCTAGTATTGTGAAGTCTGCCAATGTGGCAGCGAGTGCTGAAACACCAACGACAGGTCCTAGCACGAGGCTAATGACCGGTATTCTTCCGCTACATTGAACAAGCCTGTCAAGAAGTTCTCCAGTTCCACCAAGAGAGGCGATACCATCGTGTGCTCGTTGTCCACCGCCGTCCCACATAGCAATAATCGGTGCTTTGACACGTTCAGCCATTTCGACAATTTTTGCGATCTTTTTTGCGTGCATTTCCCCCATACTACCACCGTGAACGCTGAAATCTTGAGCGAAACAATACACACGTCGACCATCGATGGTTCCATGTCCTGTGACGACGCCATCGCCCAAGGTTCTGTGGAGGAACATGTTGTGGTCATCGGTTCTATGTGTGGCAAATGCATCGATTTCAACAAATGAATCATCATCGAGGAGCATTCCAACTCGGTCACGGGCAGTTCCTCTGCCAGTGGCCCGAATGGCCTCTTGTTTTTTGATGCCACCGCCCAAACGAGCGAGTTCCCGCTTATGGCGAAGGTCCTCGAGGGCCCTATCGGCATGAGGTGGCATGAGTTTGTCTATGATGAGACGGTTTTTGATTCATTGCCTATTCAAAAAGGCGTTCTGTTTGTTCTCCGCACAATGACTTGGCAATATTTTCCTGCACGGATAGTTGGTTCGAAAGAATCCAATGAACTTTGATGGCTATGGTATCTGGTGCTGCTGAGATGCCGTGTCCAAGGACGCCAATCTTTTGTTGTTCTCGACCCTTTGAGTACACATTCATGTTCACAGGTCCGAAAATACATTGATTGACGATAATGACTGGAATTTCCCGATTGATGCACCGAACAAGTGTTCGCCATAGCGTTTGATTTTCAGGTGCATCACCCATGCTATCTTCAATCGGTAAATGACCCAATCCCGTACCATGGATGACGATAGCATCACATCCATCTTTGACAATCGCTTCAATGTGTTCCCCATGGAGATAAGGGCCTGCGATGAATTGTAAGATCTTCAAGTGAGGCAAAAATCCATTCACACCGTTGGCTATTTTTCGCTCTGATTTCCCCAATGCCTCCGAATAATGTTCCGCCATTTCATGTGAGCATGTCTTTCCGTTGTATGCAATGGTTGCAAGAGGTTGGGCATTAACCGCTTGAAATGCATCTCGTCGAGAGGAGTGAAGTTTTCGACACGACACACCAGGCAACACAACACACTCACCATCGTTCGATTTGTGGTGCATAACGACGACTGTAGAATCACCTGCATCTCCACATGGCATGTCACCATGTCCCGCCCAATACACAGCGGAGAGCAAATTTTCTGCAGCATCTGATGAACCCCGGTCACTTGAACGTTGTGAACCAACAAATGCAATTGGGCCGGGTGGCTTTTCACCCGTCCCAGCCCATGCAAAGCCTACTGCAGCAGCAGTGAGGTGAAGTGTGTCGGTTCCATGAGAAACTACAACGCCACGACAACCATCGTCGAACGCTTGCTTTGTTGCCTCAGCAATAGCATTCCAATGTTGTGGGCGAATGTCATCGCTAAACATGTTGCCGATTTTGTA
>CAZWXR010000066.1:0-4627 GCA_964637985.1 uncultured Candidatus Poseidoniales archaeon
CAAGCAATTTCATACTCAAGTACGGATGAATGGCTTACAATGTCAGAAGAATGGTGGTGTGTTGGTGACAACGAATGGGAAGAAGAAGGCGAAACATACGACTTCATGGTCCACGCTGAAAACTCAGATATGATGGCTTATGCTGGAGATTTGAGCGATTACAACGCTGTTCTTGCTCTGTGCGATTACGAATACGTTGAATCAACAGATGAATACGAGTATCTTTGTACTGACTCCTCTGTCTCAGTGAGTTTGGTTGATGCAATGGCTGAAGGTGGCTCAATGGGCGTCTTCTTCTTTGACTCTGACGATTCGGGAACCCTCACAGAAGGCGATTACTTCACCGTGAGCGATGACGTTAACGTCGACTGGAACACTGTCCGATTGTTCAGCAACTCCGCACAAGCTTACAGCGATGAGAACCCACTCTCTGAATCTGTTCCAGGATTTACAGCACTCATGACCGTTATCGGTCTCCTGGGAGCTGTCCTCATTCGTAAGAACGAGTGATTGAAGAACGCCGAAAGCAACACTTCAAAGGTCACGGGCCTTGAAGGTGTTCTATGAGCGAAGTCCCTGAAGGCATTCGCTTTGACCGGTTTGAGCGAAAGCCACCTCGTCCAACAGCCACAATGACTATCACGCGAGATGGCTTGAACGGTGTCGAAGTTCTGCTTGGAAAACGGGCTCCGACGATGCTTGCCTTCCCAGAGTACTGGGCATTTTGTGGAGGTGGGGTCTCGAGGCATGACCGTGAACTGTCTGAGGAAATTGACATTGATGCAAATCAATTGTGTATCCTTCGAGAGATGAGTGAAGAATTAGGTCTCTGTCTAACAAAAGATGGTATCATCACACTACCAATCGAACAGCGATCTCTCATTCTCTCACAAAAAGATGGTTTTCACCAGTTGATTCGAAACCGAAACCTTGCTCTAGACACGTCGAGATTGCAAATTTTTAGTCACAGGACCACGCCCCCATTTGGCCCTGTTCAATTTGACAATGCGTTCATGCATATTCACCTTGGCCTCGATGAATCCAAGGATTTGGTTCTCGACCTCGAGCCTCAAACAGAATTTACGGATGTGCGATGGGCAACGCCAACAGAGTACTTGGCACTCTGGCGACAATATTCAATGAAAATTGCCCCTCCGGTTGTGACAATCTTAATGGAAATTGAGCGAACGCTCAAACGATTTGATGGAGACATGGTCAAGGCAAGCGAGGATATTGTTGAACGCCTTCCTGGAAGAAAATCCATCCTTTTTGCCCACGGGGTTGAAGTTGTGCCAATCAAGACGGCAACGCTTCCTCCTGCAGACCACACTAATTGTTATCTGGTTGGTGACCCACAAGGCGAATTCATCATTGTTGACCCTGCAATTCGTATGCGAGAAGACTTGGAGGCATTAACTGCTGCAACCGAACGCCATAGAGGGACGCCAATTGCAATAGCCTACACTCATACGCATTCCGACCACATTGGAGATGAGGGTTTGCTCAAAGAAGCATTTGACTTACCAGTGTGGGCGAGCAAAGAATGTTCTAAAGAAATTCGAGTAGACCGCATCCTCCGTGATGATGAAATTCTTCATCTTGGTTCTCAACAATGGACTGTGCTTCACACACCAGGCCATCATCCTGGGCATCTTTGTTTCATTAGTGATGCTGGCCTTGTTGCAGGCGATATGGTGGCAGGTGTAGGGACAATTCTCATTCCTCCAAACTCTGGTGAGATGTGGACATACCTCGAACAACTTCACCGAATAAAATCATATCACCCACATCTCATATTCCCAAGTCATGGTCCTGTGATCGCCCAACCTCAAAAAGTTCTTACTCGATACATCAAACATCGGTCCCTGCGTCATCAGCGGGTATTTGAAGCAATTCAGCAAGGTCTTACATCAATAGACTCGATTGCCGAATTTGCATACAGCGATTCACCGGAGGCTCATCCTGAACTCGCAAAAGACCAAACCCTATCCCATTTGTTGAGCCTTGAACATGAAGGAAAAATTACTCAACATTCTCAACAATGGGTGCCGATTCAAAATTAAAATAATGCTTTGGCTAATGTTTTGCTCATTAGGGGTTAGTGGTCTTTACATCTTCTTTTTTGGTCTAAAAAAGACAATGTTGGAGCATGCACGAAAAACACATAATTCCAAAATCCTTAAACTTAGAATGACATGCGAACCCTTTCATGTTTAAACAATTTCAACAACAAAAAAACAACAAAAAACATACTTCTGAGCGTACACACAAAAGATTGAGCATTCTCTTGGCACTCCTTATGTGTACAACATTTTTTGCAGGAATAGGCTCTGCAGAAACTCAAAGTAGTCAAGGGAAAGAACCTGTTCCCCCCATTTGCTCTAAACAACATAAAAATGCTGAATCAGGGATTCTCCACTGCAACAACGATACGATGGAAGGATACACACTCTTCAGTACCAATGCAGATACGAACACATACCTCATTGACCAACGTGGTGAAGTTCGACACATGTGGACTTCCAAAGCAGAAAGAGCATCTGGATTTGGCCTTGACCTTGGAGAAAATGGAACGCTTCTTCGGGTTCTTGATGTTGAAGATGGAACATCGACGAGGATGCAAGCTGGAGGTGGAGCGACAAGATTGGAGATTTTAGACTTTGACAGCAACCTCTTGTGGAGTGTCGAACAGAACACAGACGATATTCGGCTTCATCATGATGCAAAATTGTTACCAAATGGTAATGTTATCGCTATCGTTTGGGAATATCTCGATGACCAAACTGCAATTGACCTAGGAAGAAATGAGGAGGACCTCACTGGACAAGGTCTTTGGCCAGATGCCATCATAGAATATCGAAAAGACGCATCCGGGCTGGGAGAAGTTGTTTGGGAATGGCATTTTATTGACCACATCATTCAAGATGTTGACCCAAGTTTGCCAAACTTTGGTAGTATTGCGCTCAACCCTGGCAAATTAGACATTAACGCTGTTGGGCCAAATAGTGCTGCTGATGATCCAGATTGGCTGCATTGTAATTCCATTGACTATGATCCAATTCACGACCACATCATGCTTTCTTGCCGACATACAGAAGAAATCTACATCATTGACCACAACATTTCGTGGGAAAATGCTTCAACTGACAGAGGCGATATTCTTTATCGCTGGGGTAACCCTCAAAATTATGGTGGGGACCCTAGCGAGCATCATACCCGCGTTCAACATGATGCAAGGTTCGTGCCCCCAGGTTATCCAAATGCAGGGGCAATCACATACTTCTCAAATCGAATGTGGGGGCCAAGCTCTGTTGGATTATTTCATCCACCAAGAAACGGCACATCATTCGACATCAATCAAACGACAGGATTCTTTGGACCATCTCAACCGGATATGCACATGGTTTTACCAGCCGGATGGGGGCCAAGGTTCCAGTCTGGGGCCGTCTATATGCCAAACGGACAATTTCTCATCACACATGCACTGAATGGAAAAATGGCTCAAATCGGTTGGGATGGAATGATTGACTGGTTATACAACATACCACTTGAACCCGATGGCTCACCTTCACAACGACTGACAAGAAATGGAATTCCAGTAACATTCAAATCGGAATGGTTTGAAGTAAATGATTCAAGGCTTCAGAATGTTGATTTAAACAATTACGGTGTCCTTGAACGATATATCGACGCTTGCGATGACGGAGCACACGATGCTCTTTGGGATTACAATGGCGATGGTTGTATCGAGGATGATGATCTTGATGGCGTTGATAATTCACTCGACTGGTGTCCAGATACGGCCGAAGGTATCGAAGTGAATGAATACGGATGTATATTCATCGAGGAACCAGATGTTGAAGGGTGTACAGACCCATCTGCCTCCAATTACAACGCTAATGCTACTGTCGATGATGGAACATGCACATATCCGCCGCCGCCAGTGGTTGGATGTATGAATGAAAATGCAACTAACTTCAATCCCGAGGCAACTGAACATGATGAGGGTGAATGTGAATATGAGCCTGAAGCACCACCGCCAGTTGAAGGATGCACCAATGAATCCGCTACGAATTTCAATCAACTTGCAGAAATTGATGATGGTTCATGTGAATATCCACCACCACCAATTGAGGAAATTGAAACATGTATGAATGAAACTGCAAAGAATTACGACCCGACGGGAGATATACACAATGAAAGTTTATGCGAATATCGACTACCTCCTCCAACCGTTTTGGGATGCATGGATTCATCAGCACTCAATTACAATGATTGGGCAAATCAAGATGATGGTTCATGTGAATATGAGGTTGAAATAATTGAGGAACCACAAGAAAATGAAGATGTAAATGCGACAAAATCAGGTGATTGTGAATCAGATTGTGATGACATGGAAAATGATGGTACATTTGGTCTCAGTGAGTCTCAAATGATGATTGCGGGAGTCCTCGGTGTTTTTGTTCTCCTCACACTTCTATTGCTCATCATCTTCACTCGAGATTGAAGATCTTCGAAACGGACTTATTGGTCATTGTACCACATGAGTTTATACATTGTCGCCCCCTCGATTTTCTTGAGAGATATGGCGATACGACGTAAATGCAGCATTTTGGCGGTTCTCTTT
>CAZWXR010000066.1:4727-8576 GCA_964637985.1 uncultured Candidatus Poseidoniales archaeon
TTTCTTGAGAGATATGGCGATACGACGTAAATGCAGCATTTTGGCGGTTCTCTTTCTGAGCATGGCACTTATTGGATGTATTGGTGAGTCGTCGGGTAAATGGCAACGATTGAATGCAGTTGAGTTCGATGAGGCGATTGAAGAAATTGAAGATGCCTATCTATTGGATACGAGGACCCAAGCGGAATGGGAGAATGATGGGCACATCGTCAATGCAACGTTAATCCCTCATAATGAGATTGATGCACGAGCCTCCGAGTTACCCGAGGACAAAGATACAACAATTCTACTGTACTGCCGAAGTGGGAACAGAAGTCAAACTGCTGCTCAGACATTACTCGACCTTGGTTATACCGATGTGCGTGATTTAGAGACAGGAATTGTTGGTTGGAAAGATGCAGGGTATCCAGTTCTATACGGCCCATAAAGCAAGACATAGGTGGTGTGCATGAAGGGAACGATGAGTTCAACCGACATTGCACATATGTGCAAAGAAATGCAATTCCTCGTAGGTGGACACCTCAAAAAAGCGTACATGCCACATTATGAACAGATTGTATTGCGAATGAACCCTAAACATACATCAGCACATGACATTATCATGATTCGAGGTGAACGAATCTATCTTTCCAATCAAGACCGTCCTATGCCGATGACTCCTCCTCCATTTGCGATGGTGCTGCGCAAACATCTGAAAAATGCAAGATTGCTCGCTCTTGACCAAGTGGGTGCCGACAGAATTCTCAAATTTACATTTGATTCAAAGCATGGGATTCGAATCCTCTTTGTCGAAATGTTCCAAAATGGAAATGTGTTGTTAACAGATGAGGATGAATTGATTCTTCAAGCACTCACAAGTACTTCATATGCTGACCGTGTGTTGAAAAAAGGGCATCAATATCATTCACCACCACCACCTGTCGAGCCACGTTCTCTCCGTCCTGAACAATTTGCAACACTCCTTGTCGAATCTGACCAACCCCTTGGCCGAACACTTGGGGGAAAATTGAACCTTGGTTCTACACTCAGTGACACGATTTGTTACACGTGTCAATATGAGCCATCAACCGCAGTTTCCGATGTTGATCCTCGAGTTGTGTACGACGCTCTTCAACGCACGCTTCAACAGATTGAACAAAGCGATGAAGGATATCTTATTTTGAAAGACCATTCAAATTTGAATGCAGAAGACGTTTCCTCGCTCAAATTTGAAGATGTATCAAAATCAATTGTTGAAATCAGTCCAATCTCACTACCCCAATTTGAACAATATAACCACATTCAATACCCAACATTCTCCCAAGCAATCGACGCATGGGTCGGCCTTCATGATGCAAGTGCTCATCAACGAAGAGAAGATGAACGACTTGCCCAATCCTTTGCTGGTCGTGGACCTTCAACACTCGTTGAACGATTAGAGCGTCGATATACACAACAACAACGTTCCCTTGAACAATTTGAAAAAACAATCCAATCCCATCAAGCCATCGGTCAATCTCTTCAAGAACAGTATGAACATGTCGAGCAAATCATACAACAAACCAATGAAGCAATCGAACGAAATGGATGGGCAAACGTTAGTGAAAGCATCAAATCAATACCTTGGATAGAAAAAGTCTACCCAGCAGAAGGAAAAATCGACCTTCTCTTGTGTGATGAACAAGGTGACCCCGGTCAAAAGGTAAACATCGATTTGAGCGCAAGCGTTCATCAAAACGCCCAAGTCTATTATGATAAAGCGAGAAAACACAAAAACAAATCACAAGGTGCTATTTTGGCTCTTGAAACCACTCGGGTTGAATTGGAGCGTGCAAAGAAAAAAGAAGCAAAATTAGAATCAAGCGGTAAAATCAATTCTAAAAAACGAACCAAGAAGTTTTGGTTTGAGCAGTATAAGTGGGCCATTACTTCTGGAGGTCACTTGTTGATTGGTGGAAAGGATGCGAAAGGGAACGATTCTGTTGTGAAGAAACATTGTTCAAACCAAGATATCTACCTCCACGCAGATTTGCACGGCGCTCCCTCCTGCAGTCTACGCTCAGACCATGGGCTCGTTCCTGACCCGTCACCATCTGTACATCTTCCCAGTTCAATTCTATCGTACAGAATTGCTGACAAACTCGAAGATGAAATCATTGATCAAAATAAGTTGCAACAAGCTGCTGTGATGGCTCTTACGTGGAGTCGTGCATGGACGAGTGGGGGGGCTCATGGAACGGTGTACAGCGTCAAACCAGCACAAGTTTCGAAAACAGCACAAACTGGCGAATACGTCGGGAAAGGTGGATTTATTGTTCGAGGTCAGCGGACGTGGTATAAGGACATACACCTCCGTATCGGCATCGGAATGATCGCCATCAATGGCATCCCCCTTCTTGTCACTTCAACCCCTGAACACATTCCGAATCTTTGTGAAAGGTATGCAGTTCTACGTCCAGGTTTGACTAAAAAAGAGCAGGTTGCGAATCAAATTTACAAAGCAACTGGGCTTCCAACAGATGATATTCTAGGCATTTTACCCGGCGCTTGTGACATAGAAACGGACCATGGTTTATTCAATCCAAAGAAAATTCAAGAAGGTGAGGAAGAATGAACGCAAGAAATAATGCTGCGGCATGGGATGAACGATTCTCTGGAGAAGTCTACGCTTATGGAAAAGAGCCAAATGTTTGGTTAACAGAACGAATCAGATTGATACAAGTTCCAACAGAAAATTCTGCCTTGTTCCCTGCCGATGGTGAAGGTCGAAATGCAGTTTGGGCAGCCACAAAAGGATGGAATAGCCACGTTTTTGACCTTTCAGAGCAAGGGCGTCGGAAATGTGAATTGCTTGCACGTGAACATGACGTAAACGTCGAGTACGATGTAGATGATTTGGTGATGAGGAAATTTGAACCCCAATCATTTGATTTGATTGCATGTTCTTGGTTTCACACGCCAAGCGAAGTTCGAAGTATTCACATGCCTCGTATGTTGCACGCTCTGAAAGTTGGTGGGAATTTTATCATGGAAGGATACCATACAAGCCAACTCCCTTTGTCGAGCGGTGGGCCTAAGTCACTCGACCTGCTGTTCGATTTGGATACTGTTGTCGAAGAACTCACAAGCCATTTAGCACCTCAAATGGAGATTGTTTACGCAAAGGTCGAATCAACAGAGTTGGACGAATCGGATTTACATCGAGGCCATGCAAAAGTTGTACGAATTCAACTAAAGCGAATGTCATGATTCCATGCGAACATACATGGCTACTGCGTTACCGCCACCAAGACATAGTGTGACAATGCCAGATGAAAGTTGTCGCTCTCGTAGAGCACCAAGCAGGGTGATTAAGCAACGTGTGCCACTCGCACCGAGTGGATGTCCGAGGCTTACTGCACCGCCTTGAACATTGAATTTATCATTTGGAATACCCACTTCTTTTGCCACTGCACAGGACGCAGATGCAAACGCTTCATTGTGTTCAAATAAATCAACCTCCTCAACAGTCAATTGATTTCGCTCAAGCAGGTTGTTCACTGCATAAATTGGTGCACTCATCACACGCTCTGGCTCAACACCTGAACTACAATAATCGATGATTGTTGCTATAATCGGCCATCCTTGTTGTAGAGCAAATTCTCGGTCTGCAATGAGAACAGCACTGGCACCGTCGTTGATGGTGCTTGCATTACCGGCGGTCACTTGTCCCTCTTTGTCGAAAACTGGCCTTAAGCCGGATAGGCTTTCAATCGATGTATCTGGTCGAATGCCTTCATCTCTTGAAACAAGAATTGGGTCTCCACGTCGCTGTGGAACCTCAACGGTGAACGTTTCCCAATCAAATGCACCCCTGTTCCATGCCTCGTG
>CAZWXR010000067.1:0-8374 GCA_964637985.1 uncultured Candidatus Poseidoniales archaeon
TAAAAAAGGTGCAGGAGGTTGCCTTATCGCCTTTGTACATCCATCTTCAACAGGAGGGGTGTTGGTTGGACTATCACAATTTGTTTCATCACAATAAAACCCAAATCATATATTGCGACTTCCCCTGACTAGAATCATGAGAACTTGCATTGACCATTTACTTGCGTTACCTCATATTGATGGACCTCGACTCAAACAAGAATCCAGCTTTATTGCTCAGCGATTAGATGAACTTCGAGTAAAGAGAATTATCTCAAACGAAGCATTTCTTGATGCTGGTGCAATTCAAGGTGCAATTGAAATGATTGCAAATTTAGTAGAGTCAGGTGTGCCTCAAGCAGAAATTCATCAAAACCTTCGGGGCCAGTTGGAGAGAGCTATGAAGTTGGAAAGCAAGCATCCAGGCCTTAACCTTGCCATTGAGCAAGGAAGGGCGAGTTGAAGAAAATGGAAGACATTCTCCTTAGGGCTCGTAACATCTCGAAAAACTTTGGAGAATTGGAAGTCTTGGATTCAATCAATTTTGACATCAAAAAGGGCGAAATCATTGGACTCGTTGGTTCCAATGGTGCCGGCAAAACAACACTTTTGCGAATCTTGTCTGGGGTGTACAATGCCACGGCGGGAGAAATAAAATTCGATAATGGTGAAACGATCGAAACAGCAAGACAACGAATTGGTGTCGTACCAGAATCTACTGGATTGTATTCTCGATTAACTGCTTGGGAAAACATCCGTTACCATAGTCGGTTGTATGGTGTACGTGATGAATTTGCGTGGCGACGAACTTCACAACTTGCCGAACCACTCGGCATGACAAATGCATTATCAAGACATACCAAAGGTTTCTCACGAGGGATGAGGCAAAAGACCGCTCTCCTTCGTGCGTTAGCACATTCACCTCATTTGCTTCTTCTTGACGAGCCGACTTCTGGACTTGATATCACAAGCGCGAGGACATTACGCAAACTCATTTTGAAACTAAAAGACGAAAGGGGTGCTGTGATCTATTCGACGCATCAACTTGCAGAAGCTGAACAAATTTGTACGAGAATCATCATCATTCACAATGGAGAAATACGGGCTGATGGAACTGTCTTGGAAATTCTTGAATCAACGAATAAAAACTCATTGGAAGAGGCATATGTTCACCTTACATCAGATGACGCACGTCCTCGGTTTGAACATGAAGAAAAAACGACAAGACTGTCCGCATGGTGGAGACAATTGTTCACTGGCAAATTACCCCCAAAACAAATAGGTGGTGATGAGTCTGAATAATTCGAGGAAACGTGTTCAAACAATTGCAAAAAAAGAACTCGTAGAATTTGCACGTGATTGGAGGACCATTCTTGCGATTCTTGTTATTCCATTACTTCTCTTTCCTCTATTATTCATTCTCTTTCCGATTCTACTAGAATCTGAGGCAGAAGAACGACAATCAATGCAACTAAACATTGAGATTCAGACATCCTTCAATAACTCTGAATTTCAAACATACTTCAATGATTCAAATTTGATGATTACCTATACAGATTTATCGAACAGTAATGTATCTCAAATCACAGATTCTGAAACTGAAGCACTGCGTGGCCTACATATCGACTCAATTCTCAAACTATCAAAAGACAACATTACATACACATACGGGCTTTTCTACCTTTCAACATCAGAACTCAGTTTAGAATCAAGGTCTCGGGTTTTGTTGATTTTAGAACAATGGGAACAAGATGAAATCAAACATCGAATCGAAGGTGCTGGCCTTGATATCGATGAGACACTCAACCCGGTTCAACCGGAAGGTGAGTTCGTAGCAAACGATGTCGCAACAAAGGGCGAACAATCTGGAATGCTGCTTTCATTGTTTATTCCACTCGTCCTTTCAGTTTGGACATTTACGTCTGCCATTCAACCCTCAATTGATATGACAGTTGCTGAAAAAGAACGAGGAACTTTAGAAGCACTTTTGGGTTTACCTTGCTCAAGAAAAGAATTGTTGCTTGGAAAATGGCTGGCCGTTGGGACAATAACTGCTATTGGTGTTGCGTTACAAATCGCAGGCCTATTATTTGCAATCACATATTTAGCTTCAACGAATTTATTCAGTCTACCGTCTTTATCAGCACTGAGTCTCATCTTACTTTTTGTTGCGGTTGTTCTGTTTGCGATAATGGTTGTTGCAATTGAATTGGCAATCGCCATACGCTCTCATAGCGTCAAAGAAGCAGGTTCCATTCTTGGGCCCGCTGTATTGTTTATCCTCTTTCCAGCATTGTTCAGTCAAGTGATTAACTTAGACAACATCGAATTGTTTTGGTTCGGGATTCCAGTTGTCAATGTACTTTTGGCATTAAGAGAATTGTTGATGGACAGAGTTGTTGCGGAGCACATCGCTGTTTGGGTCATCACTTCGATTCTCTACGCTGGTTCTGCTGCATTGTATGCTGCTCGGCAATTTAAACGAGAAGATCTTGTCACAAGCGTTAGTTGAAAGAAAAATCAGAAAAACATTCTCGAAGAATATCAATGATGAGGTCAATTTCTTCAGATGTAATCTCAAGGTGAGATGTAAACCTCAATGCATTGATACCACCATGTATCACTCCAAGTCCACGCTTTCTGCACCATGTTTCGACGCAATCAAAACCGACTACTGGATGGGTGTCTTCGACGAGTTCTATCGAACAAAGCAAACCGGTCCCTTGTACTTTCAAGCAAATTTCAGGGAACTCTTCGACGAGCTGTTTTAACTTCTCAACGAATTCAATACCACGGTCTCGAATATTATCTCGAAGACCACCATGTAGACTATCAAGTACTGAATTAGCAACTTCCAGTGCCCGGGGATTGGTAGTCATAGTGTTGCCATAAATTCCTGTAACATACAATTCTGATGCTCGTTGAGATAAACCTAGCACTGAAAGTGGATATTGACCAGCATTGAGAGCCTTTGACCAGGTTTCACAATCTGGAACTTCTGCGTCTTGAAAACCAGGATAGTCTATGAGAGATAAACAACCATGACCGCGAAGACCAGCTTGTATTGAATCAATCAACAGAATCGAGCCATGTTCAAGAGTTCGTTGACGAGCGGCGTCGTAGAATAAGCGGTCAAGTTCTTGACCAGGATTTCCTTCTCCTTGAACTGGTTCTATGGCAAATAATTCAACAAATTGATTATTTTTTTCCGCTGTATCAAATGCTAAGTGCAATGCTTCGATGTCGTTTGCAGGTACTAAAATGAGATTGCTTCGATTTCTAAATGATGCGAGATTTTTGATATATTTTGAGATACATGAGTGTGATAATTGAGCAGGACGGTCAGTTCTTCCATGGAAACCTTGAACCACTGCCATCATCACAATTTCCTTTCCTTCGTGTCGTCCACCAACATCAGTGAGTAATTTTGCATTTACATCAGCAATTCGACACGAGACGGTGACAGATTCGGAGCCACTGTTCATACAGATAAATCGGTCAAACGGACAATGCCCTCTTGTGTGACCCAATTCTCTTCGCATGCGCTCTTCAAAGCGAAGCTGAGAAAACGATGGCGTCATGACGTTGGCCATCACCCAATTCTTTGACATTGCTTGAATAACATGCTGAGGCCCATGCCCGAATCCGAGCATACCATAACCACCATTGTCATGAATTACGGCTCCGTGTGAGGTGATGATCCACGGGCCATTTGCAGCGAGTGGCACATATGGGTTAATCGTGGGTGCTGAATAAAAATTGACAAAACCTTTCTGGACTTTAGTACAAAGTTCACTTTCCGAGAGCAAGAAAATCTCTGATCCTAATTCCTCTTCGAGAATACTTTTGTATTCAATTGCTCCATGAATAGCTAGAGTTAACCTAGGATCGAGTTCCAAAAAACGAAGTATTTCATCATCTTTTAATCCGATTGTCATTGGTTCACCAGATTCATCCCTCAATGTTTTGAGCATTGCTAAATCGGGTGCTATTGCCTGCATGGTTTCTATGTATGTTAGGCGTTCTTTCAACCTTTTGTTGTTTCATTTGTTGAATTCAATATTATTTGAGTAATATTATAATAATATGCAATCGACGGCAAATCATGCCTAAGATATCACTAGACATGCCTCAAGAACTCGTGGATGATTTGAGAATCCATGTAGGTGACGAAAAAAAATTCATTAGTTTAGCAGATGCAATACGAACAGCTTGTCGAAAACTCCTAGACCAACTTGACGAAATTGATGAACGGCATGGCAGAGGTGCTTGAAATGCCAAATAGAAAAGAAGCAGAAAAAGCCATACAGACCTTACTTGAGTATCTTGAGGGCGAAGGTGCTCATCATCGAGAAGGATTGCAGCGAACACCAGAAAGGGTCATTGAATCATGGGATGAAATTTTTGCAGGCTATAAAGATTCAGCGGCAGACATTCTCGATGCCACATTCAACGGTGAGGAATACGACGGGATTGTCCTTCTCAAGAACATTGAATTCACTTCGACCTGTGAACATCATCTGCAACCATTTAACGGCGTTGCACATGTTGCATATATCCCAGTTGACCGAATTGTCGGCATCAGCAAACTTGCTAGGCTTGTTGAACTTCACGCACGACGGCTACAAAATCAGGAACGTATCACCAAATCTATTGCAGATGATTTAGAACAACATCTGAAACCTTTGGGTTCTGCGGTGATCCTTGAAGCATCACATGGTTGCATGCAATGTCGTGGTGTCAAAAAACAGAACGCAGTTATGACAACTTCTGCTATGCGAGGTGTCTTTTTTGACAAAGCAGAAGCACGTTCAGAATTATTTCAATTAATCGGATAGTAGGTGAGATTAATGGTCGATTGTGGCATTTCTGGAGAAGAGGTCAAAGATTTAGTTTCGGATTTTGCAAAGGAATACAATGTTGTTGAAATCTTTCACTCAGTTCAGGGCGAAGGACATCGAACTGGAATCCCTCATGTCTTTATTCGGTTTGGAAAATGTAATCTGAAATGTGAATGGTGCGATACTGATTTTGAAACATATTCAACCATGAATGCCATTGACATTCTTTCTGAAGTAATGAAATTCAACTGTAAGAATATTATTTTCACTGGAGGTGAACCAATGCTCAATGACCTGTGGCCACTTCATCGATTATTGAAATCGAGAGGGTATTTACTGTCAATCGAAAGCAATGGTACGATTGAGATACCTGAAGGGCTGGTTGACTGGATTACAATTTCGCCCAAAGACCAATTGTATCCAAATGCTTCAATTAAACAGCGTATTGGAAACGAATTAAAATGTGTGTATGTCGGACAAAACCTTTCCATGTATGATGAATTAAAGCAGGGTTTTGACCACCTCTATCTCCAACCTTGCTATATGGAACATGAAACGATTGAGTGGAACGGGAAGCACTTCTGTGATACAGAAGAAGTAGTAAAACAAAATTCTGAGTGGAGATTATCTCTTCAAACTCACAAATGGATGGGGGTAAAGTAATGGTTGCGATTCAAAAAGTCGTTGTTTCATTTTCGGGAGGCATGGACTCAACATCTCTCGTTCTTCGATATCTAGCAAATGGTTACCATGTTGTTGCTGTCTCATTTCTCTATGGTCAAAAACACTCATTTGAGATTGAATGTGCGAAGAAAACCATTGCCTTGCTTCAAAAAATTGGTTGTAATATTAATCATGAAATTGCAGATTTATCATCGGCGATGAGCCTCTTTACGAGTGCTCTTTTGTCTCATGACGCCATGATACCGGAAGGCCATTACGAAGAAGAACAAATGAAAGCAACTGTTGTGCCAAATCGGAATGCAATTTTCTCATCACTGATTTATGGAAAGGCTCTCTCAATTGCAATTCAGCACGACGAGAATGTAAAGATCGGTTTAGGCGTCCATAGTGGCGACCATGCAATTTATCCCGATTGTCGGCCAGAATTTTATGATGCAATTCATGATGCTTTTACTCTTGGAAATTGGGACAGTGAAAAAGTTTCATTTGACCTTCCATACCTTCATGGGAATAAATCAACAATACTCAAAGATGCATTGGCATCATGTGAAACTCTTGGCTTGGATTTCAATGAGGTGTTCGTAAATACCCTCACCTCATACAATCCAGATTCTATGGGGCGTTCCTCAGGCAAATCAGGCTCCGACATTGAACGAATTTTAGCGTTTCACGACATCGGAAGAAAAGACCCCATAGAGTATCAAGATTCTTGGGGAAATGTGCTACATCATGCATTAGAAATTCAACGAAGACATCAAGATGAAAGGTACAAAGATACATTGTCTGAACTCGAGTATTATGTCACACGGCAAGGTGGAACAGAACGCCCATATACAGGTGCTCTACTTCATGAAAAGCGAATAGGAACATACACTTGCAAGTGTTGTCATCACCCATTATTTGATAGCGGCTCCAAATTCGATTCGGGATGTGGATGGCCAGCGTTTCACACAGAAATGGATGGTGCTGACATTGTCCGAATAGAAGATAGAAGTCATGGAATGATCCGTGTCGAGGTTCGATGCAAACATTGTGATGCACATTTAGGTCATGTCTTTGAAGATGGACCTAAGCAACATGGGGGCGAACGATATTGCATTAATTCAGTATCGATGAATTTTACAGGTGTGGAGGAATAAAAATGACAACGAGAATAAGGCGATTTATAGAAACTGATACAGGACATCGTGTACCAAATCACAAATCGAAATGCAAACACATTCATGGTCATCGTTACCGTTTTGAAGCTGAAATCGAGGGTGAAATCATTACGAGCAAAGGCGTCTCAGAAGAGGGGATGCTCATTGACTTTAGTGATGTTTCAGAAATACTCAAGATACATGTTCACGATGTGATTGACCATGCATTCATTGTTTCAAATGAAGATACGGAGTTGCTCGAACTGCTCAAACAAATGCCAACAGAACATCGAACTGTAATCGTTCCCTTTATTCCCACCGCAGAAAATCTTGCTAAATGGGCCTTTGAGCAAGTTCATCCACACATACAGACATCATACAGCAACACTTTGAAATTAGTAGCAATGCACTGTCGAGAAACACCAAAAAGTACCGCATCTTGGTACGGAGATTAATCGTTGATTCTACGTCTGCGGTCCTTAAGCCATCGCTCATCATTGTTGACTTTTTGAAGTGCAGTTGTTGCATCGACCAAACCACCTATGAGGCGAGTCGCTTCATCTTCAGTAGGTTGTGAACGGAGAACTGCCCTCTTGAGTACAGAGGAAAATGACTCGCCACGCTCATCAAGTCCGGGGAGCACCTCACCTAACTCGTCGATACTTTGATTGAGAATATTACGAAGTTTTGGCGGGATAGTTCTCTCAAGTGGGACTATTTCTGGAAGACCAGGGTCGGAACCTAAATTTGCGAGAACTCGGCCGCGGTGAAGTTCATACAAGATCGTCGAAACTGCATGACTTAAGTTGGCTATTGGATACCCTTCCCAAGTTGGAAGCGTCACAAGGTCATCACATTTCGCAAGGTCATCTGATGACAATCCTTTGCCCTCTTCACCAAAAACAAGTCCAATTGTTCCATGAAACGAAGAGATTCGTTGTTCAAATTCCCAGGGATAAAGAAAATGTCGTTTCGCTGTTTTATCACCAGTCTCTCGTTTTCCTGATGTACCAAATACAAGGGAACAATCACGTATCGCTTCGTCAAGAGTATCATACACAGACGCCTCATCGAGGACACGTTGGGCATGCTTTGCTCTGTTTCGGGTTTCAGTAGAGTAAATATCACACAGAGGTTGAACAAAGGAAAGTTGGTCGAACCCATAATTCAACATTGCACGACAAATTGCCCCTGCATTTCCCTCAACTGATGTGCCGACGAGAATGATCTTCAATGTAAACGTCGATGCTGGTAACGGAATGTCCTTTCTTTCACCTATTCCGACACCTCCGTTTCTTGAAATGAGATAATCCATCGAGGGTCAAGATTTTGATACACGAAAAAAAGATATCCAGCACCGTTCTCTCTGTCCCTCATAATAACGGAGTGCTTTCGACAATTGTATTTTGAACGAAGGAATTCAATTAATCGTTCAAGGGGAGGCGAATCATTGCAATGGACACTGACTGGCTGGCGGTCCCAATCGACTCGGACCGCCACAACAAATCCACCTAGTCAGTTCTTCGTTGGCGATATCGAGTTACGTATCCTGCAATCCAGTTTCGTAATTTTTTAGATTCAACATCGGTAAGTTGAGTCACCATGTGTTTGTTGTGTTCAAAGTCATCAGTGAACTTCTCTCCATGCTCTTCAACTAATCGAATTGCACGTACTTTAATGAAACTTGGTCGAATATTTCCCATCTAATCACTCCTCAAACAAACGAACTTC
>CAZWXR010000068.1:0-4699 GCA_964637985.1 uncultured Candidatus Poseidoniales archaeon
AGGAGCGTGAGGGGACAATGTCCAGGACGCTACCAACTCAACCCATTGTTAACATCGGATTAGTTGGTCACGTTGACCATGGTAAAACAACGCTAACTCAAGCACTTTCTGGTGTTTGGACAGATACTCATTCTGAAGAACGTAAGCGTGGCATTTCAATTAAATTGGGCTATGCAGATACTGCATTTTATCAGACCAAGGAAGGAGATTACTATCCAACTGGTCGACGACCAGATGGTGCCGAAGATGTAGAAGACGAACTTCTGAGGGTGGTGTCCTTTGTTGACGCACCAGGTCACGAAACCCTCATGGCCATCATGATAACAGGTGCTTCAATCATGGACGGAGCCCTTCTCATGGTTGCTGCAAACGAAAAATGCCCTCAACCACAAACAAGAGAACACCTCATGGCACTTGAAATTGCGGGGATTCAAAACATCGTCGTTGTACAAAACAAAATCGACCTTGTTTCCAAAGAACGTGCATTAGAATCCCACCAAGAAATCAAAGAATTCCTCAAAGGGACAATTGCTGAGAATGCCCCGGTGATTCCCGTTTCTGCACACCATGATGTCAATCTTGATGTTCTCATTGCAGCGATTGAGAAATATATTCCAACCCCTGAAAAGAACCTCGATGACCGACCACTCATGTATGTTGCAAGGTCATTTGACATCAATCGACCAGGGACTCGACCAAGTAAACTGAAAGGTGGCGTCATCGGTGGAAGTATCGTTGAAGGGCAATTCAAGGTCGGTGATGAGATTGTTATTGGCCCAGGTAAAAAAATCGAGAAGGGAAACAAATCGACTTGGGAGCCAATACCTGCCGTAATTTCCTCGCTTCAAGGTGGAGGCAATAGCCTTGATACAATGCATGCAGGTGGCCTATGTGGCATGGCTACGCTCCTCGACCCAGCCATTACAACTTCGGATAATCTATCCGGTCAAGTCGTGGCTCGTAAAGATGAGTTGCCTCCGCTCCACTCCACAGTGAAAATCCAAATTCACCTGATGGAGAACATGGTCTCAGGAAATGATAACTCAGCAGAAGTCGTTCAACCATTACGAAATAATGAGATGCTCATGCTCAACGTTGCTACAGCCACATCCGTAGGCGTAACTCGAAATGTAGAAAAGGGCACAACATCTCTTGAATTACGCCTCCCTATTTGTGCTGATGCAGGACAACGCGTATCCCTTTCTCGTCGGGTTGGCTCTCGATGGAGACTCATTGGTTACGGCACAATTCTTTGAGGAATGGTGTCCTTGGTGCAATCATTACTCATCGACGCTTGTGGTTGGGTTGCATGTCGTCATTCGGGTATCAACATCGACAACGAAGCACAACGGTATTTGGGTAAGCCTCAATGGATTGTCCTCGATGTTGTCCTCAAAGAATTAGAAGTCTTGCAACAAGAGAGAACCATATCAAAATCAACAATGCTTCTTGATTTGCTCAAAGACAAGGCTGTTGTCATAGATACATCCGAGATGGAAGGCAGACACACAGATGATTTGCTCATTGAATCTGCGCTTCAACACAATTCTACCTTACTCACAGTCGATGTGGAACTCAAGAGGCGAGCATATCAACTCAATATTCCAATTCTAGAAGTTCGAAAAGGTCACCGATTACACTTGGTTGATTCTGTGTGATCATGGTAATGTGAAAAGGACATCATCACCGTGTCCATCGAGAAGTTTCAATTTCACACCGGCATCAATCCAAGCATGTGCATAGTTTATAGCACCAAAAGAACGGATATAATCTCCTTTCTCGAAAAAAAATCCAGCATCAAAAATGTAAGCATCGGCCATCTCTAGGAGGGTGCTGGCTTTTTTCTGTTCTTCTGCACTCAACTCACCAATGAGCGAAACTTTCTCTCTTGCTGATCTTGTTAAATCAAGATAATGAACAAGTCTTCCTTTAGATATATCAGATTCAATCATCAATATCGTCTCCTTTCTGTCTTGAAAGTAATCGTTTCACATCTTCCTTCCGGCCCAATGCTTCATACAATTCAATGGCAAGGGAGACTTTACCAAGGTCCTCTGCTTCTTGGGCTCTGGTAAACATCTGTCTTCGTTTTTCCCAATTTCTCGCCATTGCCGCATCTGCTGCAGCCTTGTACCTACTTTGACGCTCAACATCGAATAGATGAGGTGCAACCCATTTGCGAACTAATCCCTCACGAGTAGCCGTAAACATCGAATCACCTATATTGTTCGATAAAAGGTCCCCTAAATCCATGTCTTTACCAAGAATTGAAGTTTGGTCTTGCTCATTTTGTTCAAGATCGCCCAAATGATGAAGTTCACCGTGGAGGGATAATGTCCACCAACCGTCGCCTGTTCGTACAGAATTCATCGGTTCAATGGACATTGTTTCAAGACATTCTAACTTATCCCACCCAAATGGATGAGGAACGCCTTCCCAAACAGCCCCATCGCTACTTTGGAGCAACAAACGTCCATCATGCAATGTGGAGATCCAACTCCAAGTTCGGTCTTCTAACATTCGCTTTTTATCATTTCCAGTTAAGCGACCGCACCAAATGATACCGTCGTTGTCTTGCCATAGCAAATGCTCCCTGTCAAGCCATCCAAGCAACCTTCGAACTGAGCCGCTTTCCATCCTTCGAATTCCTCGCCCTTCCTGTGAGAAAAGATGCAATTGTCCTTTTCGGCAAGAGAGAACCCAACCACCTCCTGGCCTAGCAATAATCTCCTTGAATCCAGATGGAGTGCTTCTTCCATCAGTGATTTGCTTCGACGTTGTGAGAGAATACAAGTAGAATCCATGAGCTAATAGAACGCCTAAGTTACCTGATTGAGCAGCCATGCCATGAACTTTGAATGGGACATTCGTTGTCCAAGTCACCTTCCCAGCGGCGTCCAAATATGTCAATTGAAGTCCAGAACTGACGATGATACCTTCATCGACTGCGAGAATTGAAGCAATACGAGAAGGTGCCTGCCAAGACCACGAGATTTTCCAGGTCATTCTGCAGCACCTCCTTCAGCGTTCGACCAAACAACTAACTGTGCTCTAGCGTTGTTTGTAAGTGTATACATACTTTTCCGCCCCACCATTCTTGAAGTCAGTATTCCTGCTTTCAGAAGCGAGTTTGCAATTTGTGATAACCTTGAACGTCGAATGTTCAAATGACGAAGCATCTCTTCATCCGAAGGTGAAAACATTCGCTTACTTGCGATAGTGACAACATAGATTTCTGTGGATGACAACCGCTGTAAGGCCATTCCATTCAACGGATACTCATTTCGATGGCCCAATTTCGGCATGTGGTGGCGTGATAACATCTCGATGACATGAGCTGGCAACACAGCATCTTTCTCTTGATTTGTTTGAATGAGACCCTGCAATAGTCCAATCAATGTTGAAATTTCATTCGAATGTTCGATTGAAGGCTGGACGGATTGAGGTTCAACTTGGTCGAATACGTCATCGTCTTGAATGTTGAATTCATTTTCCATACCTTGATGATCAAATATATTTTGTTCATCATCCTCATTTTGAAGTGGTGCCGAAATCGACGTCGTCAATACAAATTCTTCATCTGATTCCAGTACTCTTTCCTCATTTGTCACATTTTTCTCTTCTTCTAAGGCTGAAATATTTCGACTTCGTAGGCTCTTAAACGCACCTGTGAACACTCTTGGAGGGTCATCAGGTATTTCATGTGCAAATGAGCCGACAGCGGGAGATGCAAGAAGTGGTTCATCATCTTCGATGTCTTGTTTTAATTCTTCGAGATCCAAATCGAAGAGTTGATTGTCTTGAGGACCAATGAAAGAATCTCTCTCATGCCAAGGCATAGAGGCATCGATAATATTGTCGGGCACTGGTTCGTTAGAACTCTCGACCTCCTCAATATGCATTTCTTCAATTTCTTCTTGAAAAGTACCCCTGAATTTGTGTAACATATCCGGCTCGTTTCTCAATTCTGGCCTTGCATCAAATTCACTTTGTATCGGTTTGTATGCCATTTCACGACCTGATTCTCTGTGCTGTTCA
Organism: uncultured Candidatus Poseidoniales archaeon; assembly: GCA_964637985.1. Taxonomy (GTDB): domain Archaea; phylum Thermoplasmatota; class Poseidoniia; order Poseidoniales; family Poseidoniaceae; genus Poseidonia. Next base: position 4,039 of record CAZWXR010000068.1, read on the forward strand.
TCAACATGATTTCGAAGCAGTTGTAAGATGCTCCTTGGATAGCCATCTGTGACTTCCAGCACTTCATTTGCTGCATCTACACTTAACTCAAAATGAGGATGCCCCACCGATTCAAGTCGCGTTGCAACAAGTTGAATCACATCGTTTTGGGTGAATCGAGGCATGGTAAATTCTTCAAACGGTTGTGCCAATTCTACAGGTAATAACTGACGCTGCCTTTGATCACATATCATGATGACAAGAGCCTGTGTCCTTTCAAGTACCCCAAGTGTATCTCGTAGAGCGACGTGAAGCGTCGATGTGTCGCCAGATTGAAAATCAAGAACGATTAAAGGAGCTCTATCTGATGAGAAAGAAGCATTTACGAGTGCACTTGTTACTTCGCTTCTTGTCTGCGGTGGTTCTGATTCAAAAAATTGTGAAAACACTGACTGAAGCAAACTATGCCCAGGATGAGTGGCATTGAGATGATCGATATATGCAGATAAAGAAACAATTGGCTCTAAACATTGAACCAATGAAGAACGCCCAGAACCGTATGGTCCGACGAGCAATATCTGTCGAGATGATTTTCTTAAGATAAACTGCTTAAACATCGAAAGCATTTCCTGGCGTCCAACAAATAAATTCGAGTCTTCTGCTGACAGGGGGCGTATCGAAA
>CAZWXR010000068.1:4799-8290 GCA_964637985.1 uncultured Candidatus Poseidoniales archaeon
TCCTGGCGTCCAACAAATAAATTCGAGTCTTCTGCTGACAGGGGGCGTATCGAAAATGGGTTCTGATGAACGTGTGGAAGTTGAAGATGACGCCAAACTTTAGCCATATTTCAACATCAATAATCATAGTATATATTCTTTCTATTCGATTTATACATCATCGCATGTGTTATGATGTGTTATGGTGGAGGCCAGTCACATTATTTGCCTCACATTAACGCTTCACTAACAGGTTAATAACGCAATATTAACGCGTTAATTTCATCCAAATCTTCATGCCGTCGTCTTGAAATGACAAGACATTCACCAATCGTTTAGAGGAATGGGCATGCCTGTCGACAACAGCCGAATCCCCGGATTGTACAACAAATCTGTTGTCCAAAGAATGGAAGCAATTTCACACAGCACCGGCATGAGCTTAGATGAATTATCAGTTTTCGACACCGAGAACGGCTTAACTCGTGATAAAGCCGACAACATGATCGAAAATGTGATTGGCACCATGTCTCTTCCCGTCGGAATAGCAACGAACTTCCTCATTGATGGGCAAGAATACATCATTCCATTTTGTGTCGAGGAGTCAAGTATTGTTGCCGCTGCATCAAACATAGCTAAGCGTTGTAGGTCGACCGGTGGTTTCCAAACTGATATCGATAACCCTGTGATGATTGGCCAGATTCAATTGCTTGACCTGAAAGACGGAAATGAAGCGATTCAAATCATCCTTAATGCAAAGCAAGAGATTATCGAGAAAGCAAATAACGTCGAATCAAAAATGATTGAATTGGGTGGCGGTTGTAAAGACATCGATTGTAGAAGGCTCTCAGTGGATGGATTGGACATGGTCATCGTTCATTTGCACATCAATTGCCAAGATGCTATGGGTGCAAATGCTGTCAATTCAATGGCGGAGCGAATTGCACCGTTTCTCGAATCACTGACAGATGGAAGAGCCCATCTCAAGATTCTATCGAATCTAGCAACCCATCGACTTGCACGTTCAACAGCCATCTTCACACCCCAAGAGATGAGTCACGATGGCTCGGTTGAATCCGGCTCAGAGGTCATTGAGAAAGTCATGGAAGCGTACCTCTTTGCAAAAGGTGATCCTTATCGTGCAGCTACGCATAACAAAGGAATCATGAATGCAATTAGTAGCATAGCAGTAGCATGTGGCCAAGATTGGAGAGCGATTGAAGCAGGTTGTCACGCTTATGCATCGATTGGAGGGCAATACACATCGATGTCAACATGGTCCGTGGATGTGGATGGAAATTTGGTTGGTTCAATCGAAGTGCCAATTGCTGTTGGTATTGTCGGTGGTGCTTCCAAAGTTCACCCTACAGCGATGGCAAATTTGAAGATTCTAGGTATCACATCAGCTCGTCAACTAGCAGGCATCATGGTGAGTGCAGGACTGGCTCAAAATCTAGGGGCTATGCGGGCACTGGCGACTGATGGAATCCAAAAAGGACATATGAAATTACATGTCAAAAATATGGCAATGACATCGGGTGCTCTTGAGCATGAAATCGATGAATTGGTTCAACGGATTCACTCAAAGCAGGGTCAAATCACACAAACACTGGTGAACGATTTGCTTAACGAAATGAGGCAGAATTAGTTTTCCTGCTCATCTTCATTTTCTTGTAAGACCAAGTGCTCATCTTGTAATGAGTCGAGGATTCCCGAAGATTTGACTTTCGCTCTGAACCAATCTCTTACCTTCTTTTTGTCTGTTTCAGGGCAGCCAAAAAGTTCTGCAAACCTCCGAGTTGTTGTCAAACGACGTGTTGAGCCATCCTTACGACGATCGATCATACCCGCTTGAGCTAACTCTCGAACATAGTCATACGCTTTAGGCCCGAGCATGTCCACCAATCTTGACTGAGCAATCGGTTGATGATATGCGATAAGTGATGCTGCTTTCAATAACTTTTGAGGCATGTCAGGTTTGACATCTTTTGGAAGCATTTGTGTGATCGAAGGTTTGACTTCCAAGGCCCACATCTGACCTATTTCCGAAAGTTGTAATGCACCATACCTCCTCCGACGCAGTGTTGCTTGTAGGGCACTAAGGGAGTCAAGCATTTCCTCTTCATCATAACCTAATGATTCACATAATTCTGAGACCGACATTGATCGACCTGCACCAAACATTGTTGCCTCGAGCAAAGTTTCAAGGGGAATCTCTTCATTGGATTCCATTATTCCACCAACCAATCCTCATCGAGAAGAGATTGTTCTTCATCTACTTCTTCGCTTTTCTGTTCCTTCAGTCGTTTTCTCTCTTCTCTTTGCCGTTGTTCTTCAGCACGTTTTGCCAATTTTTCGAGATAGAGTTCATGTCCTGTTTTGTTTGAAGATATTTCCTCTGATGCATCATCCATCATCGATTTCGTTACATTGAGAATTGTATCAAAATCATCGATATCAGGATGTAAATCTTCAAAGTAAATAGGTTCTGACTCACTTGACTGTGAGACTGAAATGAATCCTCTGTGGGTTAAAAAAAGCCCCGAAATGAATGCACTCACCTTTGCCTCTAAATGACTATCATCATGCTTTTCACTCAATTCATAGAGTCCATCGACGACATCGTCAATTGCAACTTTTGTGGTCTTTCGGGATTTACTTACGCCACGTATTGCTTGCCAAGAACGCAGAATATCACCTTCAAGGTCTTCATTGTGCATTCTCCCATCGACATTTGACATGTATTGGTCGAGTTCTGCTTTGTTCAATATTCGCATTTCCTCACGCTGTTTGACCATTTCTGCATCATCCGCTGCGTCCTTGAATGCTGCCAGTAATTCTGCTAATGTGACATTTCGACCTTCTTGACGTCGAATTCTGCCATCGAAGAATTGAGGGAGAAATTCTTCGCTTTTTCCTTCAAGGACTGTTTGGGTGAACAGATATTCTTCGTCTACATATTCATCTTGCCAGGAAAAGTGCAAATCTTCATCTTCAAACTCTTCTTCTGAATACTGAATTTTCTCAAATAATTCAGATGATTGATGATGCAAAACTTCCCATGACATACGTATTAGGCGGCCACAAGCAGGCAGGTCCAATGCTTCCGCTTCCTGCTTTACTCGAGTTGTAAATTCTTTCAAAAATGACTCGAGATTGATATTCCAAGCATTGAATTGTTCTTCTTTTACAAGTGAAAACACTAGTGCGACAGACCGATCAAAAGGATCGCTCAATGTTTGATATTCTGCTTCTTCAAAACTTGCAAATGCCATGATTCTATCGGAAAACTCGGAGGCAGATGTCGAATCTTCGCCTACGGCAACCAACTTGTCAATGATGTCCTGTCGAAGGAACCATTTGTCAAGTGCAGCTTGTTTCTCCATACGCTCACCTTTTCTATTCTTCAACCTCAATAGAGTCGTCGTCATTTTGTTCTTCTTCAACATCGACATCCCTCAAAGATTGAAGGTATTCTTGTGTTTCTTCAATCTCCTCAGTCATTTCTGAAGCAC
>CAZWXR010000069.1:0-8161 GCA_964637985.1 uncultured Candidatus Poseidoniales archaeon
AAAATTGCTGACGAATGGAGTGGACGGCAACCCGGATTAACTGAGCAAAATGTATGCATCACAATGTCTGGAACAAGTGCCCTCATGAATCTCTTCATGACCCTTGTTGAAGAAGGGAAGAATGTCCTTCTTCCAGAACCCTACTTCCCACTTTACGGACCTGATGTTTCAATTGCAGGTGGTGCATCCAAATTTTATTCATGTTCATTTGAACACAATTTTGTGCCTCAAGTTGAGGAACTCGAAGCATTGTGCGACGAACAAACGGTAGCCATCCTGTACAACTTTCCGAACAATCCAACAGGAGCAACAATTACTGAAGCAGAACGAGACAACTTGCTTCAATTTGCAAAGAAGAAAGGCTTGTGGATTCTTTCAGACGAAGTCTACGACAAGATCATTTTCGATGGCGAGCATGTCTCATTTTTAGGATGTGGTTACGACAAGGTGGCCGTAGTGAATTCCTTCTCCAAAACCTTCGCAATGACGGGATGGCGAATTGGTTACATCATCTCCGCTCACCCTGAATTGATGCAAAATGTCATCAAAATGCAATATTACATATCAGCCTGCTCAAATGATGCGATGCAATATGCCGTCCTTACCGCAATGGAAAAAGCACAGGACTATCCAAAACAAATTTCCAATGCTTTCAAAGAGCGATGTGACATTATTGTCAACAGACTCAATGCCATCGATGGTGTTGAATGCCACAAGCCAAAAGGTGCAATTTACGTCTTTCCAAAGGTGACTGTTCCTGGTATGACCTCAGAAGAAGTAGCTATGGAATTGCTCAAAGATGGTGTGTTATGTTCACCTGGTTCCGCATTTGGTGCTTCCGGTGAAGGGCACCTTCGACTTGCTTTTACAATCGGTGTGGATGATATCCATCGTGGCATGGATATTTTCGAACAAACCATTCACCGATTACGTCAAAGAAAAGGATGAGTTGAATGTCAATCGCTGCACAGGTAACGATTTCCGGTATCGGTTTCATGATTGGCACACTCGGTCCACGATTACCTACGCTTTTTGTTACTCGAACAAAAGGTTTCAACAAACATTTCCCACCCCATCCCGAACCAATTCCATTGTCCCCTTTTCTTACCCAAAGAATTCTCCACTTGCGAAAATTCTACCATGGAGGCATTGCACTCGCTGTCGTCATTCTCTTGTTTGGTTACCTCAGTTTACGTTGGGGTTCTGGACCCTTTGGTTTCGGATTATGGATCGGCGCTGGTTGGTTCACATTGTCAAGGCTACAATTGCTTGCACTTGGCGATAGAGGGCCATGGCATCTTGGACTAGCCAATGAGCTCCAGATGATTCGAAATTCTATAGAAGAGAATCCATGTTGCCAATATTCTACACCTTCATGGCACCTCACAAGCGTACAATGCGATTCATGCGGAAAGATACTCAAGAAGATGGAACGCCCTGACCTAGGAAGAAAGCGGTCCGAAGGATTCTTCCTCGGGCTCCTTCGGCTCATGATTTCAGATGGCTACCCGATTGCTCGTATCCTCGACAACGATGAAGAAGAATGAAAAACGACGGATTTACGACGAATTATCGGAAGACTTGAGAAAGCAAACCGTTCAAGCCATCCCTATGACATCGTCGAGGGCTTCTGGTCCATTGACCACTCGACTTTGGCTAACTATCATTGTCGTTGCACAAATTTTCATCACACCATTTGCCGCTTTTTCTGTCAATTACCTGTTTCAATTTGATTTTGGAGGCGAAAACATGTCCCTCTCTTTCCATGCTGATATGATTCCTTGGATTGGTATTGCGTCCCTTATTTACGGGATGACAGCACTATGTCTCGCTCTCTTCCTTGGTGGATTTCGACCAATCATGGTTGTCGAAAGTGGAGGATGGAGAAGTGCTTTAGGGTTTTCAAGAAACAAACGAAGTGCTTTGAAACGAAAAGAATCGAGGGGAAAATTTGCTGCATCACCACATGCAAAAGTTTCGATGTTATCGTACAGCCGCTACAGCAACGGGCACTCGCATATTTCAACACATGGAAGTCTCGTACTTCTCGCCATTCCATTTCAAATCCTGCTGGCTACGCTTCCTCTGAGCCTTGTGCTTCTTATTCCAGAATCGGTCCTTCATGAACATCGACGACTTGAACTTGCAATGATGTTGTATATCGTTTGCCTCTTGTTTACGATGAAAATCTTCCCATATGCAGCAAGAAAATACATTGCTGTTGCCTCGGTTACAAGAAAAATGATTGGTGCTATCGCACCATTGTCACTCTTCTTACCGGTCTTGCTCATATGGACCATGGGTCACATTGCCAACATTGTGGTCCTAGGAACCCTAGGTTCCTCAGCGGACTTGAACATTCAATTTGAGCAAAAACTGCTTGAAAATTTGCTCTCTGTCGAACATATCCCTAATTCATCATTCCTCGATTTACTCACAGCACTCGCTGTTATGCCACTTTCAGCGTTCACAACACTCGCCGTCCTCGGCGGTTCATCGGGTGAGCCACCTGAGTGGATGAACACCGCATATGCCCAGTCGCTCCAACGCCAAGAGCCTACAAGAGTTGCAGTAGCATTGGCGAAAGGTGCACAAATTGCAGCAACTGCTACGGCAAGCATTGCAACCATCACCGCTGCGAATGTTGCTATGCAATCCCAAATTGCTTCTACTGCGGCATCGCAGACAGCAAATGCCACACAACTTGCAACCTCGGCTCAAAACATCCGAACGCCCATCCAATTTGATTCACCAAGCATGAAAGTTGCAGATGTGATTGACAAGGAGAACGTACATCTTTCAAATGATGATATTCAATTCGAAGAAGCATTAGATCTATACGACGACATTGACACTCACGATTTCATCAATTCAATCGATGAGGGTGATGTTCACGGCACTTCTTCTGACCTCACCATACGAGGATTCGAGAATATTGAATTTGACTGATGTCGCAGGTTTTTTGCCGACACAATCAAACACGAATTTCTTATGTGAAATCATTCTCGCCATAGTAGTGAAGACTATGCGTCGAATAAGCCCTGTACTGATTGTTCTTGTTTTTCTTATGCAAAGTGCAGCGTTGATGGTTGCTCCAACAAGTCACGCCGCCTCTGCCCGAGGTGGTTCAAATGACGATTTCACCATTTGGGATATCACATTTGGACAAGAGAACATGTCGACCTGGGTTCAATCAGATGGAACGATTCAACCTTACACTTTTCAGGATAAAAAAATCACCATCTCTGTGAACGTCAAGCGTCTTGGGAATTCTCAAATTGAAAAGACAACAAATGCGACACTCGAAATCGTTCACCCAATCGGATTCGTCATGGAGACGTTTTCTTGGACTACCGAGCCTATGACTGGAGGCCAAGAAAAACTTCAAACCTTAACATGGACGCCAACCGCTGCTCATTCAATCCTTAACACGACAACAAACGACCTCAGTGGCGGTCTCATCCTAAGAGGAACAGTGAGTTATCCTCTTGATGACCGAAACACGAACGACGTTCTCGATGAAATTCTACCAATCGCTGTAAGCAGTGATCCTTTCGACGGAACGAAAACTTCATTCAACGACCTTACGTTCCTCTCAGGCAAATACCCTGCAGACGGCGGAGGAGCAACCGGCCAAGGCTCATGGGTCGAAGATTCAAACAACGCCGCAGTTGGAACAAAGCACTGGAGACATTCAACGATTGGCAGCAATTATCCGTCGAATGCAGAAGCAACTCGACTGTTTAGAGGCTACAAAACAAATACGCCTCAGTGTGACGTCGACTCACAAGGTGATGGAGAATTGCCCGCTTACTACGGGTGGTACATTTGCCGAAGTATCTTCTACTCAAGCAACTACGTCTCAAGTCAGTTCCACATTCAAGCATGGGGCAGCATGGCCACAGGAGATTATGTGGCTCTTGAATTATGGAGAGGTTCAGGAACACTAAGCAGTGATACTGAATCATTACGGTACGACCTTGCAAATGGCAACCCTAGCCCTGCCTCAGGCCAGTGGACCAACATCTCATGGGACCCACAAGAAACATGGAAGAATATTCCAGGACTTGCAAGTCCGGAAATCTTCCTCGGGGGTAATGCCTATCATTACGGTCTCGTCTTCTTTTCCGACTCCTCGGTGGCTTCAGAAGGCATGCATGTCGATGACTTCATTCATTTTGGTGTAAGTAAAGTCAATGATTATACCATCAACCTCACTTGTGACAACCCAACTGGTGGATACACACTTGCACCGAGCGAAATGGCTACTCTGCACTGTTTCTTAACCAACAATGGATATTCCCCAATTAGCCTTCGTGCTGAGACAAATGTTTCCAACGAATCTTGGATGTATCCAGTGCCATCGATTCGATTCGATATCGAATCGAGCAACAATCACAATGTGAATGTGGTCATGCCCCCAATCAACGGTGGAAAAACAATCGAAATTTGGGCAAACCTCACTGTGCCTGCAGGTGCTGATGTCCAACAACAATCATGGTTGGTTTGGTTCACCGATGCAAGTGGTTCTCAACTCGGGGAAAAGGCGAGGCTGGAATTGTCACTGGGTGTTACAGAACAATATGGTGTAGCACTCACATCGACCTCAGGATTGGTTGCAGCGACGATTCCACCAAATGAGTACGGGCACTTTGATTTCAAGTTGCAAAATACAGGAAACAAAGATGCGGCGTTCAACCTTGGCTCGACATTTTCCGATACGGAAGCTGGCTGGACATACAATGTTGAAAACGACACAGGTGTGGTTATTCCCAACCCAATTATTCTCGACCGTGGAGAACGAATTGATCTTACTCTCAACATAAGTGCTCCCGAGTTTGCTCAACCCGGTACGGTGTCCTTCAACTTGAGGGCAACATGCCCATCGTGTTCGACCGCCCTGTTTGGTACGGACATCATTGTACGAAACATCGAAGTTCCAATCATTCGAGAGGTGTTCCTCGAAACTGAAGAGGACTCATTCTCATCATCTGCCAATGGGGTTGAGCAAACAAAGTACATCAACATCTACAATCTTGGCAACAGTGACGAATCCTACAATTTGGATGTTTCAATGAATAACTGGATGTTTGGTGCGTATCTTCCAACCGATTCTGTAAGCGGATTGGATGCATGGGATGGTGACGTAACGGTTCCACTCAAACTCCCAATGCCGATTGGCCTAAGCCCAGGGATTTACACTGTGACTGTAACAGCAACGAACAACAACGATACATCCGTCAAAGACTCTATTTCATTGTCAGTTGAAATTCTCGATACTGCATCTGTCCATGTTTCCGATGAAGATACTGGACAATCCTACATCCCTGGGCAACCTGCTCAAACAATGCAATTCATGGTGCGAAATGATGGCAACTCCATCGATCGCTTTGACATTACACTCGATTATCCAGAGAACAAAATGATGGCAAATGTTGATGAAAACGACAATGAGATGGTCGGCACACGAACCATTGAAATCGCACCTGGTGCGAGTGTGAATGTATCAATTTCGTTCTCATTCCTTGACGATATTGATGATGGTCAAATCATGATGAATGTCATTGCAACAAGCGTTAACGATAACACAATCTCAAGCAGTGGTGCAGTGACATTTTTGGTAGGTTCTCAAAATTGGCTCAAGCTCATTCCGTCTGCTCCTCTAACCATCGACAACGCTGACGACGATTATGAAGTGGTTGTGACTGTCCGTAACCAGTACACGAGTGCTCAAGTCGTATCTATGGACCTCGACGATAGCGAAACAAAAAACTGGTTCCAATCAAGAATTGATTCCGCTGATAGGAACTTTGTACTGGGTGTTGGCGAAGAGCGTGAAATTACCATCGAACTTGAAATTTCTGAAACCACCCTTGCCTACCTCAACGATGAGGGTCGACTTGTTGTCAATTTGACCATTTGGGCACAATCCGAAACCGTCAGCGATGCTGCAAAAACCTCAGTTCAAATCACAATGATTCAACTCGAATCCTCGAATACAGACGGAGAAGGTGACGAAACGGAAGGCGGCTTTGATGGCGTGTTCAACATCGTCCTTTGGATTGTGTTGGCCTTGGTTCTCGGAGGAGGTGGATTTTTTGCCTTTAGAATCATACAAAACACAGGTGAGGAAGAAGACGAGTATGGAGGCTGGGGCCGTGACATGTATGAAGACAATCTTGCCGCCACATATGGTGCTGTTGCTGAGGCTCCGACCATTGGTGCCATGGGTGTCATGCCATCACCTGAAAAATCGCTTGTCGATGTCCCAAGTGCAATGCCACCAGAAGCATCTTTTGCTCCAGCAGCTCCTGAGCCAATTCAAGAAGGACCAGCCCTGCCCCCAGGTGGACTTCCCGAAGGATGGACAATGGAACAATGGAAGCATTACGGCCAACAATGGCTCGAACAAAACGGCCTCGCTTGATGTGTAAATGCACATCGTAGGGTTCAAGTGGATGAGCATACCGCCCAAGACATAGAGGCATAGCGATGTATGGTAATGGACAAGCACCGATTTTTATTCTCAAAGAGGGAACTCAACGGACCCGTGGAAAAACTGCACAATCAAACAATATTGCTGCTGCAAAAGCGGTTGCAGATGCTGTTCGTTCAACGCTAGGCCCAAAGGGCATGGACAAGATGCTTGTTGATTCGATGGGTGATGTTGTGATCACCAACGATGGCGCTACAATTCTCAAAGAAATGGATATCGAGCATCCTGCTGCAAAGATGATTATCGAAGTTGCAAAAACACAGGAACAACACTGCTACGACGGCACAACGACAGCTGTCATTCTCTCAGGTGAACTTCTCAAGAAAAGTGAAGACTTGATTGAACAAAACGTTCATCCTACAGTCATTTGTGAAGGCTTTAGGCTCGCTGCTGAAAAAGCCTGTGAACTTCTTGAGGTTCATGGCATCTCAACCGAAAATGATACCGATATTCTCAACGAGGTTGCAAAAACTGCGTTAACCGGTAAATCCGCTGGAGCGGTTAAATCATTCATGGCAGACATCTGTGTTCGATCTGTTCAGGCAGTGGGTGTTGTAGAAGATGGAGAACGATTTGTCGATATCAAAGATATCAAAGTCGAAAAGCGTCAAGGTGGCTCAATTCGAGACTCTTCACTTATTGATGGTATCATTCTCGACAAAGAACGTGTACATGCGGGAATGCCACGCCTTGTTCAGCAGGGAAAGATTGCTCTCATCAACTCTGCCGTTGAAGTAAAAAAGACCGAAGTTGATGCGAAGATTCAGATCACAGACCCGAATCAACTTGCACTTTTCCTCGAAGAAGAAGAGCAATACATTCGCAATCTTGTTGACGCTATCGAATCGTCAGGAGCAAATGTTCTCATTTGCCAGAAAGGTATTGATGAATTAGCACAACATTACCTCGCCAAAAAGGGTATTTTCGCCATTCGACGTGCTAAGAAATCAGACATGGAAGCACTCAGCAAAGCAACAGGGGCTCAAATCATAACCAACATCGAAGATATTTCACCAGAAGATCTTGGAAACGCCGCTCGAATTGAAGAAAAGAAAATCGGAGAATCCGATATGACCTTTATCACTGGTTGCCCAGAAGCAAAAAGCGTCTCCGTCTTACTACGTGGTGGAACGGAGCACGTTGTGGATGAGATTCGAAGAGCATTTGATGATGCTGTTGGTGTTGTGAGCGTTGCTTGGGAAGATGGAGCAGTTCTTACCGGTGGCGGTAGCGTCCTCGCCTCGATTTCAAGAGAACTACGAAGTTATGCAGAAACGATTGGTGGACGCGAGCAAATGGCAATCGAAGCATTTTCAGGAGCACTTGAGATTATTCCACGGACACTTGCTGAAAATGCAGGTCTCGACCCGGTCACCACCATCATTGAACTTCGAAAAGCCCACGCAGATGGTCAACAATTCGCAGGAATCAATGTCTACGACGGTGGTGTGGCGAACATGAAAGATGCAAACGTCCTCGAGCCACTACGAGTTGTTGAACAAGCGATTCAATCAGCCACTGAAACTGCAATCATGATTCTACGAATCGATGATGTCATTTCATCCAAAGGCGTCATGATGGATGGCGAGATGGATGACATGGGCGATTTCCACATGTGAAGAGATTTTTTTGCTCTAAATCATATCACTCAAAGCCATTTTTACA
>CAZWXR010000070.1:0-7991 GCA_964637985.1 uncultured Candidatus Poseidoniales archaeon
CGATGAGAAAAATTTCCTCTGCTCGTCTGTTTGAAGACGGTGAACTTAGTGTTACTCTTCGGATGCAAAATACATCATCACTAGCCAAAATCTTAGAGGTACGAGACCGTGTTCCAGAAGTTATGCGCATCAAAGAAGGTGCCAACTACATTCTGATGGAACTTGGACCTCGTCGAGAAACCTACATCGAATACACGATTGAATGTCCTCTCCGAGGATTCTACAGTCTTGGACCTGTAACGGTTCGAATGCAAGATCCATTTGGATTGTTCCACAAGGAGAAAGAACTTCACGTCTACAATGATTTCCTCGTGTTCCCTAAGATGGAAGACTTGAAAGAAACCTTCGTAAAATCGAGAGTTCCAAAGATATTCACTGGTGCTGTAAATATACGTCAACCAGGTCCTGGTTCAGAATTTTATTCACTACGTGAGTATTTCGAAGGGGACTCATTCCGAGCAATTAACTGGTCTGCTTATGCACGTTCTGGAAAACTCATGGTCAACGAACGTGAGCGAGATGCTGTATCTGACATCATCATCATTATTGATTCGAGAGCAGTAGCTGAAACTGGACCTGTTAGCCGTAATGCACTTGTGTACTCAACGAGAGCGGCCGCTTCGCTAGCGAAATACTTTCTCGGTCGGAGAGACTCAGTTGGTATCATCGTGTATGGTGATGAGGTCGTAAGTGTCGACAGAGATACAGGAAAGAAGCAACTCTATGTTATTCTAACAAAGTTAGCAGGTGCGGTTGCTCGAGGTAACATTCCGTTGCAAGTTGTTGTGAACAGGATTTTGCCACACATCAACAAAGGAAGTCCAATCATCTTCCTTTCAAATTTGGAAGATGACCCGACTATTGTGAATGCTTTGAGAGATTTCAGGGCAAGAAACTTTGATGTCACTGTCCTTTCTCCTTCGTCACTTGAATTTGAATTCGATGCCAAGCGAATTGACCGTACAGGCTACGAGGTCATGAAAACAGAACGTGACGTTTTGATTGGTGAATTACGAGGACTTGGCGTTAACATCATGGACTGGGAACCAGACATGCTGTTGTCAACTGCACTTGCAGGAGCAAGAGGATTCTAGAGGGTGATGTAGATGACAATGAGTAAACAATCAGGCGATACATCTCATTTATACGATGGAAAAACAGTCCGTTCATCTGCACCTTCAAGAAAGAAGTTGGCAGGCCAAGCGGGACTTGGAACCGAAATTCCTGATGATGCGATTCCAAAGGTTGAGATACCATCGTTTGTGGAATCTCTGCTTGGTGGCCCACTTGTACCAAAAATGAAGTTCCTTCCACCTGATAAAATGGTACAAAATTTGCAGATAGCGGTTTATGGGGTACTCGTGGCTCTCGCTTTCCTCACATACATGATCTCACCACCCGAAGGAACGATGTGGTATGTCATTAGTGGTTCTCTTGTGTTTGCAAATATCATGCAAATCATCATTATCGCCTCAGGAACCGTCTTCGGATTTATGGGCACACTCAAGAGAGATGCACGATTTTCACTTGTAAGTTACTTGTTATTTATCCTAGCAATCTTGAGATTTGCCTCATCAAAGACCTCACTTTCAAGCGATTTCTTTAATTTGGCTGATAGCCCAACTATGCTTGCAATTCTCGTGGTTGTCTACTCTGTTTTACTCATCATGTACTTCGAGTTAAGCAACGGAGTTTTCCGTTACTCGATGCTTGACACGAGCATTAGAACAAATGAAGTCTATGTGATGAATCCAAAGAAAATTGTCGGAAAGTACCACAGGTCACTCATCATCAATCCAATCATTGGAACATTGCTGGCCTGGTTTGTCTTGTCAGCAAACAAAATTTTGCCATTCTTTGTCGGCATCTTTTCGAATGATACTGCTACAAGAATGCGAGAGTCAGTCGAACTCACTTCAGTGTACGGTGTTGCATTGGGCACTCTATTCGTCTTTATTGTCGTCGGAATTATGTTTGGATTAAACCTTCCAACGCATATTCAAAGAATGAGAGAAAACAGGGCAGACTAATTCATCACCTGTGCATCAACAATCTCTTTGAGATTTGAAATAACTTCACGAAGTTGTACTCTTTTTGTCAAGAAATGGAAGCCATGCTCGGATTTGAATTGGTGTTCCTTTGGAATGTTTACAAAGTAATGATGGTTTTCGATGATGTCAGACACCCCATTTCCGATACACGAAATCATTCCAGTGAACGTCTCTTCCTCGATAACGCAATGATATGATTTAGCAATCATTCGTACCTGTTGAAGACATGAGGATAGTGAAATAAATTGTGCAGTTGAATTTTTAATTTCCAATCCAAAGAGGATAACATTCTCATCTTGAATTTCTTTAACGAGGTTGATCATCGTGTGCGAATCTTTGTCGTTGGTGTGAAGCGAAATTAGTGAAACATGCTGGACACAGGCGATTCCTTTCAGTCCATTATATGATTGAATGTCAGGTCCGATAATCGTTGAAAACTTCGTTTCTCTAAATGTCGAAATATTTCGAATTTCGAGGGGAATACCGCATGTCATAAGAGGTTCTATAGAACCAACATGAAGGATTGGGGCGTCTCTATGTGCGAATTCTAATGCTTCGCCATAGCCAATGTAACGAAGCGGTTTTGTAGGTATATTCCACCTCGGATTGATGGGAAACAATCCTTCAACATCTTTCCATAGAATGACCCTATCAGCATCGAGAACTACTGACAAAGCCGCAGCCGTATGGTCTGAACCACCTCGGCTGAGGAGAGCGATATCATCATCAGGACCTTTACCAAACCAACCAGTAACGACAGGAAGCCCAAACAATGCATCGTGTTGTAAGGATTTTTTTGTCTTCGCAATGTCAACTTCACACTGGCCATTTTTCACTGCTAGGCAAATGCCGATATCTTCCGAGCCAAGTGGGTGAGCGTTAAGGCCAAGGAGATTCAATTCATTTGCTACAACCAATGCTGAAAGTCGTTCTCCAGCGGCTAAAAGACGATTATATGCAACTTTATCATCCGGTTTTTTGGACAATGCAGTCAGTGATTTTTCCATCCCACGCAAGACTTGGTCGTATTTTCTTCCAAGCTCTGAGCTTTGTATGGTCGGAGAAAATCGTTTGTGTTGTGAATGTAAATCGCTGACAAGTCTCCCAGCATATCTTGGTTCGTTTGCTGCACGAATTAAACGGTCCGTGGTTCCCCAAAGAGCAGAAACAACGATGATGTTACGAGATTGATTCTCTTGAGATAAAACATTGGCAATTTGCTTTACATCTGAAGCGTCCCGTAGACATGATCCTCCAAATTTGTGCACAATAGTTTTTAGATTCGTCATAAAAATCCTCCTCGTTTGCACAAATCATAGATGATGATGTTACACATTGCCTCGACAACCGGTGCAGCACGCGGGGCAAGAACAGGGTCATGGCGTCCCTTGACAACCAAGTCTTCGATTTGATTCGATTCGATATTTAGGGTCGGCTGAGGCTTTGCAATGCTGGAAGGAGGTTTGAACGCAATGGAAATTCGAACCTCGGAACCGGTTGAGAGTCCTGCAAGCCCGCCATCTGGTTGTTCACCGATTTGAATTGGATGTTCGCTGGTACCGCCCCATGGGGAATTATGTGCTGACCCATTCATTTCTACAACACCAAAACCATATCCAAACTCCACGCCGCGCACTGCCGGAATAGCAAATAACGCTCGAGATAGAGCCGGCTCAATGCCGTCAAACCACGGCTCACCTACGCCTATTGGGAGTCCTCGAATTGATGCTGTAACGCGAGAACCGATGGAATCCCGTTGTGCACGTGTTTCTTCTATGAGGCGTGCCATCTTATTGGCGGCTTTAGGGTCACGACATCTCAATTGTTCACATTCTTCACTTGCCCATCGAGGAGGACATTGATTCATGACATCTGCTTTTACATCGCCTATTTGGCTGACATGTGCTTCGATGTGGATGCCTCTGCGTTCCAAGAGTGGTGAAACAAGTGCAGCAGCGGCGACGATAGGCGCAGTCATTCTTGCACTTGAGGTGCCTCCGCCTCGAAGGTCGGCTTCTCCATTTGATTTGATTTGCATGACCATATCTTGATGTCCAGGCCTTGGATGGTGAGGAAGAAAACTGTAGTCCGAACTCTTCACATCCTTATTCGGAATCATGCATCGAATTTCAGTTCCAGTGACGATTTCATTTTCAATGCCTTGCTCCCAAATAACTTCGTCGGTCTCCCTTCTTTTGCTGGCAAATTTGCCACCGGGTTTTCTCTCATCCATTGCAGATTGGATTCTTTTCAAATCGATCTTGGTTCCAACGGGAATGCCTTCGATTGTTGCTCCAACATGAGGTCCATGGCTTGAACCGAACAAGGTGACTCGGAAAACCTCACCTATTGTCATCATGGTGGTCATTATCTGCTAATTCTTGTTCATTCAAGAATGTATGTCATTCCTCTTCGGACACTTTTTGTCCTGCAATAGAGCATTCTACGATTCGAATATTGGGGTATCTCTGAGTATACCACTGTTCCAAGCGATTTTTCATGACTTCATTTGCTTTTGGAATGATGACCACAATTGCACTCCCCGAGCCAGATAAGCCCGAAGCTCTCGCACCGTTGACAAAGGCATCATTTGCCATTTTCCTCCCTTCGACATCACGTGTAACTGCAGCTACTCCACGACCATTCCATGTCATAGACACCCAAGGATTGTTTGTTTGGAGTGCATTCAACGCTTGTTCAAAGGGTTGTTGAGATGCTTGAAAATCCTCAATTTTTGGACGTGTTTTTCTTGGCCCCCGTAACAGGAGTAAAACAATCCATTCATCGGGTTGCAAGTCGCCTTGATCCATGAGAACGCTATCTTTGATGTCAGCTTGTGAATCAACAAGTTTCCAACCTGAAGTTGCGCATGCCCACGCATCATCAACCGAACCAGTAAGTGAAATCCCTGACTTGAGGTGTGCCTGAACTGTCAACTGCACAACCTGCTCATCATTCAAAGAAGTCGATGTGGAATTCGCTAATGCTCGGAAAGCTGCAACACACAAAGCAGATGATGACTTAAGGCCTTGAGAAACCGGAATTTTTGATGCAACAGACCAATGAATTTCATCGACTGTATCTGTCGGTAATGGGCGTCCAGCCTCAGTCCAGACTTCGAGAATAAAGTCAAGCAATTTGCTTTCATCCTCAGGCTTTTTTTTCTTCGGTCGGTCTAGAACCCGAACTGCAATTGGTAAGGTAAGACCTAGACTTGCTCCATACCCAAAAGCTGCAGCATGAAGAAGGCTACAGGCACCATGAGCACGTCCTTCACCTAAAATTGCCATCCTTCAATTCTCCTCGACAGTGCCTAGTACAGTGTTACCAATGTGGGTGCCGTGGTTTGAAGATTTCCCTAAGATTGAATCACCTTTTTTGAGTTGTGTTATAGATATTGGTTCACCTTTGTTGGATACGAGCCGGACTGTTTCTGCTTGCTGGAGAAATATATGACCGTGATTATTGTTTTTATCTTCAACTTTGATGAGAAGAAAAGGCCGGTGCTCGATTTTTCGACGGCCGAGTGTTATGCCTCTTATCCTCCCATGCACTGAGTAAGCAGCAACACAATCGCCTGTTTGCACCTCTGAGATATACTTCAAGGAGCCATCTACCATTTGAATATAGGAATGAGGTGAACCCGAATTCACTCGGAATGGGCGGGGTGGAACAAATTCAGACGGCGTTGTTTCAGCCTTGACGAAGATGAGCGTTTTGGCACTGGAGCCGATGAGGACGCCTTCGTCATTCTCAAACAAGGATGTAAAATCAAGACAATATCGGTCGCCGGTGCCCCCTGATTCGACAGAAGTAATTGTCATCACCTCGAGGCGTTCGGTCGAACGCGTCTCGATGATGTCTTCAGGTATTGGACGTCGTTCGAGCCGAGAGGATTTAGCAGCCTGGGCTGACTGCACAAGGGCCTCATCTGGAGTGACAATGAGGGCGTCAACACCAGTATCCAGTGCAAATGCAGCCCCAATTGCTTGTTCTTGAATGGTGATAAATGACGCAATTTTTGTGTGAGAGTGTTGGCATGCAGCGACTAAATTCTCAAATGGAATCATTTTCCACTCGCCACCTGATAGCAAGATCCAATCAACAATTCCAACATACGACAGAGCAGTCGTTTGAGATTCATTTGAATCGATGTGTATGCATATACCTTGTTCAGCGTTTGAAAACTCTGGTTTATCGTTGCGTAAAACGATGTGTTCAGTTGAGGGGTGTGGGTCAATGCACACCACACGGTCAATGCCCGGTGGCAGTTCAAGAGGTTGGTTTTCCCGAATATCCAACCATAGTTCCATGCAAACACCTTACGAGAGAAGAGCCAATGCATCGTCTGCGGATAGACCTTTGTGAACGATGGCAACGATTGCAGCAGCCATTTTTTCAGGATTCGGATGGCCAAATATTTGCCTTCCCATACAAACACCTGCTGCACCCCATGACATTGCTCGTTCAACCATGTCGAGAACTTCTTTGTCTGACTGGCCTCGTTCTCCCCCTGCAATGAGAACAGGTATTGGTGCAGCACGAACGATTTCTTCAAACGTGTTCCGATCTGAATACCAAGGGGATTTAGCAACATGACACCCGAGTTCAAATGCTAATCGAACAGCATGAGCTTGTCCTTTTGTCGAGTCGTTTTCTATTACTTGTAGGTGTTCGCCTCGAGCGTAGACCATACCAAGAACGGGGACATTGTGTTTGAATGCTTTGTTTGTTATTTTCCCCATTGATTCAATCATGTCGCCTTCGCCTGCTGAGCCCATGTTGATTTGGCATGAAACCGCTTTTGCCCCTCGGGCAATAGATTCTTTCACACCTCCAACAATCACTTTCCTTGCTGCGTCATTTCCTCCATGCACAGTTGAGACCGATAGATGGGCAACCATTGACGTCGATGTGCCTTCGCACAAGGAGGAGAAAGCACTCACAACGCCTTTTTGTGCTACAATTGCATTCACTCCGGCATTGATGAGTGCTTGAATAGTTTCTTCGATATTCACCAATCCCTCGAGTGGAAATTCCGACGCCCCGTGGTCAATTGGCACCCATACGCCCTTTCCATTTGGAAGAAGTTGTTCCAATTGGGCATCAACGCCATCTGCCTTCATAGTTTATGCTAACAACTTGTTCATCAAAAGATTATGTTTTCGATGAGAGGAAAAAATCCATTGAAATCCATCAATTCATTGAACTACTAGTTCGTGCACAGGGTTACCATGGCGATTTCTTCAATTGCCCTCACCATCGCACTCGCAGGCGGATTTGCTACAGGTGCATTGTTTACAATGGCACGCAGTGGCTCATCTAAATACGTCAACCCACAAAGCGGTATGTCGGCGGAAGGCATCCTCACAGAATCGCAATCCGTTGGCTTTGGAAAGGCTAAGAACAATTTTGACAACAAAATTGCAGCCTTGGAAGACATTCGACGCCGAAGAAGCCGAATCGACCAACTCTTCTCAGAGGAAGAATACGAAATCAAACGAAAGCAGGATTTAGTAGACCAGCGAGCCGATCTTCGAAAGAAAGAGGAAGAAGAACGACTCGCAGAGGAAGAAGCCGAACGCCGACGACGTGAAGAATTAGAAGAGGCTGAAAGAAGGCGAATTGAACGAGAAGAAGAAGAGGCGAGGCTTGCGGAAGAACGACAAAAAGAAGAGGCGAGGCTTGCAGAAGAACGACGAGCAGAAGAAGAACGTCTCCTTGAGGAGCAACGTCTCGAAGAGCAACGTCGTCTCGAAGAAGCTGAACGTCTTCGCCTTGAAGAAGAAGCTCGACTCGCTGAAGAAAAAGAGCGTGAGCGTCAAGAAGCACTTGCTGCTGCAGAAGCAGAACGACTTGCCGAAATTGAAGCAGCACGTGAAGCCGCAGCTTTGGAATCCCGACGTGCTGCAGAGAAAGCCATGTCTGAATTGCAGGCAA
>CAZWXR010000071.1:0-7894 GCA_964637985.1 uncultured Candidatus Poseidoniales archaeon
CTCGTTGATGTTGTGCATCAATACGTGCTTGACCTCCTCCCGAAGCACTTCTTGCCTTGCGATTTCGGAGGTCTTTTAGCCGCTCTTCAGTGGTGGACATAGTCTTCCCTAACCCCATCTGTTGCACGAAACCCCTTATTGATTGCTCTTCATTTTCAAAAAACAAAACAATTCTTGGGCAGGCTCAAACAAGGGATGAACGCATGGCTTGATAGGTTGAGCCGTTCTCGCAAGAACATGAGCAGCCCAGTTCGAGTGGTTGTTGCAAAACCTGGCCTTGATGGACATGATAGAGGTGCAAAAGTCGTCGCTCGTGCATTACGTGATGCAGGGCATGAAGTGATTTACACAGGACTGAGAAGGACCGCTCAGCAGATCGTCGACACCGTTCGAGATGAAGATGCGATGTTCCTCGGACTTTCATCACTTTCCGGTGCTCACAATCATCTCTTTCCTCGAATCTGTGAATTGCTGGTTGCACAAGATATGGGCGATGTCATTGTGTTTGGTGGAGGCATCATTCCGCAAGATGATCGTGAAGAACTCCACAAAGTTGGCATTCGAGCAATCTTTGGACCGGGCACGCCGACCTCGGAAATTCTACAGTTTATCGAAGAAGCACGGCATGAGGTCGATGTAGGCGTTGGTGGCTCATCAGGTTGGCTTTGGACCTCATCAGCGTAGGCGATGTCATGGCGATAGAAGAGTTTCATAGGGCAAAAGAAGGCTCTCGTCGTGATTTGGCCCGTGTTCTCTCGATGATTGAGAACGGAACTGCTTCATTTTTGGACCAAACAAATGTTGACAAGACTCGTTGCCTAAGTATAGCCATCACTGGCTCCCCGGGCGTTGGCAAATCGGTTCTTTGTGACAAATTACTTACACACTGGGCGAATGCAGGAATCAATGTCGCTCTTTTAGCTGTCGACCCGAGTTCTCCAAGGTCGGGTGGTGCACTCCTAGGCGACCGAATTCGGTTGAAGTCGGTTGACAACCCTTCTGTCAATGAACGGATATATGTGAGGTCAATCGCAACACGAACCTCTTCTGGAAGTGTTCCGCTCATCGTTCGCGACATGGCCGAAGTCTTGCACGATGTTGGTTATGAAAGGGTGCTCATTGAAACCGTGGGTGCAGGACAGGCCGAACTACGATGTGCTGCAGTCGCCGATCGAATTGTGTTGGTGGAAGGCCCAGCAAGAGGCGATGGTATTCAAGCAGAAAAGGCTGGTTTGCTCGAACTTGCAGATGCAATTGTGGTAAATAAGGCAGACTTGGATGGGGCCCAGAAACATTATGACGAGATATTGGAATCGATTTCACTTGAAAAAGATGAACATCCGAAGATGTTTCTTGTCTCGGCTCTCGAAGGTCGAGGTACTGAACAATTGTCAGAACAACTCCTTCATCTACCATCAACACAGCGTGCAAAAAAATCGAGAATTTTTCAGCATTTACTCGCTGCTCATGAACAACGGCTAACTCTTCACCCCCAACTGAATGATGTTCTCGAGCAACTATTGGAGGGCACTCTTCATATTGAAGATGCACTTTCGCAACTTAATGTCAGGAACTGAAACAGGAACACATCCAAAAGATGTGAGTGTCGAACTGACCAACCCAATCGATGAATCTGTTGGGGGCGTGAAAGGCCACCTTCTTCGTCGTTCCATTCATTTGTCGATGGCCTTCATCCCCTACCTTTTTTTTGAATACGGAGAAGAAATTGCAGAGAACATATCGATACAGCGCAATGAACTCACTTCATTGCTTCTCATCCTCATCGTGACAGGCGAATATATTCGACTAAAAATGGGCTTCACCGTTTTTGGACAACGGGCATACGAAGCGAAGCAAATTTCAGCTCTCGCATGGGGTGGTATATCCATCTGCCTTGTTCTTCTCATCACGCCAATGGAAGCATATGCTTACCCTCTTATTTTGTCCCTCGCTCTTGGCGACCCATTTATGGGTGAATTGAGACGAAAACACGTGTCAAAAAATATGTTAATTTGTCTAACGACAATTCTATTGTTGCTGGTATGGATGACATCGTGGCATTTTTTTGATACACCATTGTGGTTTGCTCCAATCATGGCCCCATTATGCATGGTTTCGGAGTGGCCAAGATATTCAATTATCGACGACAATGCGACGATGCTGCTCATACCACTGGCAGCCGTGGTCACACTCATTCCATTTGTGAATTGAACACCATTCATCATTTTGATTCAATATCTTGAAATGGGAGGTTTCTCACGAAAGGTTGAGGCATATTCATGACCGAAGAGAAAGCAGGCGGCGACCCCCCTCAAATGGCATATTTTATCGCATTTGGATTGGCTATCATATTCTTGGGAATCACCATGTTTCGATACCCGCTTTGGGGCCTATGGTGAAATTGCAAGCAATATTTGAAAAATAAAGGCGTTGACTTTCCGTTATGTGTGGCATAGGCGGTATACTCGGTCAGCCAGATGCTAGCACCGCACACAAAATGAACAAGATTCAACAACATCGAGGGCCAGATGGTTCTCAGATTTTTATCGATGACAGTATTGCCTTAGCACATGCGAGATTAGCAATCGTCGACATTGTGGGAAGCCCTCAACCAATGAAAGGACTCAACAATGAGGTGTTGGTCGTCAATGGCGAGATTTACAATCATCGGGACATTCGCGCTCAACTGAAGAGTTATCACTGGAGCACACAAGGTGATAGTGAAGCAATTTTAGCCTTACACGCCCATTCAAAGTTGAATTCAACAAGCCGGATGTCTGCAAAAGACCACGCATCTTGGATTTCAAAATTAGACGGAATGTTCGCCTTTGCATTGTGGGATGCTGATGCAAAGCAACTTCTCTTGGCAAGAGATGTACTCGGAATTAAACCTCTTGTTCGAACACAAATCGATGGATCTTTGCTTTTTGCAAGTGAACACAAAGCATTGAGAGCAGATGAACGACACATTCCTTCAATTGATATGACCGCATTGGCGGTTCGATTAGCATACGAATATCCATTGGATGCGACAACACTCCTCAATGATGTTTACCAAATTCGTCCAGGAACTATTGAAGTTTGGACGATAGGAGAACATGGTGCAGAACTTGAAAGTCTTGCTCAATTTGATTCGATTCAAAATCATCCTGTGCCGTGGGAAGAAGTGACTGGAAGTCATGAATTGCTTGAGTCATTCACATATTCAGTCGAACAACGTTTGATGTCTGATGTTCCTGTTGGCATCGTTTTGTCAGGTGGTCTTGACTCTAGCCTTGTAGCAGCGGTAGCAGAGGACGCAGCAGAACGTGCAGGTCAACCAATTCCAGAATGTTGGACAGTTGCAGAATCAGAAGATAACCCCGATTATATGGCTGCGGAGCATGTTGCATCAAGCCTAGACCTTGTCCATCATCAACACGTGATTCAAAGAGATGACCTCGATGGTGCAATTCAAAATTTAGTCTGGCATGGTGAAGACCTTGATGTCACCGTCGTTTTTTTCCAACCTCTCTTTGAAAAAATGAAGCATCATGTTACTGTTGGGTTGTGTGGGCAAGGTGCGGATGAATTGCACGGAGGATATCCACGTTACAAGAATATCCAAGGCCATCTCAACCTCATTGAACAGCGTTTTCACGACATCGACAATACGTTGACCAGCGAACTGATGACATCGCCATGGCCTAATAACGGGCGATGGTACAGCAAAGACCACATTCCCACCTCAAAAGAAAGAGACCTCAATTCATTTCTTGATTTCGAACTTCACCATGGACAACTTACAAACTTCCAATTGCGACTCGTCGACCGACACTCGATGGCTCACGGACTTGAAGTGCGCGTCCCATTTCTTGGTAAAGAACATCGAAACGCAGCAACCGCCTTACCAGAGGCGTGGAAATTACCACCCTCGGGTGAAGAAAAAATAGCCCTTCGAAAAGCTGCAGCCCATTCAAAATTACCTGAAGAGATTGTAAAGCGTCCGAAATTACCTGCTGGAACAGCGACCACGCCATCACTTCTGAAGCAGATTTTGTCCGAGTATGATGGCCAAATCAATGAACTTCGTCAACACTATACTCCGTTTAGAAAGGTGCTAAAACATCAAAAAGAATTAGCATTGGGGTTGGGATTGTTTGAGGCCATGCACATCATCGATGGTGGTCGAGAAAAGAAAAACTCAACGATTGACAATCTCATATCAGAGGTGCTTCCATAATGAATCTGGCCGATATCACTCACCTTATTGAGGAAAAACGTGCGGTCATTGAAGAATGGTTCGAAAAGAAACGAAACATACACCCACGCCCAATTTATGGTAGCGTTGATGTGCGAGATGCTGGTTGGAAAGTTGGTGTTGTCGATGCGAATCACTTCCCAGCAGGATTCAACAATATCGAAGAAACAGATAAGCCTCACATTGCAGCATTATTGAGGAATCATATTTTGAGGCAGCACCCCGATTGTTCATGGGTTCACCTCTATCCAGAATCTCATACACGAAATCCGGCCTATGTGGAGAATGTCCGTTCCATTCAACATTTAATTGAAATGGCAGGATTCCATTGTACAGTCGGTTCTGTTGAACTAAGTGAAATTGGATTTTTGAACGGTATCAACGGACCACTAAAGTTGTCAAAGGTTGAACTTGAAGAAGAGACTGAAACAATGTACGTCAACGATGCTATTCCTTGCCTCATCTTATTGAACAATGATTTAACTGAGCAAATTCTACCTCCAATCACAAAGCAACACATTACACCATCACCTCAGATGGGTTGGTTCCGCAGAAAAAAATCAGAGCATTATGAGTGTCTTCGACCACTTGTCAACGAAATCGCTGAAATCATAGGCATCGATCCGTGGCACTTGCTCCCAGATTGGTTCGTTTCCGCAGACAAATGCCTTGATGAAGATGTTTGTAGGAAGAAATTGGCGGCAGATATTGACGAATTTCTTTCAAAGATACGTTCGAAATACGAACAACTTGGCATTGAAAGAGAGCCCGTGGCCGTTGTCAAAAATGACAGTGGCACTTATGGTTTGGGCGTCTTGATGGTCCATTCAGGCGACGAACTCCTTGATTTATCCAATCGCAAACTCAACAAATTGAGATACGCAAAAGGTGGTTCGAAAGTTGAGAATTTTCTCATACAAGAAGGCATACCGACACGATTGTTCACAGCCGAACAAAAACCAGCCGAACCCGTCGGCTATCTTGTGGATGGAGATGCCGCCTCATGGTTCTACCGTATTAATGCAAAAAAGAGTGATATGGATAATCTAAATTCACCCAGTGCAGAATTTAAGTCCCGCTCAGAAATGGAAGAACATGTTACACAACATGCAGACAACTGGCATACACTCGTAGCAGAATTAAGCATGCTCGCCATGGGAGCAGAACTTCAAATGCAGTCGACACACGAGGGCGAGTCGTGAAAAATAATCTTCAACGTAGCATCATCTACGTTGCAACAATTTTTATTGGATTGCTGCTGTCTTCAACAGCGTTCTTTGGTCTCACAAAAGGAATTATGGCTGAAATGATTGTTTCATTACTCGTTTGGGCTTTATTCTTCAATATCTATAGAACGACCGATAGGAAAGAACGCGTTGAAATGATAACAGTTTTAGCATTCGCAACACCCATGGAATTGTTTTTTTCAGAAGTTTGGCTAATTTATGAGTACCAACGTGGCTTAATGCCACTTTTTGTTCCAGCTGGTCATTATTTTCTCTTTGACCTGGGACGAATTTGTGTCGAAAACCTACACAAGAACATCACATATGTTGGATTACTTCCTTTGGTCCCCTTTGTATTGTATGGATGGTATGATGGAACTGACACATCAGCAGTCCTCCTCTTGCTTTTTGTTCTCGCATTCATTCGATACGGTAGAGAGTCTCAACTCTACGTCGTCATGGTGTGGTTAGCACTCGCAATGGAACTTTGGGGAACATACCTGATGAATTGGACATGGTCGAGTCACGTGCCTTGGACCGGTTTGACAGCATGGAATCCACCTCTCTTGGTAGGTGCGTTTTATTGTTTGGGCGACCTATTGGTTGTATGGAGTGTTGCTAAGTTTGAAAGCAAACCACAGGTTCGGTGACATGATGACAGGTGCGGATGACTTGCAAAAAAGGCGTCAGCACGAGGCTGAACGCATCCGCCAAGCCTTAGAGCGTCAAAGAGAGGAACGTCATTCGGAGTTAAAAGGTGGCGAAACTGCTGTTGCCTATGTCGAGGAACGCTTGTGCATAGGCTGTGACCAATGCGACATTGTGTGTGATGATGATGCGATTGAATTTTACAAGGTACCAATGAAAAGTCCACTCCTCGTCGTCGAAAGCAACAAAAAAGCAAGAATCATCAGGGAAAGTTGTACAGGATGCAGACTTTGTGTTCTAGCATGCCCAACAGACGCAATCAAAATGATCGACAGGTGATATGAGATGTCAAAAGAAGGAAAGGAACCGTCTGCACAGCGGTTTGGAGGAGAATTCGGCCCTTACCGAAAAGATGGAACAAAAGGCGTTTCATTATCAACATTCAAGACGCTCGTTTGGACTTCGAATATTGGGGGATTGCTCCTCGTCGTCCTTGCACTCGAACTTTTGTTTGTTGTTCAGAATTTTATGTGGGGATTTTTGGCATTGGTCGCAGGTGTCGCAATTGCTCTTTTCCCCTCGAACTATGAAATTGTAGGAATGGAAGATGTCCCTCAGGAAGAACAACGTGATACGAAATGAACGACATCCTCGTGAGTTGGTGTATCGACACCCCACTCGCACCACTTCAAATTCAAGTCAGCGAACACGGCATTTTAACATCAACCTTTGTCAAAAACTCCATCCCAAATGGAGCATATGATTCTGCTTTGATCGATGCACACATTCACTCTGTACAACAATGGGTTGATGCATATTTCCAAAAAACAACACTTCCACCTTTGACGTTTGATTTACACAACCTTACCACCTTCCATCAACACGTGCTGCGTCAACTATGTCGGATTCAAATCGGCACGACTGTCACCTATAGCGGTCTTGCCGAGATGTGTTCTCGACCGAAGGCTGCTCGAGCCGTCGGAAGTGCTATGGCAAAAAATCCAATTGGGCTCATGATACCATGTCATCGTGTTGTTAAGAAGAATGGTTCATTGGGTGCGTATTCTGGATGGAACGGGGCAGAAACAAAGAAATTACTTCTTGATTTTGAGTCCCAAGATTCAAGCTTCGATAAATTCATGTCCGCTTGAAGTCTGTGCAGAAGTTCCCTTCTTTGCTTCGACTTGACGGGCAAGGAAGGAAACGACATCAAGAATCTCAATATCGTCATACTCTGTACCGTCTTCAAACTTTAAGCACTCAAAGTGGGATACACATTTTGGACATGACGTCAGCATGGTTTTGGCACCGGTCGCTCTAACTTCTTCCATACGTGCTACTCGGAGTGCACGTGCATTTTCATTGCATGACATCATGCTTGAAACACCACAGCACATTGCGTCTTCACCATGGTGTTCCATCTCAACAATGCTCACACCTTCAACGCTCTTGATCAGTTCACGAGGTTCGTCGTAGATGTTCATTTGACGACCTAATCGGCAAGGGTCATGGTAAGTTACGGTTGTTTCTTCGCTTTGCAAAGACATGTCAAAACCGTATTCCGTGAGGAATTCTGTCGTGTGCATGACTTTTACACCATCGAGCTCGTAATCTCTAGCAAATGTTCTGAAACACTCAGCACAAGAAGAGACTAAGGTGTCGATTCCGGATTCTTCGATTTTTCTTTGGTTGTATGCTTTGAGTTTCTCAAATACTTCTGTGAGACCCTGCCACTTTTGGTCGTGACCACAACACTTGAGGAAATCTCGACCTAAGTAAG
>CAZWXR010000072.1:0-7486 GCA_964637985.1 uncultured Candidatus Poseidoniales archaeon
AGTGGGCTGGTCAAGACATTTTTGACGTGTGTCAACAATTGAATTCAAATCCACAATTCAAAGCCCAAACTCGCATTGTCGTCCTTTCAAGAACGACAAGCCCAGACTATCTTCAACAAGCAGCAATGGCTGGAATTGCCGAGGTCATTGCAAAACCAATTGACATGAATTTTTTGATATCTCAATTGCAACGGCACATGCAGAAGCAATTCGTTCCGCCACCAGCACAGGTCATGCCGCAAGGGCAACCCGCAACCGGTGGTATGTTTGGGGCTCCGATGCCGATGTCGCAAGCAACACAAATTCAGGATACTGAATGGGCGATGCCGATGCTCAAGCAACTTGTTGAGGGTGGTAAAGTAAACGATGAAATGATCGCCGATATTTACGCAAGCCTCGAAGTCGATGGCATTATTTCCTCTGATGAAGAAGAGGCCCCTCAACTCAATGTGTACATTCTTCAAAACGCATTGCGATTTGCCCTCAACAACCTTGTCGGTGCATCTCCTGCCCAGACTGAATCAACAAAACAAGCCGAACAAACCGAGGATGAACAACCCTCTCAGCAATCCTCAAATCAGCCTACAATTGATTCCCTTACCCGAAAAAAGAAACTTGGCGAATCACCTTCCTCAGGCCCAACGTTGGCCGACGCCGGCGATAGCATGGAGAACATCTTGCAAAAACAAGCCGATGATATCGCACGTGAAGTGGAGCAGACCATGGACAACATTCTCGAAGAACAACCAGAATTTATTGCCATTCTCGAAGACGATGAACGGGTACCAGTTGACCCAGAGGTGCTCAATTTGAGCCGACTGACCTATGACTATCTGGAAACATTGTTTGAGCAACTGCTTCGAAAAGGTGCTGTCTCAGATATCAGTCTCCTCACCCAAATTGAAGATGGTGCAACGATGATTCGTGATGTGCTGTCCTCATTTCCTCGAGGTGAAGAAGAGTGAATAAAAACCTCGAGCGGCGTCGAAGGCTGGCGTATACCGCACTTGTTTGGGCATTTTTTGTCAACTTCCTCGGCTATGCGTTTATTGTTCCAATCTTGCCGTCTTGGCAGGTTCAATTTGGTTTCAATGCGACGCAAGCAACATTGCTCGTTTCACTTTGGGCCGTTCCAATGTTTTTGTTTGGTCCCCTGACCGGACGTTTGACAGACAAAATCGGAGCAGGCAGAACCGTCTTTTTCTCTATGGTCTTTCTATCGGGTTCAAGTGCATTGTATCTAATTGCTACCGAAGAATTGGTGCCACAAGCCTTTGCAGTCCTCGCTGCTGCGAGATTGATTCACGGTGCATCAGGAGCGGCCATCATGACTGCGGGTCTTGCATCAGCCTCTCAATTATGGCCAACCAATTTTGGAGAACAAGCAGGAAAACTTCTCGCAATAGCAACAATCGGCGGACTCCTTGGTCCTGTTGTCGGTGGTGTGACGTTTGAGTACGTTGGTTCGGGTGCGTTCATATTTTTGGCCTTGGCCACCGCTGCAGTCATTCCTCTTGTGTGGTATGCAAGTCCAGCGATAGGGAAGTCTCAAATGCCAACGCAGGGCAATGTATCGATCAAAGTTTTCGTGACCAACCCTGTGCTCCTGCGAGTCGGTATTTTGTTGATGGTGACGACCATTGCTACAGGTGCACTTGAAGCCGGAGTGCCACTTTTCTTGAGCGATGAACTTCAATTAGGTTCGGCGATGATTGGAGCAGTTCTTCTTGTCATGGTTCTCATGCAGGGCATTGGTTCACTGGTTTGGGGCAAACTGGTCGACAAGCGAGGACCAACGAGGTACATGGTCATTGGATGGTCGCTTGTCGTTGCTTCTCTTGCTGGTGTTGGTTTATTTGGTTGGCAACTCAAAGGCATGGCGGCTATTGCGAGTATGATTCTTCTTCTCGGCCTGTTCCAATATTCGATTGCAGCAGCTCAAATACCCATGCTTCCAATGATTGACACAGCGGCAACCAAGGCGTGTGGAGAGGGCAACCCTGGTCTTGCGTTTGGTGCATTTGGCACGGCATGGGCTGCTGGAACAATCCTTGGCCCGCTGCTTGTTGGCCCTGTGTACGATTTCTCAAATTCTTGGCCTCTCGCTTTAGGGCTGTTGGCCGTCCCTGCTACATTTGCACTCATCATGACCCTTCGAAACAAAGAGATGTTGCATGAATGCTATGCTTCTGTGATGGAAGAACGAGTGAGTGATACGGAATAGACAATCTCCACACATCATCCCCGAAGGGTAGTTTTGAAACAGTTCTCCACTTGGGTATGGTTGGGTGGGAACATGGAATCTGGACGAATGCCCCCGATGTTCGGAAAAGATTGGCAACCAGAACAGCCACTAAATTTCTATAGACCGTTGCATAAAAAAGGTGCAAAAGAAGAATGTATCGTATTCGTCTCCCAACAATATCCCTCCTACATTCACCTCGTTGCTACAGTTTGGAACCACCTCGAAGAAAATGAGCCAGAGCAGTTTGAAGGCGATTCTTGGCACGAATTTTCAACTCGATTCGTTGAGGCCCTTGGTCGCGAGGCCAAACTTCAGATGTCTTCCCAAGTTGAATCGATGCTCGATGTCGAGGTCATCCCACGACGAAGTTTACAAACCCATACCGAACGTCGTCTTTCGTACTTCTTGCTCGATGTTCGCTTGATGCTTCGACGCCTCGCTCATTACATGAGTGTGACACTCGAACAACGCATGGAATGGCAACGTCTGATGGTTCGAACACGAGAACTCGACACGAGTCTCAAGACGATATTTACAGAGGGCGTTGAGGCACCTGATGGATCGATGTTTGGTGGAAAGGGCTTCCGTTCAACATGGCAGGAAGGCGTTGTCGCCGTCGGCACAGCACTCCATCGTGCGATTGACAATCCGAGAGATGCAACTCCGGTGCAAGGATACGATGGTGACCTTGTTGCTCCAATGATTCGAGATATTGGCCTTGGACTCGCCATGGGCGATACACCGCTCGATGTGATGGCAGCCAACCTCGGTAAAGTCGACTCAAATCAAAACGGCGGCTGGGCCGATGGTGGTGGTCGAGATTTACACATCGGTGCATGGCACGTTGGTGTTCTACCGCCGACAGCACCGCTTCCAATCGCCAGTTCAACAATGACAGGTCTTGCTTTTGCTGCTTGGCGAAAAGGTCAGCAACGATTCCACGTGGCCTGTATTGGCGAAGGGGCTTCTTCAAGTGGAGAATTTTGGGAAGCCATGAACTTCGCAGGGACACGCGGCTTGCCAATCACGTACATCCTTCAAAACAACCAAATCGCACTTGACACACCTTCCTACAATCAATCCGGTGTCGAGATTTGGGCTGACAAGGCCAAAGCCATGGGTTTCCCATCGTGGACAATTGATGGCTCTGACCCAGCGGCATGGTATGCATCCACAGCGGTTGCAAGAGAGTATGGCCTTAACGGAGGCGGACCAACCCTCATTCACGTCGAAACAATGCGAGGATGCGGGCATGCTCATCATCACGACGATTTGTATCTTGGCAATGAATCGGGTACACCACCCGGTTATGTCGATAGAGAACTCCTTGCTTATTGGGAAGCGAAGGACCCAATTCCAACCCATCGTTCTCTTCTTCTGCATCTTGGCGTCGGCGAAGAAACCCTACTCGCTATGGAATCCGAAGAACATCAAGCCGTTCAAGATGCTTACCAACACGTGCACAACATGGCTTGGCCAAACCCTGAGACTGTGACAAAAGGCGTGACGACAATACACGATGCTGACACCCACTCAATGCATCTGCAGCGGATTCAATCTGATGTTCCAATCACACTGACTGAGCCTTCGTTTGATGAACTCAAGTACGCTGAAAAAGGTGGTTGGACATATGCAAGAGCCATTCAACAAGCGATGGTCGATGTTGCCACATATTTTGGTGATGATTGTGTCTTCATCGGTGAGGACATGGAAGTTGCCGGGGCTTTTGGTATGAACATGGCCCTCAAAAATGCTGGATTTCAACACCTCCTCGTCGATATGCCGCTCTGTGAAGCAGCAATCGTTCACACCGGCACCGGTGCAGCCCTGAGTGGCATGCGTTCGATGGTTGAAATCCAATTTGGTGGTTTTGCAGCTCTTGGGTTCAATGCACTTGTCAACAACGCAGCCATGCTTCGCTGGCGATGGGGTGCAGATTGTCCAATGACGGTCCGAATACCTCTTGGAGCCCGCACACGTTCAGGTCCATTTCATGCCAACATGATTGAATCGTGGTTCTCAAACGATCCAGGGCTCGTTGTTTTGGCCCCAGGTACACCTCAGGATGCCTATGATTTGCTTGTTGAAGGTGCTCATCTCAATGACCCAGTGCTTTTCCTCGAACATATCGGTTTGTACGGTCTACGAGGTGGTAAAACTGGTTGGGGCATGAACATCAACCAGGTTGTGGACACTGAAACCGTGAAAACTGCACTCTCATCGTCCAAAGCGTACAAGATTGGAAAAGCGGCTTGTATCCGTCAAGGCGATGACCTCACGCTCGTTACTTGGGGGGCAATGGTTCACATCGCAAAAGAAGTTGCAGAGCAACTTAGTGAACTTGGCCATTCAATCGAAATCATCGACCTTCGTACATTACTTCCGTTTGATGCGGGCACATGTGTCGCCTCGGTGTACAAAACGGGAAGGCTTGCAGTTCTTCACGAAGCCCAGTGGACCGGAGGGCTAGGCCATACAATTCAGAGCAGAATTCTTGAAGAGTGTTTCTTCAATCTAGAATCGAAACCAGTCGTGATTGGAGCGCTCGATACACCCGTTCCATTTTCACCACCACTTGAGAATCATACCATACCATCTGTGAAGCATGTAAGCAATGTTTTACAAGCCTTACTTGAAACGGAGTGAGTCAAAAACCGTTGTGATAACAATCAATAAGGAAGTGAGGGTAGTATGGCTATGGAGAATGAGTCCTCTGCAATGGGCATACCCCAACTTCTCCTCAACAAAGTGATTTTCATCAATGGTACACTCTTTGTTGCTCTATTTATCATGGAACAAACGGCAAGGGACCATCTGGTCCTCTCGTTAATTTTCCTCACCCTCTCCCTCATGTTACTCATCAAGTCGGCTGATTTTTTCATCGAAGGCGCCAAAGGCCTCGCACTTCGAGCAGGACTACCGGAAGTGGTTATTGGCTTGACGATAGTTTCGATTGGAACATCACTTCCTGAAATACTCGTCACATCCGCAGCAGCTGTAGACATTCCAAAGAATCCAGAGATCGCTGACCTTGCCATTGGGGGTATTTATGGCTCAATTCTTGTTCAAATTTCTCTCATTCTTGGCGTTGTTGTTGCTATTCAAGGCGTTAAAATTCGTCCTTCTTGGCTCAAGCGAGATGGTATGATTATGCTTGCTTCTATCGGCTTGCTCACAATTTTTCTCTTCACAGGGTCGGCCTTAACACGAATTGAAGGATTTATTCTTGCCTTCTTATATTGTCTGTATGTCGCCTGGTTGCTCAATCATCGAGATGAAATTTTGGAAGAAGAAGGCGTTGATTTTGATGGCGAAGTATCGGGTTCGAAGTGGTCGACAGCGTCCTACTCGGTCATGGTTGTTGTCGGCCTTGTTCTTGCCTTATTTGCTGCTCATTACCTTGTCACGATTGCAAGTGATATCGCCATTAAACTAAGTGTGCCTCACGCAGTTGTTGGTACAACCGTCTCTGGCTTGGGTACCTCACTCCCGGAACTTACTATCGCCCTCATGGCCGCCAAGAAAAGCGAAGGCGTGGCCATTGGCACGCTCATCGGCTCCAACATTACCGACCCACTCTTCTCCATTGGAATCGCCTCCATGGTGCATGAATTGCCTCTCACACAGGCAAGTTATGGTTTGACAATGTACATTATTGTGCCAATGACGTTTGTGTGCACC
The DNA here is from genome assembly GCA_964637985.1 of uncultured Candidatus Poseidoniales archaeon. Taxonomy (GTDB): domain Archaea; phylum Thermoplasmatota; class Poseidoniia; order Poseidoniales; family Poseidoniaceae; genus Poseidonia. Next base: position 5,927 of record CAZWXR010000072.1, read on the forward strand.
TTGTTCGCACTGTTTTTCATGCGTTCGAAATATGAACTCAAAAAGAACGAAGGGTTTGTCCTTATTTTTGTGTATTTGATCTTCCTCGGTCTCCTGTATGCTGAACACACAGGCATCATCAACGTGTGAGATGCTGATATGGTCGAAAATGAATCGAGCAGTTTTCAACCCGTTTCAGGCATAAACCACCAACAACTTCGAGACATGGAGGAGCGAATTTTTGAACTTGAGCGAAGAGTCGATGAAATGTCAAACCTTCATCCATCATCCACGCCAACAAAACCAATCACTCAAGAAGATGTTGTCAATGTGCTGAATCTTTCCATCTTGCTTGTAGGTGCTGCTTGCATTTTTATTGCAATTTTGTTTTGGATTGATATATTTTTATTAAGTTCATCACCCAATACAGATAGCGCGGATTTTGACATGTCTCTCATCATGTTTTTTTCCGGCGTCCCTTTGGTTTTGTTTGGATGGTTCAAAGGTTTTTCAAAAATAATCACTTCAAAGCCAGACGAAACATGAAATTGCTTTTTGACCTCTTACCAATGAGGTTCGGCCAAGGAAGAAAGAAAATTCCTCATAAATGAGAGGAGTTTAGCAATGTCATGGTCGACTTTCAATTGGATGAAACCCAAGCCATGCTTAAGGAACTGGCCCATGAGTTCGTCGTTGATGAGGTCCGGCCCCATGCAGAACACTGGGACCAAGAATCGACATATCCAATCGAGGCTATCAAAGCCGCCCATGAGATGGGATTATTGAATTTGCACATTCCAGATGAATATGGTGGTCCTGGATTTGGGTCAATGGAAGAAGTCCTTGTGAACGAAGAACTCGCTTGGGGTGATCCAGGGTTTGCAACTGCAGCATATGCAACAGCACTTGCAAGTGCTCCTATTATCACCGGTGCGACAGAAGAGCAAAAAGAAATCTGGCTCCGCAAAATTGCTGAAGAAGGTGCTCTTGCTTCCTATGCCGTCACAGAACCAGAGGCAGGCTCAGATGTAGCAGCCATCAAGACAACAGCGATTCGAGACGGTGACGAGTATGTCATCAACGGTTCAAAGATGTGGATTACTGGTGCAGGCTATGCCGACTTCTTTTTCGTTCTTGCAAAAACAGACCCGAATGCTGGTTACCGAGGCATGTCTGGTTTTATCGTTGAGAAAGATGCTGAAGGATTTTCACTTGGAAAAAAGGAAGGCAATATGGGTCAACGATGCTCTGACACTCGTTCAATTACCTTTGATGATGTCCGTGTGCCAGCAAATCATTTGATCGGCGAATCTGAATCAGGTGGATGGATGAATGCCATGAAGGCCTTTGACATGAGCCGACCCAATATCGCAGCACATGCCACAGGGCTCGCAAGAGCGGCGTTTGAGCACGCACTGCAATATTCCAATGAACGCAAAACATTTGGCAAACCACTCCATCAACATCAAGCCGTTCAATTCATGCTTGCTGACATGAAGACCAAAATCGAAGCTGCACGATTGCTGACATGGAAATCAGCACAAGAATTCGACCAAGGTATTCGTAATACTGAATCAGCCG
>CAZWXR010000073.1:0-7459 GCA_964637985.1 uncultured Candidatus Poseidoniales archaeon
TCTCCTTCGTCGTCATCAAACTCATGGGCGGCATCACCGACCGAGAGAAACTCAATGATGTGAGCCCCATAATGTGGGGTGTTGCCATCTTCATGTTGATGTTTTACCTTGGTCCCGGCGACCAATCCACATTCGGTTGGTTGTTCAACACCATCTTCTGAGCGGCCAAGGCGCCCCCGAGGCCCTTGATGCTGATGAGCATCCGATTTGAGTACCTAAGGATCAATTCGTTCTCTAACCAACTCTGTGATGATTCTTCGAAGCCTCTTGTTCACCGAATTTGATGACAAACTGGCTCGTTGACCCAACTCGGTCAAGGACAAGCGGCGAGGCGATTCAAAATATCCCGATATGTATGCCAACCGAAGCAGGTTGATGTCTTGAGAATCGGATTGGTGCTCCTCATCCACATCCACGGGATTTGTTGTGGTTATGGAGACGATGTAAGGTATGCTTTGTTCAACAAAGTTCCATTGCATCGAGTCCTCATCGTGAACGTAAAACGAGTATTCTAGGCCACGTTCGCCCCATTGAATCGACAATACGCGGAGGCGTTCCTTGCGACTTAGCAACCGTCGCCCAGAGGTTAGATGCGTCATCCGATTTAAGTGAGCAATGAAGAGGCTCCGCTCACCGTGGTCCCAGATGAAATCAACGCATGCCGCCCGTTCCAACAGGGCTTTGTCGTTCACCACCCCTTCACCATGAATGACGATCTGACCGGCGGCATTGACCGATACGAACAACGAGTGAAACGAGTCAAAGCCGAGGTAAAGGTCGGTGAACACAGTATTGGATACTTCAATCAATTCGATGTATTCTTGTCGAGGGACTCGGCAATGGTACAACCGGGGAAAGGGGATGTTTTTGACCACGCTCATCCCTCCAAGGAGTGATATATGAGGCCATCGAGTGTTTGACCTGCATGATTCCTCACTCCGTACGATGAAGGAAGTACTCGGCCGATGGGTATGGGAAGAAAATCATGCTTCAGGCTTCTTCGTCGATGTTGAGTTTCTCACGAACACCTTTCTCAAGTTCCATTGCTTTTTCAGGGGTGATGCCCAACTCTGTGGCACTTGACGTTAACAAAGTACGCTCCAATTCAGTGATGATGCCGTCATCGTACGCTGAATACAAGAGCCGTTCGTACATGTTTTGATTGATGACATCAGAATTGACCATGTCTGCTTCAATGATGCGGGAAGCAATGATTTCAAGCGGAATTAGGAGTGAGAAAATGGCCAACTTTGCCAATTGCAACAGCGCCACATTTTCGACAGATTCCTCCAACACAGGTTCGATGGTGAACTCGCTGATGATGAATAACATCATGGCGACCACAACGGTCACTTTGGTTGCTACACTTTTTACTTCGTGTGATGTTAATCGAATCATCGTATCGTTGAGTTCAAGAATTGTTTCTTGCAACTTTGAATTGCTTTTGTCAAGTGCCTTGTTGGCTGCATCAAGTTCATCGTAGCTTTTCTTGAATGTGCGTTCTGCTTCTTGTCGAGCCAACCGTTCTTTCTCAACGGTCCGTTGGAGCACCTGAATCTCGTCCATCGCTTGACGAGCCTCATCAATCCGCTCAGCCGATGTTACTTCTCGATGAGGGCCGGTCATATTCTTTCAGTTTATCCTGAGTTTAGTTCATTATGAAAATTCCTATGATATATCACCAGAATTCGAGGCGAATCGGTCACATCAACACATCAAACGTGTAGATGAACCCGAGGAATGCATGAATGAAAACAAGAATCATCATGACGTCTGCGGCCCTTCCGTGTTGCTTTTTGGTGATTGTGTACGGTTGACCTTCTTCTTTAAAAACTGCTGCCTTCCTTCCAAATCGAACCATGTAGTAAAGCAAAAAGAGTCCAACGGGTCCTGTAAATCCATGCAGATTTGTCGGAATAAGATTAACAAATATTGGTTCGTTCCTTGAATATGCATCGAAGGCTTTCGCGCCAAAGGCGATGAGGACAATCATGACACCAGACTTGAACAAGAATTCACCAAATTGTTGATGATGTTGAATTTTCTCCATTCGAGTCTTGCCTTTGAATTCTAGATATCTATTTTTCCAAGAATATTGCCACCACATAGCGGCGATTAAAATTAAAGCAAACATGGGATGAAGAAGCAGTACAATTGTAGAAAGCACCCCCATCCGACTCACCTTTACTAAAACCCATACCTATGTTGAATTTGTGTCCGTAACCATTCAGACTCATGGTTTCATAGCGGTGGATTGAAAGCACACCGTTCCCGCGTTAAAATTGCCGAGGTCATCGTATGATTGAACTTAGGATGGAACAGTGCCTAAAATCATTGATGGGTGCTCCAAAACGAAATCGCCTCCAAATGGCGGTGCGTTCACCGACCTGGGAACTAATTGACAAACCTCACAGAGGAATACTTTCGTTTGCGTTGAATGAAGAAGAAGTCCCATCAGATAGTGATGGCCAGCAGAATCAACCTACTCAAACACGAACAAAAGGAAGACGATTGAGAAACAAATCACGAGGGCAATCGTCTGTTATGTCGCCTCAAGAATACTTGCCCGAATTGAACGAAATAGAACAATTTGAATTGTCATCCGCAGCGATACTTTCTATTCTTCTCATTCGAAAACAAATGAATGACCTTGACTGGAATGATGAATTTGGGTCATTGGAGACGTTCACTCGAAATGATTGTTTGGAAAATGGAGTGCACCCCGTGTGGCACATGATTGCTGAGAAAACGAATTATCTAACCCAATTTCTTGCATTTCCAAAAGTTAGGCCAAAATCTGAATCAACAATTGAACAGTTTGATCCTCACAATGCAACAATAAATCCAGCAGATTCATCACAGGTGGCACGCTTACTCTCACATGCTCAAGAAACAACAATTGACGCAAATCTTCAAGTTGCAATGAACAGATTGATTGGACAACTTCAATCCTCATCGAGTCAGTCTGTGAAAATTGAAGGCGTATTGCTTTCTCTTGAAGACAGTCTTCAGTACCTAAGTATTATTTTGAAATTCCATTCACAAGAAGATGTATCAGAATCGAATATTGAATTTTTGAATGCACAAAAAAGTGAGGTTGCAAACAATTTACTGAGATATAACGAATTCCAATCGAATAATTTCTCAAACTGGGTTGAGGTGCTTGAACTTCAAGGAAATAACGAGTTAGAACGGGTGCTTCTTGAAATGGTTTGGATGAATCTACCCGACGAAGCCGCAGAGCTCAACTCCGAACAAATCGATAACGGCATAGTTCTCATCAAAGATTTGCAGCAATCAAAAGCACAAATTGACAAACTCAAGTGGTGGAAAATGAGTGCATTGCAACGTGAAGGGCAAGGAAGCATCGCTCTTGAGGTCCTTCAAGATTTAGCCATTACACCCCACACCGACATTGATGCATTGCTAAATTTCCTCATGATTTTCCCACAAGAAGAAACAAGTCATTGGGTTCTCAAATTCATCGATGAGATCGATATTGACGGATTGAGTGCCATCCTCGTATCAAATCATTACCAAGGTGAATTACAAATCCTCATCGCTCAACGAATTTTCGATGCACATGGCTTTGAATTTGAACAAGAGAGAAGCTATTTGTTGAAGGCTTTTATTTCTGCTTTGGACTTTGAACGATTGACAAAAATATTTCATTCGGATGCAATGTATTGCCTCTCGTATCCATACGATGCACTTTTTTGTTTCCATGCAACACCTGCATCATTATCGGTGAACAGTGAAAAGCAATTTCATGAATTGAGAATGCATGCTTTACAGAGCATCACAAATTCTTCCCCTCCTGAATATTTTTCAGAATCAGTTGAACAACTTCTGTTGCTCATGGAAGGGATTCAGTTGGAATCTGATGCCCTCATGAAGACTTTGGGAAACAAAGTCTACATTGATTTTCAACCAGTCATCAATGCCCTTCATCAGGGAATTTCAGAGGTCAATATTCAACCAAATCGTTTGCAGGCACTTAAACTTCGATTGAGTGCCATCGATACATTATCTCCCTTGGAAAGTCGTTTGTTCAACGTATTGTTTTCTACTATTTCCATGAATAACACACGCCAAGCATTCCATAATAGAATGGAGACATCGGAGCAAAAGAAAGAAATGGCAATGATTGTCAATGAACCCTATTTCACTCTCACGATTTTACAAACAATACAAGAACTTGTACTGGATTATGATATTGGTCTACCAGAATTAGTTGATTGGTATCAAAAACACAGCCCGTCGTCGCCCTGGCAAACGCTTAGCAGAGCAGCAAACCATGTTCAGAAGGATGAGCAGTTGAATGCAGCCCGAGAGTACAAGAGGATTGCAGACCAAATTCACTCAGTCAGAGTAGCCTCTGACGACGGGAAAAAATCAGCAGAAGATGTCATGTACTATGTTCAGCAAGGTATTTTTGGCATTGAGCAAGAGATAGCACTGTATCGTAAAGCATTGATTCACTATGCTCATGCAGGCCATTGGGCAGAAGCATTGGATTTACTAGAAAATAATCCTTCCCTCAAATCAGCCCTCACCAAGAGATTTCAATTATACCTCAAAGTTTCGAATCTTGCTGACAATCAGCAAACTGGACCAGCAACCCGCCTCATCGTAAATCATGTCTTGAGTACAATTACTGAAGAAGATCAGTCTGGAGAAGGTCTACGAACAAGAGAAACGTATGACGAAGAAGAATTAGAAACTTTACGTTCATACACAACAACTCATGCCGTGCATCTACCCGACAAACCGTTTAATGGTAGAGTAATCGCTGCACACACTGAGTTGTCGCGAAAATTATCCCGACATCGAGATGAATTTGAACGAAGGTTTCAGATGCTTGCAAAAGAATTTGAGTTTGATTTAAATGAAGTGTATGAACTAGCAACAGAAGCAGCAGAAGAAATTCCATTGACAGGATTAAAGATTCTAGAAAGAGCTCAACATCATCGAAAACTCAAAACTAAAGAAAGGCAAAGACTGAAGGACGCCGAAACCACTCTATTCAGAAAACACGAAGACAAAATTCCTCTCAAGCACAGGAGTCAATTAAGACAATTGAACCTAAAACCCTTGGTTATCGTAGACACGAACATTCTCATCAATGCTCTCATTGAAGAGGTATATACACACCTAGGAATCATTGTTGGCCATCAACGGCAATCGATGAATCAACTTGACTCATCGGGTGATGTACTCCCAAATTCCGGATTGGGAGACTTTTTCAGATTCTTAAAGAATCAATCCAAGATGGGAAAAATATACTTGCACGTTCCTGAAGTGATTCGTGAAGAATTGAATATGTTCGGCGAACCTCGTCGGTTGGAGCGTCAGATGAATTTGAAATCAATGCTCTCAAAAGCGAATGAAAATGAAATCACAACCGAGTTCCTTCAACAAAAAATAGCGGAAGTCATTGAATCATTTTCGACATGGAATGAAGCGGAAAATATTGAACAAATCGATAATGTTGTTACCCCTGAAATTGAAGAATTCTTTGTCCAGCATCAAGAAGTGTTTGAAGAAATATCATCAGTTAAACAAAAGTATGGTGCAACCACACCAAGAACAAAAATTGCTGGCAAACGATTCTATCCCGAAGAGAACGACATGCAACTGCTCCATTACGCCAAAAAGATATCCAATTTATCATCTAAAAATATTGGTGTTGTCCTCATCGCATCGTATGACAATGACTTCACGTTCATATCAAGAGCCTTAGAAGAAACATTTGGCATCTCTGTCGTGCGAAATCCGAGGACATTGACGGATTGGTTGTAAAATTAGACAAATTGCGGAACATTTGTACCCGCTTTTTGAGGTGTGAGTGAATTTTGATTAACTCTGTCAATCAGTTCTTTTCCAAGAATCATAGCACAAGATAATTCTGTGCGGTCTGTGATTGATAATTCGACATCATATGTTGTTCTCCCGATTCGAATTTTTGCTTCAACAAGTTGCCTTGTTTGTTTGCCCATTGCATTCCGAACTTGAATTTCACCAACTTTCTTCAGACCTAGAGCATTTGCTAATTTTTTGTCTATCGAACACCGGGACGCACCTGTGTCAATTTTTGCTTTCAAACGAATCCACCATTTTCGTTTTCCTCCTCCCTTGAGGCTAACCCACTTGGAGTCAAACGATTTCCCCATGGTTCTCACCAATTTCACATGTATTGAATAATTGCATTTCCAAATTCGCTGCAAGATAGTAACGTCGCACGTTCCATCAATCGTTCGAAGTCGTATGTCACAGTACCTGCTGAAATCGCTCCTTCCATTCCTTTGATGATTAAATCAGCGGCTTCAGTCCAACCCATATGTCTCAACATCATCTCAGCACTCAAGATAACTGATCCGGGGTTCACCTTGTCTTGTCCAGTGTATTTTGGTGCAGTTCCGTGCGTTGCCTCAAAAATAGCGTGCCCGCTGTTGTAATTGATATTCGCTCCCGGTGCGATGCCTATACCACCGACTTGGGCAGCAAGTGCGTCACTAAGGTAATCTCCGTTAAGATTGAGTGTGGCGATGACATCGTATTCTTTGGGCCGCAGTAAAACTTGTTGCAACATCGCATCTGCAATGACATCTTTGATGATTATGCCTTCACCGTCTTTTCCTTCTGGAATAATGTGCCATGGACCGCCTTCGTAGGGTACAGCTCCAAAGAAATCTCTCGCTACTTGATATCCCCATTCGGCGAATGAACCTTCTGTGAATTTCATGATGTTACCCTTGTGTACAATAGTGACACTCTTTCGTTGATTTTCTATCGCATATTCGATTGCACTGTAGACAAGTCGCTCAGTTCCCAAGTAACTAACCGGCTTCAAACCAATACCCACCCGTACAGCTTCATCCCTTGGTGAACCACCAGTTGAAGATAATGTTTGAATCCAGTCATCAGTTCTTTCTTTTGTACCGAATCGTATTTTTTCGAAACGTTCTGGGAACTGCTTGGCGAGTAATTCTAGGAATGTTTTGTTCTCTTCAGTCCCTGCTTCAAATTCGATTCCTGCGTAAATATCTTCTGTGTTTTCTCTGAAGATGACCATGTCAATGTTTTGTGGTTCTCGTACTGGAGCTGGAACGCCATTGTACCATCGAACTGGGCGAACACAGGCGAACAAATCGAGTTTTTGCCGCAATGCGACGTTTAACGAACGAATGCCTCCGCCAACAGGTGTTGTTAATGGTCCTTTGATAGAAACAAAACCTTCTGCCATTGCCTTTAGTGTTGCTTCAGGGAGCCATTCTCCTGTTTGATTGAATGCTTTTTCACCAGCGAGGACCTCATTCCAATGAATCTTCTTTGAACCGCCATATGCCTTTTCAACTGCAGAATCAACGACCTTAAGCATGACAGGAGAAATGTCAATGCCTATGCCATCGCCTTCGATGTAGTGGACAATAGGTTCGTTTGGTACGTGAAGTGTTCC
>CAZWXR010000074.1:0-7441 GCA_964637985.1 uncultured Candidatus Poseidoniales archaeon
AAAGATTGAAGGTATTCTTGTGTTTCTTCAATCTCCTCAGTCATTTCTGAAGCACGTTCTGAAAGATGTTCGAGACCACTCTCAACCGCGGGTTCAAGATGCGATAGCAAACCACCCAAACTTGTTGGAGGCGGTAACTCCTCTGGTATTCTTGGCATTGATGACTCAACATTTTCTGCTTCAAGCAACCTTGTTTCATTGATTTTAGCATCGTTTGGAGACTCAACAAAGTGTTTCTCACCGATTTCTATTGCTCGTTCTCTGTCGAAATCAAGTATCCGTCGACTACATCCGTCACCGCCGTGAGTAATCCCAATGTGATGGTCTGCAAGCATCAAGGAGACTTTTCTCAATGTCACCATAATGAATTGAGCTTTTTGACTACGAGCCCTGCACATCTTTGCAATTCTTTCAGCGTTGTAAGCATCGAGGTTTTGGTCAACTTCATCGAAATAATAGAATGGACTTGGGTCATAATCTTGAATTGCAAATATGAGGGCAAGTGCAGCCATTGATTGTTCACCGCCTGATAGTTGATGACGATTCACCTTCTCTGATTTTCCTCTTGGCTGTGCCCACAATTCTAGACCTCCTTTGAATGGGTCATCGGGCGATTCAAGAAACAATTCCCCTCGACCACCATCAGAGAGTATTTTGTATGCTTCTTTGAAATTTTTATTGACTTCTTTCAAGACTTTGAGCAATCTGTCTTTCCGCTGTTCTTCTAACTGTTCAGTGAGTTGAATGAGTTCTTTTCGACGAGATTGCAACGATGCAAAATCGTCTTTCATGAGATTCAATCGCTGTTCGACCTCATTGTATTGCTCGATTGCATGCATATTCACTGCACCAAATTCATCCAATTTTTTGTCAAGAGAACGTAATTTCCGCTCGAGTTCGCCTACATTCGGAATTGATTCTGGTAATTCATCTTCCGACAAACCATCCTCAAGCATTGCTTCCAACATTTCATCTCGCTCTCGTACTCGATCCATTATTGTACGATTGATGTCATCAGCTAATCTTCGATGTTGGTTTGCATTTTCCAAATGTTGCTCAGCAAGAGATTTCTTTTGACCTCTCAATTCTACAAGTTCCATCCTTGAATCTTCCAATTCTTTATGTTCAGAAAGGAACTCAGCACGTTCTTCTTCTTTTGCTATGAGTTGAACCTCAAGACCTTCCATTTCATCTTGAAGTTTGATTACATTCAATTTAGTCTGTTCGACGTTTGATGAAAGTTTCAATCTTCTATTGGTTAACTCATCAACCCGTCGTTGCAAAATTTGTTGATGGGACCCACCCTTTTCTATTGAATTCTCGGCTTGTGATTTCTGACTTTCAGCGGAAACCATCAACAGTTCGTTTTCATGAATTCGAACTCGAAGTTGCTCGGGACTTGCGTCTTGAAGTTCTTTGGATGCTTGTTCTCGTTGACTTTTGCTTTCATCGAGCGAAAGTTGAGCTAAGTCAAGGCCCTGTAATGCAGATTCTGCTTGACCATGAAGTTCTTGTAATCTGTTTTCTAACTTCTCATGTTTTATTTGGGCGTTGGAGAATACTTGTTTCATTTGTTTCTTTTCAGCACGAAGTGTTTGGACTCGCTCTGTGTAATCGTTTTCTACGACTTGATTGATTTGTTGCCTTACTTCCTTTTGTATCGAACGGGCTTCAAGGAGAGCCGCAGAAACTGTATCTGCCATCAATTGCAAGCGGTCAACTTCATTGGTTAATTTATCAATTTCAGATGCTCCCTGGATTTTCCCTCCGAATGTAACTGGAAGTTTCCGCTTTGAGCCACCGACCATTGCTCCTCCAGCATCGGTAACATCACCTTGAAGTGTAACCAAACGAACACCGCCCATGTGTTTTCGTGCTGTGGATAAACTATCCACAATCAACGTATTTCTCAAAACATACCGAACGGCAATCTCAATCCGTGGGTCAAAATCGAGTAAATCATGAGCAAAGCCCACAACGCCATCTTTTTTAGCCACGATAAGCGACTTTCCTAATGCCCTCGTGTTTGTTAATTTGTTCAGTGGCAGGAAGGTTGCACGGCCTGCATTCTTTTCATTAAGCCATCGAATTGCCCGTGCTGCATCTTCATCGCTCTCAACAACAACTGATGTCATACCACCGCCAACAGCAGTACCAAGCGCATTCTCGTGGGCAGGGTTCTTTGGAGCACATAGTTCTGCAATTGTTCCAATGATTCCAGACAATTCGCCTTTATCTCTGGCAGAGATGACCGAACTCGCACCTCCAGCCAATCCCTTTGAGCCAGATTTTGACTCCAATTCTTGACGGGCGGTGAATAATTTTCGTTCAGAATCTCGAAGTTTTGATTCAATGAGGGCAATCTCCTCAACCAATTTTGATTCAGCATTTTGTGATTCTATCAAACGCTTTGATAGAGCTTCACGGTCAAATTGTGGTGCCTCGTCTTTCAAATTCTCTTCTTGAAGTTCAATTTCACCTAGGGCGATTTGATTCTTTTCGAGTTCATCTCTTGATTGTGCTAGTTCCTCATGCAAGAGTTCGACTTGTGTAGCAATTTTGTCGACTTTTGATTGGGCCTTTTGTACAGAATCTTGGCATAATTCAACTTGAGTCTCTGCATCCTCTAAGGCGTTGGCCAAGGATTGATGTTGTTCACCAATTTGAGAAAGTGCTTCATCCAGTTCAAGTTTTTCGTTTTGAGCTATACTGAGTTGATTCATCGCTTCGGTAAGAAGTTCTTCTGCTTTTGACAACTCAGCAGTAAAAACAATGAGTTCTTTTTCCGCACCGACCAATTCTTCATCGACGTACTTTATTTCTATTTCATCTTCATCAGATTGCTCTTGCATTGCGTCTTTCTTGTCACGAATTCGAGCAATACTCACATGCAAATCTTGGATGATCGTGTTGATTTTATTATCTTCGCCTCCAAGAATTTCATTGATTTGTTTTTGCAGTTCTGAAACTTGATCATCGAGTTGTTGAACAGTTTGCATTGTTTCAATGTGAAGGTTTCGGAGTTGCTTTTCGGAATCATAGTACCGTTGTCGCTCAGCGACTTGAAACTCGACTTCATTTTTCGATGTCAAATACCTCGATTGAAGGAGCAATTTTTTAGTTTCATGGATTGAGTCAATAACGGCTTTTGCCTTTTCTGCAACCTTCTTTTCTTCTTTTAAGGTGTTAAGCCTCGAAAGTTGTTCTTTTTGAAGGAGTTCGATTCGTTCAATGTAGGCCTCGACTTTTTCTTTTTGTTTGCCGCCTTTTCGAATCTCATCGTCGTATAGAGTGACGCCAGCGACGCCGTCGAGAACTTTTCTTCGTTCAATTGCTGTCATTTTTGCTAAACTTGTTACGTCGCCTTGTAGCACAATGTTGTAACCATCTGGTCTCGCATTAGCGGAAGTTAGAATACGATGAAATGATTTTTGAGAACTTTCTTCACCATTGAGAAGATACGTCGTCACTGCATTATTGGATGAGGTGAGTCGAACTTCTCTGGTCATCTCGACCTCATCGAAGTCAATTGCTAATCGGCGTCTGCCATCCATCATTTTTGGATTTGCAAATTTTAAGGTAACTTTGCATTGCCTTGCTGGTTTGGAATTTTTCCCACCGTTAAAGATGAGATCTTTGACATTTTGAGCCCGAATCACGCGGTTTGATTTTGGACCAAGAACAAACTGAATTGCATCTCCGCAATTCGATTTTCCAGAGCCGTTTGGGCCTGTAATAGCAGTAAAACCTCGGTCCAGCGGTATGGAAACTTCTCCTTTGAAGGACTTAAAATTTTCAACTTCGACTGATTTAAGATACAATCCCATTCCCTCCAACCGAGAAGGTTTTTCTCGGCCTACCCCTTACACCGAAATTTAACAGGATTTAAAGAATTTGAATTAAATGCACCTTAGCACCACGATTTTGTAGGTTGATTTTGTTTGCCGAGCAATATCAAAATACACCCAATTGATTACATTTTTTGCAGCCTTTCCCTTTGCAATACGGGCATGTCGCCATGACGAGGAGACCTTGTCTTCTCTTTTTCATCTTCAAATTGGTGTCTTCTTGTAAGAGACGGGAACGCTGAATACGATTTTTTGTTTTGTCATGGGTTGTGTCTTCTTTGGCGTAAAAGGCATTTGCAAAGGCTTCCTTTCGCTCTCTCTTTACAAGCGTCTTTTCTCTAGATTGCTCAAGTGCGATTGGGTCCCAGTATTTGGGTCCGCGAATCAGCATATACCCAAGCCCTGCAATAGCAATTTGGAGTAACCAGGGTTGAATATTGAACGGCATCAAGGTCGCCAAGCCTTCTGAACTTGCAGCGTGTGGGAGCAAGCCAAAGCGGTCGAGAATAGCAATCGAAAACAGACCAATTCCGGTGACAAAGCCAACTTTACGAACTCGTTGAGCCCATCTCTTGTGTTGAGGCAATTCCCACCGACCAGCTAGGAGAATGACGAGACCTTCTGCCAGCATCATGAAATCAGCACCATTCCACTGCCCTTTTTCTTGTAGACAGTATGATGCACCGGAGGTCTGCAATTCATTTTCTATGGTTTGAAAGGCACAATTCGGGTCTGCGAGGAGAACAACATCCAGTTTGTAGCCTTCAGAATCTTCGATAAACATAGGAGCAACAAGGCCAAATTGGGCGTTGAGTACAACAAAGGCGACTATGGCACCGCCAATGATGGTCCCTAGACCTTTCTTTGCGCCCATGGTTGTCGAAAACGCACCCAATCATTAGAATTATCGCATCATCAATGCTTGGATTTCCTATGATAAACGAGATAACCATGATGACCGACGGAGGACTAAGGAGAATCTCAGATGGTACATGTTGCGATTGTGGGTTCTGGAATCGCAGGGCTCTTCACTGCACTCCAATTAGCTGAAGCAGGTCACACAGTCACAATCATCACAAAAAAAAGAACAAAAGATTCCTCAACAAATTGGGCACAAGGAGGTATTGCTGCCATTTTGGATCAAACGAACAAAGACGGCATTGCCTCTCACATCAAAGACACATTAACAGCTGGCGATGGCAGGTGTGATGAAGAAATCGTTCGAATGGTTGTTGAACAAGCACATCTTAGAATTGAAGACCTCGTTTCTTATGGGGTTGATTTTCAAAAAGAGAGGAATGGCAAATTTTCCACTGCTCGGGAAGGGGGCCATAGCGAACACCGTATTTTACATTCAAAAGACGCTACTGGTAAAGAAATTGAACGTGCCCTCGTCAGGAAATCTGAATCGCATCCAAGAATAACAATTTTATCGAACACACTTGCTATTGACTTGATTCGTAAAGATTACTCAAACCCTGAGCACGGTGTCAAAGGCATATGGTGTTACGATCAAATCTCAAAGAAGATTCAAACCATTCAAAGTGATGTTGTCATCCTTGCCACGGGTGGTGTAGGCGTACTTTGGGAGAAGACAACCAATCCCGATGTGGCGACTGGAGATGGAATCGGCATGGCACACCGATTTGGCGCACACATCAAAGACATGGCTTTTGTACAATTTCATCCAACAGCATCTACACTCAAAGAACATCGTCCTTTTTTAGTCACTGAAGCACTAAGAGGACACGGAGCAGTGCTCTTGGACTCTGCCGGACTACATACATGGATGAAGGATTGCCAAAACTCTCCCGTGGAACAACCGTCTCCCGATGAATATTCTTTCACTCATGAATTTTCAAACATGGGTTCATTAGCAACAAGAGACGTTCTTGCAAGAGCAATAGATACTGTATTCAAGCGTACAGGAGACGATTGTGTTTATCTCATTACATCTCATCTCGATGCCGAGGATTTGAATGATCAATTTCCTACAATGAGTAAACATCTTCACGAATTTGGATTAAAACTAGGTGTAGACCCAATTCCCGTCTCCCCTGCAGCCCATTACATAGTCGGAGGCATAAAAGTGAATAAATACGGGCAATCATATCTTCGCGGGACTCAAAACGTCATACCTTCATTATATGCAATCGGTGAGGTTGCTTGCACAGGGATGCATGGTGCAAATCGATTAGCCTCCAACAGTTTACTTGAAGCAGTTGTCTATGCTTACAATGCTGCACAGCACATCATTGATAATCACCATACATCGTATGAGGGCGAAATTCCAGATTGGAGAGCAGAGGGTTTGGAACATCTAAAGGAACATGCACCGTTACGTAACGATCTCAAATCCCTACAGCATACAATGTTCAATGAAGTTGGTATTGTTCGTACAAATCAAAGGCTCTATAGAGCAGAACGTAGAGTTGGATTATTGGAAAGTGAAATCGACCTAATTTGGGAATCGAGTATCCCAACAAGAGAATTAATTGAATTGAGAAATCTTGTTCTCGTTGGAAAATTAGTCATCCAAGATGCCATCAATCAAGAAAAAAATTGTGGTCTTCATTTCAACACAGACTTCGTAGGGTGAATTGAACGAATGAGGTCTGTAATGAGTGCATTCCTAGGCAGAGACAAGCCATGTTTTTCTGCTAATTCAACAACTTTTCCATTGAGAAAATCGATTTCAGTTTCTCTTCCAAACTGAATATCCTGTAGCATGCTGCATTGATTTTCTGAAGTTAAACTCAGGACTTCCTGCAATCGAGGTTCAAATTGAAATTCGTCCATCACATCAACACCTTCGTATGAAGCAAGCGTCGAAGCTTCTTTGAAAAGATGCATGCAATTTTGGAAAAGATTGGGTTGTAGCAACTCCCCATTTTTCTTTCCAGTTAATGCGGCGATTGGATTGATTGCAATATTCAGTAATGCCTTATCCCAAACGATTGCCCGACCATTATCTTTGATGATTGGATTCAATCCTGCCGACTTGAACAAATCAATAAGGTGTTCAAGGATTGTATTGTAATGCACTTGGTCAGGATGTTCTATTTGTATGCCCCCTTTTCCTGCCCAGATAATGCTATTTTCATCACGGAAAGCACCATGAGTAATCGAGGAGTAAACCAAAGTTTCAACAGGCAAATATCGACGAGATATCTCAATAAGTCCTAAGCCATTTGAAAGAATACAGACAATGCCTTCAGGTTTTAGAGTACGTCGAACCAGTGGAAGCAAAGCCTCAATATCCGTTGCCTTACTACAAATAATTGCTACATCAGAAGAAGATTCCATCACCTGTGGATACGGTTGCTCATGAAATGTAAAATCAAATCTTTTGGGCGGCACGAGCATTGATGCCTCACCCTCGATATGTATGCCATTTAACATTAAATGGGATCCCCATGCACCTCGAACATGGAGATGAATTGCAGTCTCTTTCTCATTCGAAAGGGATGCTGCAACAACCCCTCCGATTGCCCCGACACCAAATATCGAAACTCTGAACATTCAAATCACCTAAAACTCGTGAAATGGAACACAATTTCACCAGATTGGTGACTGATCCAAAATGCAGAGTA
>CAZWXR010000075.1:0-7389 GCA_964637985.1 uncultured Candidatus Poseidoniales archaeon
AGAAATTTCCTCCGCCAAGAATCAGAACATCAATGGCTTTCATTGTTCATATTTTCCCTTTTTGTCATCGGTGGGGCGTTAGCCATTTCAGCAACTGAACATTACTCTGGTGGTTCAATTGATGAGTCAGAACATTCACATGATGGTCTCCAAGTTCTCGATATCGTCTACACAGGGAATGGCGATGTTATCTCAACGACGTACAAGGCTGATTTTGGGTATGCGTTGATGTGGGAAAAATCAGATGGAGAGAGTGAATTTCTCCTCCATCCTGCAAACATAGGCACCAATACTCATGTGACTTTCTTGAAACAACTCAACAACGATTCAATTGTCTTTTCATACCGTGACAATACCCTTTCCTTCGCATACCCAGGCTCAGTTGACGACCACTATCTTACAACTCCCGAAGATAGTGAGTTTACGATTCATGATGCTCAGGTAAATTTGAATGGTGAAACGCTTCTCCTTGTGTATGAAAACGGCGTGAAGACGCTCAGAGGCCTTCCTTCAATCGAATCAGATTTGACGCCAGCGATGTCGTCTTCATCTCTTGATGATTGGATTTCAATAGAACATTTGAACGATGATATTTGGGCAGTTCTTGGCATGCATATTGCAAGTGGAGTCTCAAACCCCAACTCGCCACTTACCTACATGACGGTGGGTTTTATCGAATGGGATGGTAGTTCATCGACCCCCGTCATGTTTTCCAAACAAACATTTGAACCAAGTCAAATTCATACAGTACATGTTCTTGATAACGGCTCAATCGTGGCTTCGGGAACAACACATTTTCTTTTGGTTGATGACTCAACTAAGATTTATTCGATTGAATTGAGTTCAGCGATTTCGATATCAGATGGACGCTCAGTCTGGTTTTTCAATGACTTAGACTCAAAACAGGTGGGGATCTTTTCTGATGAAGGAATAGTACATCGTCAACTCTCAATGAAATTACCTCTCCAGCCTACTGTTTCTGGCTTTTCTCAAAGCATGATTTACATTCATGGACAAAATATGTTTGGTGAGGACATCGTCTACCAATTTGATACAACATTGGATGGCTCGATACAAAGTGGGCGAGGTTTCTTGAATGCAACTTTCATGTTTGTTTGCTCAATTATTTTTGGCGTGATGATTTGGAATATCGCTCTTGTTTGGAAAAAGTATTGAGTTGAGCCTTGAATCAAGCGATTTCAAGATGTTGGTGAAGAATCTTCATGTGCTATCGTCGAAGACGGCAAACCTGCACGGCGAAATGAGGGTGGATGTTCATGGCAAAAAGGGGAATGATGGACCAGTTTGATGAAATCAAACACGCACATCAAGATACAATTTTGTTTTTCAGAATGGGTGATTTCTACGAATTATTTTATGACGACGCAGAAGTTGCATCAGAGGTCTTAGGGCTTACCTTAACATCAAGGGATAAAAATGCTGACACACCCATTCCAATGGCGGGATTTCCATGGCATGCTCTTGAGGAACACCTTCGAAAGATGTTACTTGCAGGTTACAAAGTAACGATTGCAGAACAAGAAGAGGAACTCAGAGAAGGTGCAAAAATCCTCGAACGTGTCGTAACGAGAGTCTATACACCCGGTACATTGTATGAGGAAGGCTTGTTACAACAAAACGAGAGGGCTGTCCTCCTATCCGCCGTGCTCATTGAGAATACATTGGGGCTAGGCATGTTTGATGCATCCACAGGACAAATATGGGGCAGCACATACCAAGCATCGGAGTTAAATCAACTGATTGATGATTGTTTGACATGGCAGCCAAGTGAACTCGTAGTGAACGTCAAAGATGCATCGAACCCAACGCTACTTCAGATTGCACAACACCTCGATTCCTGTGTGCTAAGCACCCATTTTGTTGCACCTAATGTTAGAAAGAGTAGAATGGATACAATTGTTCAACAAACCAATGTAAGCCAAATTGATGTTGATGCTAACCCCGCTATGAGTCATGCAGTCGGCTTGGGAGCTGATTATCTCTCATTTCTGCATGTGACCAATGAGTTGTCTTTCTCAGAATTTACAATCCGCTCGGACTCCAAGCACCTCATTCTCGATCAAACCACCCTTCGAAATCTTGAACTAACTTCAACTTTAGCTGGCGAATACGAGGGCAGTTTATTGTCAAAAATGAATAAATGTAGAACAGCCATGGGTCGGCGATTACTTCGTGAATGGATGTTACAGCCCTTGCTCGACGTAGAGTCAATCGAACATCGTCAAAATGCTGTGAGTTCATTACAGCGTTCAGGACGCCGACTAGATGGATTGCGCGAATCACTCAAGGGGGTTCGAGATTTGGAACGACTGTCCACTCAATTGGCCTATGGCCGAGCAAATGCACGTGACCTTGTTGCGACCTCAGATGCATTGGAGCGTATGCCAGCCATCATGTCATGGTGTGCAGAAACAAACGACACGCTCCTGATGAACCTGTCAAACAATTTGGATTCGTTGCAAGAAATTGGGAGGCAGATTCATGCTGTCCTTGAGGACAATCCACCATTGAGTCTTCGTGACGGTGGACTCATACGGAGCGGTGTTGATGATGAAATAGATCTCTTGAGGAAACAATCTGAAGAAGGAGTTTCATGGTTTCAATCCTTGGAAAGTGAATTGCGCAAAAGCCTTGAGATACCCTCCTTAAAGGTGAGAATGAACAGACAAATTGGTTGGTACATTGAAGTCACCAAAACTCATGAATCCAAAATACCGAATACTTGGCGGCGAAAACAACAGATGACGAGTGGTTCTCGATACACAACAGAAGAACTTGCATCACGAGACGATGTTCTCATGAATGCAGAATCGAGATTAAAAGAAATCGAGTATCGTAAATTTTTGGAACTGAGAGGATATTGCCGGGAATTCACAAGTGAACTTTCGAGCATCGGTCGAAAAATTGCAGCGATTGATGTCCTCCAATGTTTTGCGACGGTCGCCCGAAATAACCAGTGGACTCGACCTGATATCACAACATCAAAGCAAATTTCTATCACAAAGGCTCGACACCCAGTTCTGGATTCATCCACATTTGTTCCAAATGATATTTCATTGAATTCAAAAGAATCTTTTTTGTTGATGACTGGCCCAAATATGGGAGGAAAATCAACCTATCTAAGAACGGTTGCGTTGCTTACCATTCTTGCTCAAGTGGGTTCATTTCTGCCAGCACAAAAAGCAAAGATTGGACTTGTTGATCGAATATTCACACGAGTTGGTGCAAGTGATGATTTGATGAGAGGTCGCTCAACTTTCATGGTAGAAATGATAGAGGTGGCACATATTCTAAAAAACGCTTCAAAGGATTCACTCATTCTACTCGATGAGGTTGGGCGAGGCACATCGACGTTTGATGGTTTGTCTCTTGCTTGGTCAATTTGTGAAGACATATCAAATCGCTTGGGCACAAGAACTCTATTCGCCACCCACTACCATCAACTGACAGGGTTAGAGGGTGAATTGCCTGGTTTCAAGAATATTCATGTTCAAGTTTCACAGTCCTCTGGAAAATTAGAATTCCTCCACACCGTTACCAATGGACCCTGCGATGACTCGTACGGTATACAAGTTGCTGCATTGGCTGGCGTACCGCAACATGTTGTTGAACGCTCTCTTGATGTTCTGAAGTTCTTGGAACAACAAGCTTCTGGGGCACGAGCGGGTGAAAAGTATGCGCCAGCCACTCGAGACCATTTGCAAAAGAGTTTATTTGGTATTTATGCTTCACAACCAAGTACTGTGGAGTCTTCCCAACCACATGAGGTTATTCAAGCCATTCAAGAAGTAAATCTTGAGGAATTATCACCTCTAGATGCCCTTCAGTTCTTGTATTCATTATCAAATAAACTGAAAGGTGATTAAATGGGAAATGGCCGTATCTTACAGCTTGATGACGATACCATTGGCCATATTGCTGCTGGAGAGGTAGTTGAGCGACCTGCACAGGTCATTAAAGAATTGCTTGAGAATAGCATCGATGCAGAAAGTACCAGTGTTGTTGTCAATATACAAAACGGAGGCTTTGCTTCTATAGAGGTTATCGATAACGGAAATGGGATTCATCAAGATGATTTAGAAATTGCATTCCAGCGCCACGCTACGTCAAAATTACAAAAGCAATCTGACTTAGAAGAAATTTTTTCATTAGGATTTCGAGGTGAAGCATTAGCGAGTATAGGCATCGTGTCTGAAATGGAATTAGCCAGCCGTCGTGAAGGTTCGGACGGCTATTCTATTTCAATGAAATATGGTGCACTTGGTGAGATTGAACAACGTGGGATGCCAGTTGGAACAAGTGTTTCTGTTCGCGATTTATTCTCAAACACACCTGCACGATTAGCGTTCCAAAAACGACCTCAGTCAGAGGTTGCAAAAATTATTGATGCTGTGGTAGGTCATGCCTTAGCTCATCCAACCACAGCATTCGTTCTCAATAGTGATGGGAGAACCCTCTTAAACATTCCAAAAAATGATGACAACAGAGATCGTCTCTATGATATTCTAGGAGCACAGGCGGCTGAAATGGTCGAACTTCTTTCACCTCCAGAAGATGAAAGTGTTCCGGGGTTTGAGAACTGGAGAGGATACATCAGCACCCCCGAGACAACGCGTGGTAAAGGTGACGAAATTCACATCCTTGTGAATGGTCGTCCAATTGCTTCAACCCCATTCTTAAATTCAATTCGAAAAGGATACAAGACAAGACTGATGCAAGGTCGTCATCCAATTGCTGTGTTGTACTTAGAGTGCCCTCCAAGGGACGTCGATGTCAATGTGCACCCCACCAAAAGGGAGGTGCGACTACGTCATTCTTGGAGAATATTAGAGCGACTCGAGAGGGCTATCGCCTATACACTGCTTGCTATTCCAACCCTCCCTGATGCTTCTGCTTCACTGCCTGGGCTTGACTACATTGCTCAACAACAAAAGCCAACACCCGTGACCAGCCCTCAGCATGTGCAAAAGGAACAAACCAATTCATACACAGCTCAAGATAGGCCACAGCCACCTGCATGGGTTGCATCCGCTGGCTTGCAATTAAATTTGCAGGGTGAATCAACAGATGAACAAGAGCCGGTGAAAAAAGAACCACGTCCCATCTCGACCTCGCCACTAGCACAATCAACATTGCCAACTTCAGAAGGCAGGATTGTATCGCCCCCTTTATCTTCAAGGGAAAGAGAACTGCATCGATATGGTACAATTAAAGAAACCATATCGCCCCAAAACGAACCCCCTCTCCCAGAAGTGATGAATGACCTGCCTCACATGGAGCCACTTGCTCAATTTGCAGAATCATATATTCTCGTCCAATCGAATGATGATCTTCTTCTCATTGATCAGCATGCTCTTCACGAACGGATTCGATATGAGCGAATACGATATCTTGACCAAGATTGGGAAAAACAGCATCGCATTGTTCCACAGAAAGTCGATTTATCAGCACGACAACAAGCATTTCTCGAGGCAAATATTGAGGCATTACAAGACATTGGGTTTGAATTTTCAAATCAAGACCAAACATGGGAAATCCTTGCTTATCCAATGGCAATTACTGGAGATAACATAGAAGAGGTATTGATTGATATTTTGAACGATTTATCCGAGGATGCTCACACGATTCCAACGATTGAAAAAATGAAAGACCATGTTGCTTTTCTCCAAGCATGCAGAGGAGCAGTGAAAGCAAATGAAAAATTATCGCTGGCCGAGATGCGAAGGTTACTCGATGATATGAAGAACATTCCAAACCCTTGGGCGTGCGTTCATGGACGGCCAACTTCGTTGAAACTCTCAATCGATGCTCTCGACCATCATTTTGGTCGTCATGGATGAGGTTGATTGGGATTGAGCAATGTTTCTTTGATCTCTGCTCCTGATGCATTGAATCGGTTTATGGCCTCAGGGTCAGCCACTTTGTGCAATTCACTTCCTTCAACGAAAACGCGTCCAGTGCAACCAAGAGCAAGAATCATCGCCGTCATCTGAATACGATGGTCCAAATATGTGCGAACAAGGTTTGTTGGTGTTACAAGTGATTGCCCTCCGGGAATTGACAGGCAACCATCTTCAGTAACGTCTGCTCGTAATCCAAATTGATTCAAGAGAGCGATTGTTGAATTGATTCTGTTGCTCTCTTTGTGTTGAGCATGTTGAATCGATGAAATACGGCCGCCATTTGAGAGTGCAAGAAGAGCAGATAAAGGAGTGATAAGGTCATTGGCATCAATTAAGTCAAATTCGGCATCATATGACTCATTTAGATGGGAAATTTGCGGGCCATCTATCCTTAAACCAAATGACGTTGATTTTTCATAGAGCAATTCATGACCGATGCTTTCAGCATCTCGAGGAATATTTTCAACACGAATGTTGGTGTTCAGCACTTTTGCTGCGAGCAGTGCGAAACTGAACATCGATGCATCAGATGGAATTTCAATTTTGGACGAGTGATTTGAGAAATCAGGGACCCAGGGCGAAATCTCAATATTTTGTCCATCCACATGGATTTCTGCTCCATGACTTTTCGCTAAATCAATGGAGAGTTGGCTATGACGTGTTGATACAAGGTTACCACTCAATTTGATATGTAGCCCGGAAGAAAATCCTGGAGATGAACATATCCATGCAGTAATGGGTTGACTCGATGTTGAACCTTCAATTGCAATAGTCGCCTCTTCGAGTTGCATACCATTGAAAAGTACAGGTAATGCTTCTTCACGTTCCCCGACAGAAATGACGATTCCAAGATGTTCAAGCGTTCGTAGCATTTCGTTGTGCGGACGATTCCGAAGACTTGCGTCTCCATCAAGCATCGAAATACCTTCAATTCGAGAACATAGTGCGAGCAAACATCGTAATGTCACACCCGAATTTCTCGCATTCAGCACCGTTTTTGATGGTGAAAATCCATGTGGTCCAACTCCGTGTACCTCCCATTCTCCCTTTTTTTCTTGAATTTTCACACCCAATTGAACGAGGCAATCTCTCATGGCAACAACATCCTCACCAACATTCTCCATATGTGAGAATCTCACTACATTTTCGGATTGAGCTGCCAAGAGTAAATAACGTAGTGCATGGCTTTTAGAGATTGGCAAAGTCCACTGAATCTCCTTTTTTGGACGAAAGGGTTGCACCTCCAACACGGGAATGAGGCTTAATTTACTGTTTTTGCCCGAGGTGCTCCATTTCCGCTTCCACCCTTCGGCCATGATAGAGTGATGAATAGCCTCGTCAAGAACCCTTGCTCTTTAACTTGAAAAGAGATAGACACTTCGTTAAACCATGACGGTTCTCGATATGCTACAACGGCCTATCGAAGATATACGGATTTCTTTGACAGATAAATGCAATTTTCGTT
>CAZWXR010000076.1:0-7358 GCA_964637985.1 uncultured Candidatus Poseidoniales archaeon
CTCCGTCCGAAGAGGGAGAGGGGGCAACAGCCCTTTCGGGAAACCTGAGATTCAGGTTATCAAGACACTTGAAAGTCAATGAAGACTCTCAGAGGTGTTCAACGCCCATTTTCTTGACGTTGGCCTTCTTGATCTTGTCAGGAAGCCATGCCGGGCCGTTTGCTGGCTTGTCAACCATAGCAATGGAACCGCTGAAAACGTGAACCTTTTTGGTTCCTCGCTCTCGTAGGCGGATGTCCGTGTGGCCTCGAGTAGCAGCTTTGAGTGCTGCTCCACGTGGTTGTTTGCTTGCAAAGACCTGGCTTGTATCTTTTCCGCCCTTCATGAGGACGAAGTATTTCTTTCCGTCTGCCATTTGGATTACCTCCGAAGCACCACTGGCTCATGGAGTATATAGTCATTTCTCAAAAAAAGCGTTGTACTGCGTCACATAATGCTCGCAGTACCCTTCCCGAATTGCAAAAATCGACCAAAATTCAATGAGAAAAACGCCTAAATTTCAGCACCTGCAAGCGTTTTTGTGTGTAAAACGCCATTGATTTGTCGAATTTTCGAAACAACTGTTGTAGCGATGAGACCCAATTCTGGGGCGACGAGTTTGAGGATGATATCGTGGTCACCGAACAACAATGTTGCATCCTCAACATAATCTACTGTCCGAATGTTTTCTAAAACCTCTCTTTCAAGTCCTGGTTCGACGTTGATGAGTACATAACCTACTGCCATAGCGTAACGAAAGTGTTCTTTATCATCAATTCTTCCCAAGTTTAGAATTAAAATCGAACAGCTTTTGTTGATGTTCTGCCACATATGATGCCCACTGTTCATTTGACCAATCTTCAGGAACTGGCCCTTCAAGCCATGAAGTAAATTGTTCGATTGTCCATCCGCTAGGTAAAAAATCAGGTAATTCTTCATTCTGTGAGATGATCTCTGTTGAATTATGGTCAAACAGATCGTCGATTTCCACATCATGTGAGGGACCTGTATCGCCCTCCTTGTCGAAGGCCCATAGTTGGCCTACCTTACGATTTCGTGAGATAAAGAGTGCGGATAAGGCGAGGACACAGACCAAAACAAGAATGATGAGGCCTATGTATGATGACTCGACTTCATTCGATGTTTGTGATGAATTACCGTTTATCTCACAATCACTTGAATTTGATTCAAAACATGGGTCAATAAATGGGTCAATGGTGATTGTCTTCGTATCTGTGAATGATTCAAATTGCTCATTGATGCACTCAAACTGCAATGATATTGATTGATTCTCGACATTACGAGGAATAGGATAAATCCACAGAATTTCGTTTGATGACATTGACGATTCTCCTGCGAGTTCAATAAATTGGGACAATACATTTTGTTCTTGGTCTAAAATTTGCAAGGAACAAATAATACCAGAAAGACCATCATCATCTGAAACGATGAGTTTCGCAGCGAGATCTGCACCTGTCGAAATATTTTGAGGCAATTCAGTTTCCAATAGAGTAGGGGCACGAGTAAATTGAATGGGTTGTTGAATCGAATGAACCAAACCATCCACATCTTTGAGATAACCGAGCAATTGACCTTCACCCTCAATAAAAGTACTATCAAGCCGAACCCGGTAGTGTATTTTTGTTTGATCAACATTTGTAATCTTACGATCGCAATCCAATGTAGCATTTTCATTATCGAACCAAACCGGTTGTTCTTGAGTGGGCAATGACACTGCCCATCCTTCTTGAATTAACGACACGGAAGAGATTTCAATCGGCCTATCACTCTCTATGACGACTGTCCATGTTGCAATTTGACCAAAATTCATTGACTCGATTTTTCCAGAAACCCCACACAACGACGTTGATTCGATTTTTGGTGGGGTGAGAATCACGGGATATTCTACATCTACGGTGGCTGTTGAGCCATGGAGGCCCGTTCCACTCACTTGAGCCCAAAAATTACCCGACTCGAGTGCATGTTGTACTTGTTCTAATTGGATAATTATCTCATAGTTGCCCTGCCCAATGTCAATTGGCACCTGAAGAATTTCTCCACCCGGCCATAACATTCTCAAATCACCAATAAATGTGAATTCATCATCATCAACATCAGAAACTTGAATTCGGAGGTATTCTCGACCGTTGTTGATTATTCGGTCCAATATCGTACCGTCTTCGGATTCGATTGTCAGTTGAATCAAAGGTGCGATATCTCCGACTTGTATTTCTCGATAAGCAACCCGCGCCATGTTTGAGTTGAATAAACTGAATTCAATGTGTTCCAATGAAGATGACCGTGCAAGTTCAAATGAAGCCTCATAGCAATAGACGCCAAACTCTGAAGAATCAATTTCAACCAACTCTGTGAGATTCCCCCTATTTGTTACCAAAGTGGGGAATTCGTATTCGGGTTCAAAGTCAGCATCCTCTGCACATACAATGAGGACATATTTTTGTGAACGTTGGAGCTCGAAAGAAGGGGATATTGGTAGATTAGATGCCCTGTCCCAGTTCGAAGAATCTAAACCTTCGATATATGGGCCATACCATGATTGTGAAGCATTCAATATCCGCGTTACATTTGGAAATTCTTTGAAATCGAACAGTCCATTTGAATCGTAGGCAGTGGCCCTTAGGGATAAATTCCCGAGTGTTGAAGTGATTGGAATTGTCACCACGGTTTCCCAACGATTTCCAAATAAGTATGTTGCATTTTGAGCAACCCATACTCCCGAAGAACCCACTCTCCACTCAACGATGACCGAGGTCACATTGGCATCATCGGTTGCCAAAATATTGCAAATCGTGTAACCCCCTCTTGCAAGTTCAGAAGCACTACAATATCCCCCAGTAAGCACTGGTTGAGCATTAATTGGAAAACCTAGGTCGACGATGTTTTGTTTAAAATTTCGCTCTGGTGTTGAATTGAGCCACCTGATTCGAATATTCATCCAATCGAGAGATGAAACAGGGAAATCAAGTTCGATTTTGAATCGAGAACCATTTTGATCGCCAGCCGGAATGGTGAGATTGGTTTGGTTGAGCAGAACATTTCCTTGTAAATTTACAACAACAATTGAACCGACTGCAGCGGACATCCCTGTGTTTTCGAGTGCTATTTCGATGGTTGAATTTTCATTTTCATTTGCAAAACCGAGAAGGCGGGCATCAATGATATTCACATCGTGAAATTGATCTGCAAACGGTGCCATCTTGGGATCGCCCACAACAACACCCATCCACCCTGTGATGAGGTTAGCTGCTGCATGACTTTCTGCTAAATTGTATCCTTGAACATACGATTCCATCAAAACTGACGGATAGCCAACAGCCGTCAAGTATGGCTCGTACACATAGCCTTTGAGACCAGATACACCGTCCTCGAGTAAATCCGCAACAAGAGATTGCCCATAACCGGCACCCCATGCAAATGAACGGCCACCTGTCGAAACAGCGGTTTCGGCTATTGAACCATCAATCCAACCATTGTGAGGGCGAATTGAACGAAGATTGAGTGTATCAATGTAAAATGAACCATCAGCATTGGCACCAAGTGGCGTGACTTCAACAACAACACGGAAAGATGTAACATTCTCATGTGGCCTAAATCGTAATGTTCTGCTGTTCCAGTTTTCTGCTAGAATTTGTGAATTCGTCCGATTTTGAGATAAGAGCACGCCATTTGAGTCATACCCTTCTACAAGTATTTCGAACTGTCCACTAACCTCGCCACTACTACTCCCGTAGCCATAGATAATCCACGCATGCCCGGTGTGGCCGTTTGGTATTGTCATGTTTTGCCATACATCAATTGTTGAACTCGATGCTCCAGAGAATGGTCCACAATTTTTGTACACCTCTCTTGATAACCGATGGATGTCTTCGTGCGAAAGTGCATCGTCGTAGACCACAACCTTGTCGATGAATCCTTTGTAGTAGGCTGAACCTGCTCGATTAACACCCAATCTGTAAAGGTCCACATTGTTGAAATCGCTTGAATTCGGTTGAAACGAACCCACATGAATTCCATTCATGTACCGATGTACCGTTCCATTATCGTAGACTGTTGATAGATGATTCCACTGGTGGAGTTTGAGTTGGCCAATCACATTGGAAGAATTACTATGCTGTTTCCAATCTCCATTTTGTATCATATGTTGAAAACTTTGAGCTGAACCTGCCGAATCATCGATGGCAAATGTGGATGCATATTCGGTTTGATTATCATCTTCAACCAAAACAAATTGACTGATTGTCAGATTTCCAGACCAGTCTTGCACATCAACTTGAGCATAATCATCCACACCATCAAACAAAAGACATTTTCCACCTGGACAACTTACCCAGTTCGATGAATTCATACCATGCAATGTCAGATTTGCTGAATTTTGTTCATCATACGCTATTGAACCCGAACCAGATTCAAAATCCCAAGAGTGACGAATTGAATCGGATTGTGGACGTGATGTAAATACCTTAAGGGCAGATTGTGGAACAACGGATTTTGATTGATTTGGACCTTCCCATGACAATATCACTCCGTGAGGACCTCCACCTTCAAACATTTCAACCCTTAATTCGTGATATCCAGAAGATAAATTTCGATATCCAGATATTTCTCTCATACCGTGCGTCCCGTGGTTTTGAATAATGGATTGTCCATTCAACCACATTTCTGAGCCGTCATCACTGTTGAGATAGAATGTCCAATTTCCTTCCTCAGGCACATCGATAGAGGCTGTGAATCGTACACTAAACGACTCCTTGAACCGTGGATCGAGCCCAGGGGGCGGGTTGCTCGATGAACCGAAGTTAATGTTTGGTTGAATTGTGACCGCATTTGGAAATCGACCCTGTAAATTGGGCATAGCATTCGTGTTGAATGTCACTGCTCTGTTGTCAAAATATTCAGCAAGGACGCCATTAAGGTCATTTCCAAGTTGTGCATTACAATCTGGAGTAAGCGTCATAGATAGAGAATTTTGACCACCTTGTTTCTTTGTGTTTAGTGTGTCAAGACGAATCGATTCATTTCCTGAGGTTGCTGGTAAAGAATGACTCCAATATCTTGCTTGAGTGCTCCATAAGGTATCTGATGTATCAAATCCAGCATTTGGTAACCGATTCGCGTTCCAATTTCCATCATTGCTGCCCCAAGAAGCATAACCAATGACATTAGACACGTTGGTTACGAACTCTGTTTCCTCGTCAAAGAAAACGGGAAGATTGTACGTGCCGTTGAGCGTTGAGTTGGCTAGATACAAATTGTCATTCCAGTATTTGTAACCTGAACCATTTCGGTTTGTTGCTAAATCAAGAACAAAATTTCCTCTATTTCCAAGGCTATTGTTAGCTTTGTCAATCAATCCAAGAGCAGTTTCTGTCGTATAACCTGTTAAGCGAGATACGAGAAAAAAACCAAATTCTTGTCTTGTGAACGCTTTCATTGGATTGTCTGCCAACGGGCCATAATCATGAGTGATCCACCAACTTCCACCGATAGAATCATTGTAACGCCCTCCGACCAGTGAAATTTCTTGGTCAAAACTTGCTGCTGTATTTTGGCCACCAGATACTCGAAGCGGAATTCCTTTGGTGGTGACCAAATAATTGATTTGAGAACTATTTGTTCTGTTCGTAAGCATCTCATAGAATGGCTCAAGAAAATATGTTGTGAATTGGTCTCTATTGATGGTTTCTCCAGTTGGGGTATTAGGGTGCTCGAAGATAAAAATCCTCTCTTCACTAATGTTTCTTGCCTCGATAAAGGCCCAAGCAATTTCTTTACTCACATCAGATTGATTGTTCACGAGAACGGCGACATCTGAATAATTTAAGACGTCCAAGTAAGCAAAACCATTTGGTACTGCAATGGTTCGAAATGGGAGTTCATCCCATACCGTTTGATTTGATTGATTGGATGAAAAATAACCAGTAGTGGTATCGTCTGAATTTTCAAGTTTGGATATGGTTTCTTGTGGCTGAGAGAGAAATGGAGACCAACTGGTGAGCAAAAATAAGGCTGCGAGAACGAGAGCCCGTTTCATCTTCCTCATTCGAACCATTCACTTCATGGTTATAGCCATGTTCCTTTCATCTCACTGTAAACGAATCGAAAATACGATGACTGCCATCATTTGAAGACGAACCATCTATGTAGGACGGCCTTCCCTCCTTGACATGATGGTCGAATTATACATGGCTCGAACCTGCAAATGGGGAGTTCTCAAGGTCATCGGAGGTGATGTGTGGGAACACTCCGCTGATGTACTTGTTACACCTGCAAACAATCGATTGTCAGGTCGCGAAGGACTTGATGCCATGATTCATCAAAAAGCAGGCAAAGAACTTACCCAAGTAACAAGAAATATTTGTCTAGAAATGAGAAAGATCAATGCCCCTCCATGCGCTGTAACTGAAAATGTTGTTACAGAGCCATATGCTCTCGCTGACCGATTCAAACATATCATCCATGCCGTTGGTCCAGATTGTCGACGACCAAACCAAGATGATACTCGTCGAGAACTCCTACCTGAGACCTACTACAACCTCTTCGATAGATTACGTGAACTCAAAGCAGAAACCGTCATAGCGCCACCACTATCTATGGGCATCTTTGGATTCCCGCATCGAGAAGGTGCTCGAATAACATTGAGTGTCCTCCTAGGTATATTGGACGGCGAAGAAGATTTTGGGATTAAAGAATACTCAATTGTTGTCAAGGAACGCAATTTCATCAGCAATATGAGAACGGTTTACAGAGAAGGCGAAGACCAATTTCCCGGTATCGATACCACCAATGAAATTTAATCTGCAGATGAGCCTGCAAGTCGATCTTCAGCCATTTGTAATTTCAATTTCACTTCCTCAAGTTCAGCCTTAGCATTTTCAAGGGATGCTGCCTTCAAATTTCGTTCGACAGAAGCACGAAGACGTTCAACTGTTACAATTCGTTGATTCCTGTCTTTTGGCCGAGTAGATTCACTTCTCATCGTCATCAGCCATTCTTCAAGCAGGGCTCGCCCCCATTCAGGCGCTCTAAATTCTGCCGAGAGAATGATGCTCTGACTCATATGTCGGAATCGAACCTTGCCATTCTTTGCCCTATCAGCTTGTATGGAACCAACATTCCATCGAGATATTGGAATGTGCAAATGTTGTTCAAGTTGTAGTTCATCTTCTGAGGGAAACGAAAACACTGCAATAAGGACGCCACTTGAAAAACAGAAGAACATCTCAGTTCTCTCTTCTGTTTCTGACCACATCGTTGAATGTGAAGCAATTTCTCCCCAAGATTCCAAACACCAGTTCTCAATGAGTGAACGTCTCGGATTCATGTGTTTGCAATCTAGCGACACGATTTGAAGGTTTCCT
>CAZWXR010000077.1:0-7265 GCA_964637985.1 uncultured Candidatus Poseidoniales archaeon
CACCGTCACCGTCACAACCAATACCAAATTCACAACCTTCTGAAACCACCAGATTCGCAAGGTCGACCATGTTTTTTGGTCGGGTCGGGTCTGCACCATGATTCGGCTCGCTGGGGTCCCAATCACAATACAAATCATGCACCTCGCAACCCATCAAATGAAGCAACTTGAGCATGGAAGGACCTGGTACTGCATTGCCACAGTCGATAGCGATTTTAACAGGTCTTGTCATTGGGCCAACCGATTCGAGAATCGCTTGAAGATACGTATCGATGTGCGGGCTATCGCTCGATGTGCCATCACCATCAACAAATTCTCCACCCAAAAAGACCTCTTTGAGTTCTTGAATTTCCTCACCTGCGAGCGGAAGTGTTCCTTTGCACATCTTGAAGCCGTTGTGTGTGGGCATGGGCAAGTGACTTGCCGTGACCATAATACCACCATCAACAGGAAGTGTCCAGCAGGCATGGTACACCACGCCTGTTGATACGATGCCGAGGTTGAGCACATCGACGCCAGATTCGGTTAAGCCTCGAATTAATTCATGTGCGAGGGCCGGTGAGGATTCTCTTATGTCTCGGCCAACGGCCAAGGTTTTGCAGGAAAGATATGTTGCAATCGAGCGACCCAAGCGGTAAGCGAATTCAGGCGTGAGATCGCCCGAGCCATCGCCATACGCATGACCACGAATATCGTAGGCCTTGAAACAGTGTTCTGGCCAATTCCTTGTCATGTTGCCCCCTCGCACGTCAGCATAATGAGTATGTCGGATAGAAAGACGTTCACGTTCTTGGAATCAGTGCTGTTATCGTTCCAACAATGAGAAGACCGATACCTGCTTCAACGAGGATATCGAAATACCAAGCAGTCAGAAGAATGATGCTTGCAATTGGGATGAACTTTGACAAGAGCCGTGGCCATGTGAGCAAACCTTTGGGAGTTTCTTCCATGTATGGTGAGCCTGGCATAATGTTCACTCTGGTCTCACTGCTTGAACAACGATTTCGACCAAAGCATTGGCAGGTAGTGCACCAGCCTCAAATGCTGCACGTGCAGGAGGGATGGCTACGCCATCGAGCCATTTTGAATAGACCTCATTGAGAGCTGCAAAATCATTGATGTCATCGAGAAGAACTTGAACAAACGTTGCATGGTGCTTACTCGTTCCTGCTGCTGCAAGAAGTGCATCGATTTTATCCAACGAGGCTTGCACTTGGGCTTTGAAATCGCCAGCATCAGGTGCAATTTGGCCACTCAGCCACACCATCGACCCCGATAACACGCCAGGGGAATATGGTCCATACGTCACTGCTTCATCAAGTTCGATACGTGTTTTCTTCATGGTCCACCATCGCCCTTTACATCTTCAATTCACCGATGAACTGTTTTGGAACCACAAGCATTGAGAAGTGAATTGAATATGATGAACTATGGAGAAGGATGAATCTCGATATTCAAAAGCAGCAAGAAGGCCGGTCCGCAACTTCTTCAAATTGGTTCCATTTATCGAATGGCTCTATCCTGTCGACCATCGGCGAATGTGGAAAGACGCATACAACGAAGCATACCCCACTGGAAAAGCACTCAAAGAGAGTTACAAGGCTGTGTGGGAAGTGCATACAATTGCTGCTGCATTGGTCTTAGCCATGAATGCATCTTTATTCTTCGGGTTACTTACAGGAGAATCAAAAGACACCTACTGGGAGGCCACCCCATATTCAAGCATCGAATGGTGGGCCATGATTTTTGGAGGGGTCATCGTGATTGTGAACTTTGTCCATCTCAATGTCTTGTTGGTGGTTCACGGGATATATTCCGCAGTTGATGATGATAATTTCAGGGCGATTGTCAGTGCTCGAGGACCGACAGGTCGCTTTGTGATGCTCCCAGAGTACCTCATCGTTTGTTCGATGTATGGTATGGCGGGTTGGTGGTCACTGCTGCTTTGGGTTCATATTCAAGATGAAATAGGTGTCATCACCATCATTGGAGTACTGCTCATCATCGTGTGTATGCTCGTCTCCTATGGTGCTTATGCAGCCCGAATTATCTATCATAGCGGTGCGCATAAACCTGAGAGTATTTTCAAAGATATCCCATATGAAGAATTACCCAAAAGCCAAGAAGAATTGGGATATTTATTGATGGAACGTGCTCTTGTTGACGCAAGAGCGACCATGGAGCCTTTAACAATCAATGCTCAAATTCAGAAGGACGTCGAAATTTCAGACACGTGGAATATTGGTTCAGAAGATTAAGGTGGTTTCTACCGCTTTGGACTTCCAATCCAACCTTTTCGCCAAAAGTACACGAGCATTAGAATGGCAAAGATTGCCATGAAGATCATGACGCCCCAAAAACCACCAATTGTGTCTGTTGGTAAATCATCATTGTTCATCCCAAAAATTCCTGCAATGAGTGTGAGCGGCAACATGATGGCACCAATAATCGTGAGCGTCGTCATAACTTCAGTGAGTTGAGCATTGGACTCTGAAAGTTGCATACTGATGTTCGAAAGATATGTATCTCGGGATGAAGTTGCTCCCGCAGAATAATTATTGCATCGCTTCAACAGTGAAATGGAAAGTTGATGCAAGTCACTAAAATACTGTTGAACATTGTATGCCACAAATCGTTCTCCTGGCTTCATCATTCGCATAGTGACAGAGTGAAGGGATTCAATTGACCGATTTGCCTGACGAAGTTTTCTCTTGAGGTCATGGAGTCCTTCGAGTAAATCATCATATTTTTTGCTCGGGTCAAACACCTGAAACTCGAGTTCATCAAGGTCTCTTGAGTAACGCCCGAGAATAGGGGTCCAATCATCGGCCACCGCATCAAGGAGCTCATAGAGCAAAAAATCTACACCGAGTTGTCTGTCATCGTCATGTATTTCTTCAACTCGTTTTCGAAACACGTTGATGGCAGGAATGGCTGAATGTCGTAGTGTCACGAGCAGATTGTTGAGCAACACAATAGCGAGGGGTTCAGTATCAAGTCGATTATCAGCATCCCTTGCATTGATGACGATATATCGATGATTTGTGAATTTGAGTGCCGTGGTATCTGCGTGACCAAAAATATCCTCAATAATCAACTCATCAATCTCAAGACTGAGGAGGAATTCTCGAATCGACTCATCCGGTTGCATGATGTCTAACCATGCCACGTGGTCACCCTCGGTTGCTTCGCCCACACGAGCGAGAGATTCGATTCCTGCTTCTTTCGAATCACCGGAAATATCGTGATACCGAACCTCGACCATGAAACCCGCTCAAACCTCGCCTTTGTAATTGTTTCAGTTTGGCGGCTGATTGCTTTTTTCAAGGTTTTTTTCGTCAAGGCGGCGTTGCGTCACGAATTGATGACGAGTTTCAACCTCATTGAGTTTTGAGCGTATTTTCCAAACCAAAAACCATAGAATAATGCCAATAGCGAACAGTTCAAGAACGAGTAAAACCCATTCTTGTACACCCCACTGCTCAAACATATCAATCATCAAAGTGGAGGACGAATGTCGATATCAACAGCGGTAGTAGGTTTACCAATACAAGCAAGACGCCCCCCATCTGCGACATAGTCTTCATCCAAACCAGGCGGTAAGTCATTATCAAGAGGGATATCACCTGCAAGGAGCGTAACCATACAAGTTCCACACGTACCTGATGTACAATTTGTCGGTATGCTCATCCCCATGCGAATGGCATGTTCGACGATGGTCTCCTCAGGGTCCATAGTACACTGACCGAGCAATTCAGCTCCACGTAGAATCCTCACCATCTTTGGCATGGTCATGGCCTTGCATCACCGAGCCTTTTCGCGTGTCCAACGGCCTGTTTGCTTGTTAAAGAACAAGCCAGCCTTCTTCATCCACTTGTTGAACTTCGTAGCACCAGCACCGGTTCGGAGAATGAAATCTTCTCTGTCTTCTTGAGCTTGGATGTAATTTTTGGCAGCAAGGGTTTGGTCAATCCAATCGTTAATGTCCATGAGACCACCAGCAACAACAGTTTCTTCAATCGCCTTGGTCATTTCATCTGCAGAAGCACCAGTCTGTTGGAGGTCTTGCAAAATGAGATTGTTCACGCTTGAGAAATCAAGGCTTGCTGGCTTAGGTGGAACTGGAGAACGTGGTGCTTTGTTTGGGTCAATCGAAATTCGAGGTTCTGAAAGAATACCTTCGACCATTTGAGTCAAATCAGGCATGAAACTTGTTTCGCACTCCCAGCAAATAAACGCCCAATCGTCAGGACGGTCCGTATCTCTGCTCTGTCTCGGATCGAGTTCATCACCGCACTCTGGACATGCGTGGAACACCAAATTTGGTACATGTTTTCTTCTAAAGTCAACAATATCTTGTGGTGTTCCTTCCAATTCGAGCATTTCATGGTCTCGTGCTGCTTCAAGGCCACGTGTTTCAAGTTGATCTCGAAGTTTCACTTTTTGGTCGTCTTTACCTTCATCGTGAAGGTTATTCTCGAGTTTTACGATGAGTTCAACCGTTTTTCCAAGACGGTTCATAATGATTTTTTGATTCCGAAACGTTTCGATTTTTGCTTGTTTTAGTCGTTCTTTTTGCTCAGCGAGTTCTGTGAGTACATCTTTCTGCTGTCGGCGGAATTTCATCTCTTCGATTTTGGATTCTTTCTTGCGTTCAGGAGCGAGAACCTTAGCCAAAAATCGTTCTTTTCCGTGGGCTTGAGGGCCGGCTTTGATGATTTCAATAACACCTTGAGCAATATCGGGCTTTAGTCCATAATTATCGACAAGAATTGATTTGTCAATTTTTTTGAGGTCCCCAATCTTCAATCCAGCATCAGCCAGTTGATTGGCGGTAGTATCATCGATTCCACGACGTAATAGTGCAAGATATGTGTCCTTCTTTGCCAAATGGCATCCCCCCGCGCTTCTGCGAGAAGGCACTCATTAGAAAACCCTCCCTAACAGCAATGCCTGCAAATCACTGCATTCAACCCGTTATGAATCATGTTGCTCAAATAATGAAACAAGTTGAAACCACTGCTCAATATCGAGTTCATCTGGCCGTTTTTCCATTACTGGCGTATCCTTCATTGATTGATAAGCATCTTTCCAACGACCTGCGTACCATCCTCGAACACGACTTATCCGCTTTGGTGGATTCTTGAGAAGTGTGCGTAACTTCTTTCTCCGTTGGTCAAAGCAATGATGAATGGTCATAATCAGAAGTTTTCTGGAGCAAGGGATATCCAATTGCCTGGGCAAAAATTTGACCACTCTTGAATGCACCTTAGGGTGAGGAATAAATGCATCAGGTGAGACTTTTTCCATCATTTCAACATCGAAATCAAGTGAGACAACAAGGCCTAAAGAGCCAACTGTATCTGTGTACTTCATCTCCAATCGTTCAGCAAATTCTTCTTGAACCATCAACACCATGGACGTCAACGGTTGATTTCGTTCATGCTGAAATCGAGTGATCACTTCGATGAGCGGGGAGGAAATTTGATAGGGAATATTTGCAATAATTTTGGTGATATCAGGTGGGAATTTTGTTTGCAATGCATCACCTTCAATGACCTCAAGTTGCCCGGTTGTAAGTTCATCCTCGAAGACAACGTGCAAATGCTGACACGCCCCCTGATCAATTTCAACTGATGTAACACGACAACCAGTTCGAAGTAGGTGTGCAGTGAGTGTACCTGGTCCCGGTCCAATCTCAAGAACATGGTCGTTTTCTTGAACAGCACCGGCTTCAACAATATGTTGGAGAAGAACATCATTCACCAAAAAGTGTTGACCCAAGCCTTTGTTTGTAGATTGACGCATCAACAATTGGTCGATATACCAGCGTGCGTCGCTCATGATTTCACCGGCAAGAGAAGTGAGATCAAACGCGGTTGTGCATCTTGGTCCTTTAACTCCTCAAGGAAACGTTGAGACAACAGTTCGATGGCATTGATATTGCATACTTCGTTGAGAGCTTCAATTGACTCAAATCCTTGGCCTCGAGCATCAACTATCTGCATTGCTTTCTTGTTGCCAATCTTTGGCAGGAGTTCAAACGCATGCATTTTGAGTGAGATATTTGATGCAATATTGAAGAATGATTCAAGGAAATATGCCTCATGTTGAGATAACACATCGAGGAGAACGTGAGGGAGTTGCATGGATGCAAAACTCGACATTCGTTCTACACTTGCAAGCCCAACGATGTGTTGAACTTCTTCTCGGTCTTCAACACGCTTGCCAATGTTGATTCGTTTTGAAGGTGGGCATGGCTCACAACCTTCGACAACACGAAGACGACAGGGCGTGAGCATTTTTTCTGAAAGTGCCGTAATGATGCCACTATCCAAATCATGCTCAACGACATACGCCCATGTTTCAGATTCCAATTGTTTCGGTCGTTTCGGTTCTTGAGGTTTGACCGGTTTATTCCGGTTTTCTCTAAATGGACGATTTGATGATTGAGGTCGACGGTCTTGCCTTGGACGACGAGACTGCTGAGGCTTTGCTTGTCGTGGAGGTATCCTGCCTTCAGCAGGCCGACTTGGCATAAATCTCGATGTGTCTTCTTGCTTTTTCGGCTGCTTCTTCGGTACGAAGGGGCGCTTGTCATCACTGGACATCGGGGGCCCTCGAGTAGAATTTATTCAAATCCGACATGCTGACGAACCAACTCAAGGATGGTGTTAATGTCATCATCGTTGATTTGAATTCTCTTCGAAGCAAGAATGGTTCGAACATCATCAGGATAGATAGGAACGATTTCGGAGATTTTTGCAGCAAGGTCTGGATATTTGGTGAGGACCTCAATTTCAAGGAGGGCCGCGGTGAGTGATTCAAACACCTCAGGGTTAGAGGTGAAGCCATTTCTGTGCTCACTTGCCGCCCACTCTGCGTGTTGTAGGGCTGCCTTTTGTTCGTATGTGAGTTGCCCACGTCGTTCTTGTGCAGCAAGCAATTCATCTCGGACGGTTGAAAAATCTAGAAACTTTTGTTCATCACTCATTCACATCACCTCATTCAAGCGGTCGAAGGTGCTCTGGTCGTGCAACAACCGTCTTTTTCATGTTGCCATCCTTAACAGCAACAACCCAAGCACGGCCTTGGCGTGATTGAATAAATCCAGTTCGGCCATGGAACCGTCGGTGTGGCATACCTTGTTGTTGACCACCATCGAGCACGATGGCGACTCTGTCACCCTCATTGTAATCATACATTACACGAGCAATGTTGAGTTGACTTTTCTCAGACTTTCGTCGCCTAAGTATGCTACGGGT
>CAZWXR010000078.1:0-7256 GCA_964637985.1 uncultured Candidatus Poseidoniales archaeon
AGACCGGGGTCTTTTTTCTTGAGATGAAGAAACCAAGGGCAACAAATCCAATCACGACAACTGCATAGATGATAATGGGTGCATCTTCGCTCTCTTCTGCATAGGTCCATGAAACCTCATCGGACGTCGCACCGCCAACATCGACAACCAGATCAGCGATTGGTTCGAGCAATGTTGGTAAGAAAGGTTTGCAAGTGAGTTGCTGAGCACCATCTGTGTTCGCCCACCAGGAGATTGGTACCTTTGTTGTGTTTCCTGCAACGAGACTGACGGTTATTGTTGAAGGAGCTGTATCCGCATCTTCACCATTGACATAGCAACGGAAATTTGCTGTTGCATCTGCTTGCCCAGTGTTCGAAACTGTGAGCATCAACCCAATACTCTTGTTCACTGACCCTGTGACCTCAGATGGCTCAACCGAGTCAACAACAACATAAGGAAGGGACAAATTGAGATAACCAACAGGGGTTGTTGGGGCGAGAATTGTGGTTGCAAAGTTGCCCCAGTTGCTCGAAATACTCAATGTGATTGAAGCGTCTTCTTGGTGAACAATTCCCTTGCTATCCATCCATTCAATCATCCGCCTGTGCTCGTTTTCTCCTTCTTCGACAAGAACGAGGACACCCTGTTCGTCCGTCAAGTCATTCCAATCTGCAGCACCGTAGCCTAAGTTCATGATATCGATACTTCCATTGGGAATATTTGTGTAAATTGTTCTCGATGATAAAAGTCGTACCCATGCATCTGTGAAGCCACCAGTTCCGTTGGTGTTGACATAAGAGATTTCAGCAACATCATGCAGGATAATGTCTTCATCTGTCCTTGAACCAAAAATTGATGAATCTGAAATGGACAATGAACCTGTTGTTGGAACTTCAACAGGTGCACTCCCAACTAGTGTTGAGGTATCAATTGTACATGTACCGTGGCAAGTAATGTTACCTCCTCGAAGTTCACCTTCGTTCATTGAAAGTTCACCGTGTACGATGAGATCAAATGCAGCATTATACCACCAGAGGTTTGCGTTTGTTGCATTAATCTCTTCTGCGTTAAGGCGGGATTGTTCGCCATCGTAAATTGCAATGACCTTTGTGACCTTGACATCAGCGAATGTGTAAATAGAGAAGGTGACATTAAGAAGAGTTCCATCTAGTGGCACATCTTCGAATTCAATGATCTGTGAATCGATAGCTGAAACGTCAACTGTTGTTGTACCCAATGTAGCATTGAACACTGCTGTGGGTGGAACGATTGCGTCGAGATGGACTTGAAGCAAACCTGTGTCTGCAACATCACCAAAATTGAGATGCAATTGCGAACCGAGGGTTAACATTCTCCCGGCAGAAACATCTACGCTTTCAAGACTGGCTCCCTCAATCATCTCCAAGGTGGCTCCTTCTTCGACCACGATGCTGCTCCCTTCTTCAACAATGTAATTTGATGCAATCGTGAGTGTAGCACCATCCTCGACAATGATTGTGCCATCGAGGGCCCCACCTGATGACCATGTTTCATCGCTTGTAATGTTTACAGTACCACCATCAGTTGGTGCTTCTGCGTGTGCAATTGGTACAAAAATTGAAATTGTGAAGAGGAAGATGATGAGAACGAACCTTCGCATGGGCAGGAGTGTTCGGTCATTTTTGAAGAAGGCTTCGTCAATTTGGTTAGTACGGTACATCTTTCCATCCAATTGCGTATCCTATCAAGTTGAAACTACGATGCAAAATTGGTGTTGCAATAATGAGCACAACCATCGCAGGCAGAAGTGCAGTTGATGAAAGCAAAGCGGAACCAAGGCATAGTTGGCCGAGAATAAAGAGCATAATTGCAAATGGGAGGGTGTCAAGGATAGGTGCCTTGGATGATACATTTCCCTCCCTCTTCAGTCCCCGCCTTCGTTTGAAAAATGACCCGGTCATATCACCGAGTAAGCAAAAGAAACCGAGCATCGTGCCAAGCAAAAAAGCACTCACTTCAAGACCGCCTACATTCCACCAAGTGTCTTCATATCCCGTGAGCGGATGAACAAATATTCCTGATTCCATGTCTGTGTATGATTCAGGCATGCCCATTGAAATCGAGATGAGCATGCAAAGCAAACCACTTGTCAATGAACCTCCAATTAGTCCATTCCAAGTTTTTCCATCACCTAAAAGGCGTTCGCCATCCTTCCACACTTTGCCTCCATCGATAGGCCAAGGGCCATATCCTGTTTTTGGTAACCACTTTCCCCACATCATAGCGAAGGTGTTGGCCAAAAAACCTGACAAATACAGCCACAAGGTCATGAGAACAACGACCCAAAATGATGAATCTTGGACAAATGCTGACGAGCTTGCCGTCAATTCAACCACAGATGATGGTGACATTGCTTTGTCGTAGTCAAAGAAGTGTTTGATATTTCCCCCCAATAGTTGCTTTTGTTGCTTGAGTGATGTTAATGAGACGAGTTCGATTCAGGAGGGCTATGGGCATGTACGATGTACTTGTTGTCGGTGGTGGCGGACGAGAACATGCCATTTGCAAAGCAATCTCGGCATCTTCATTCCTTGGAAGCCTCCATTGTGCACCAGGCAACGCAGGTACGGCCACATTCGGAACCAATCATGAAGTAAGTGCATCGGACATTGATGGGATTGTAGATTTGGCCGTCTCGCTTTCGTGTGATGTAGTGATTGCAGGACCAGAAGCCCCCCTATGCGATGGCTTAGCAGACCGTCTCTATGCTTTGAACATCCCCTGCTTTGGCCCAGTTTCAAGTTTGGCTCATCTTGAAGGTTCGAAGAAATTTGCAAAAGAGATGATGAGTGCAGCAAATGTTCCAACTGCAGGCTATCATGTGGTCAATGAGTCATCGGACATCGCTTCTCTTCTCGATGCCAACGACCATGCACCATTTGTGATTAAACGCGATGTTTTAGCAGGAGGAAAAGGCGTTCTTGTCACCTCGTCGAAGCCGGAGGCAGAAGATTTTATTCGTCAGTCTATTGAATCAGACGGCTACGTCTTGCTCGAAGATTTTCTTCCCGGAGAAGAAGCGAGTATGCTTGTTGTGATGGACCAAAACACGTTTATTCCGCTACCGTGTAGCCAAGACCACAAACGTGCGTATGACGATGATAAAGGCCCAAACACTGGCGGCATGGGTGCGTATTGCCCCGCTCCAATCGTCACTTCCGAAGTTCATCAAAAAGTGATAAAACGAATTGTACAACCCATGCACGAGCACCTTTCATCACTCGACCAACCTTATCGAGGAGTTCTCTATGTCGGTCTTATGATTGACGAAAACAACGACCCATATGTGGTTGAATTCAACGTTCGTTTTGGTGATCCGGAATGTCAAGTGACTTTGCCGCTGATTAAGAGCGATGTCCTTGAGTTATTATTTGCATCAGCAACTGACGGTTTGGGTAAATATTCGATTCAATATCATGATGCACATGCACTCACCGTTGTTCTCGCCTCCGAGGGTTATCCCCTGA
The DNA here is from genome assembly GCA_964637985.1 of uncultured Candidatus Poseidoniales archaeon. Classification (GTDB taxonomy): domain Archaea; phylum Thermoplasmatota; class Poseidoniia; order Poseidoniales; family Poseidoniaceae; genus Poseidonia. The sequence goes on from CAZWXR010000078.1 coordinate 3,489, forward strand.
GTGCAAAAACCGGATTGCTGATTGAAGGTATTGATGAGGTTGAAACGGCAACATCATCCAACAACTTATGGATCAATCATGCAGCAACCAAAATGAATGAAGATGGCCGGTATTTTTCGACAGGTGGGCGAGTTCTATCAGTCACAGCCCTTGGCACTACATTAGATGAATGTTTTATCGCAGCGTACGATGGCATGAAGCGATTAAATCTTGAAGGTTCTTATTACAGAAAAGACATCGGTAAAAAGGCCTTGGATTTCGCCTAAGATTTTGATTCGGTGTTCTGTTTCATTCCCCGTTCATCTGCGTCATCTTGAAAAGGGGTTCTCAAGTGGCAAGGGTCGCTCCAGCCTTGCTGTTGGAGGTAATCGAGGGATATACATGGAAATACAAAACAAAAGCGTGCAACATCGCCCAAGTTTCTTCCTTGGCTGGATTATACCAGCCTTGGCAGTCATTTTGGCGATTGCAATAATGAAAGTCGCAGGGATCACCTTCGACTTGACAACAGAGAACCTTACACCCTTCATTTTGATGGGTGTTGCCGCAATATTGGCTACAGTGCCAAAGATGCTTCTTGACTCTGGACGCTTTAATGTAACACAAATTTCCCTCAGTGTGTTGGTCATTGGACTTGTCCTTGCAGATGTCGCCTACATGTACTACGATGCAATGGCAGGACTCCTGTTCTTCATCGTCCTCGTGTTTGGTAACCGCTTGAACTTGAAAGCAAAACACGAATGGCAATCCATGCTCACATTCTTTGCAGTTGGCTACTGGATGGCTCTTCACATCGCTAAATCAACTGACTTACCAACCACATTTGAACTTGAAAACGGACAACTCGTCACAACGCTCAATCTCGCACGTGAGACTGTGGGATACTTGTTCTTCACCTATCTGATGATGTTCACAATTCTTGGACTTGCCGTCGGTGTTACGGCTCGAGGAATTCTCAACGAAGCCGGCGAAGAAGGCTGGTTTGGATACATTCCAACTGTTCAGGGATTCCACCGCAATGCTCTCCCGCTCATGATTGCATTGTATGTGTGGGTACTGGCCTACATCGGCTCGCTCTGGCATTATGATTCAGTCAGTCTCGGAAACAAACTCGGTGTTGCAACCATTGAAGGTTATACAGGATACGTTGGATTTTGGACAGCGACGATGACAGGTATCGTTGCACTCATCGTGGCAGGTATGTATGCAGAACGATGGTTTACTCGCTCGATGCTGATTGGTTCGATGTGGGGTCTATATCTTGTCTCATCGTGGTATGAAAAAGGTATCTGGACATCGACGCAATTCGAAGGAAACTGGGCTGCTCTAATCTGGCTTGCATTCACCTTCTTTATCGGTGTTGCAATTTACTACATTGGAACCCACGAGAAGTACGGTGGCTGGTCAAACTTAGAACCTCATGAGGGTTCAGGTGCTCGAAAATTCTGGAGTGCAAATTGGAGTTCAACACTCATTTGGTCTGCATTTATTATCGGACTTGCAATTCGAGTTCAATGGTATGTTGTTCCATCCATGAACGCTTTTGGAACAGGAACTTGGGACATGACCGGTGGGTCCGACCCATGGTACATGAAGCGAGTTGTGGATTACATTCTTGCGCAGAACGCTCATCTCGTGGTCGATGCAGATAGGTACTATCCTATCGGTGGTATCAACCCACGACCTCCCCTGTTCTCGTGGTCCATGGCTATTGGTGCTATTCTTCTTGAACCGTTTTTGGGCGGCCAAGCTGAAGACGCAGTTTGGTGGAGCATGCTTGCCCTGCCAGCAATATATGGGGCATTAACAATCCTTCCAATCGCTGTCATCACACGTGATCAATTCGGAAAAGGAGCAGGTGTTATTTCTGCTTGGCTCATTGCTTTCATGCCAGCACACGTCACCCATTCGACATGGGCACTAGCAGACCACGATGCATTCGTCATGCTCTTCATCAGTCTAGGATTCATGTATTGGATGAAAGCAGTACGCTACGCAGGTTCTGCTCGACTTACTCGCACAACTTCACCTAACTTTTCCACATTCATTACTGCATTCAAGGATGTTGTGTCAAATCGCCGTGCAGCCGTTGCTTATGCAACACTAGCAGGTGTGTCCTTTGGTATCGCATCTCTGGGATGGAAAGGATTCGTCGTAGGGCCATCAATTTTGTTCCTGGCCTACGCATTACAAGTTGCATTGAACTTGTTCCGTCGAAGAGACTCGACAATCTTGAGTACATTGTTCATTGTTATGCTATCAGTCAATCTATTGATGGCTCTGCCGTTTTATGCACACCCACAAATGGATTTGGTCCTCAATGCTACGGGTCTACAACCGTTCTTGTTTGTGCTCGGCTTCACTCTAGCACTAACGTTCATCACAACAGGATTTAGAGACAAACCGTGGCTTCTCGTCCTCGGAACATTGACGGTTTCCGGAGGTTTGTTGTTCGGTTTGCTCTATGTATTGAAACAACTGGATATTTCAAACGCATGGGATGTCTTGCTCACTGGTAGTGGATATTTCACTAAGACGAAAATCTTCGGAACCATTGCTGAGGCTAACGCTCCAAATCGAGCACAACTATTTGCATCATTTGGGCCAATCACATTCGTTCTGGCTCTCGTCATGGGTATTCTCCTCCTCGTGGATGGTATTCGACACCGTAAGCAAACACACCTTGTTTTTGGCGTGTGGGTCTTTGCAGCATCGTTCATGGCTTGGAATGCAGCACGTTTCATGTTCAACGCTGCTCCAGTAATGGCAGTGTTGGGTGCAGCTGGTGTCGTCTCTCTCTGGGGTAACGCTGACTGGAGTGGTCTAAAGTTAAAATGGCAGAAATTCGGAATTCGCACACCTGCAGATAGAATTGCAGGTGCAAGAAAGGCTGTCTGGAAAACACCTTCATTCTCTGCCATCATGATCGTCATGATCCTCATCTTCAGCCAACAAGCAACCTACGGTCTCGATTCAGCAATTCCCGGTTCATCAACATCAGAGCGTGAATTGGACGAGGACATCTACAATATCATGCCAGATATTTTCCGCTTTGAAGTTCTAGGATTCTCACTGCTTGACAGCTCTTTGTACACAGGAAACTGGTACCTCGGTTCTTTCGGGTCTTCGTTTAATGACAATGGTTGGAATCTTGCTTATCAATGGCTAGCAGAACAAGATACCGAAGTAGCGTACTCAGAACGTCCTGCTTTCGTATCATGGTGGGACTATGGTTTCCAAGCACTCAACACAGGTCAACACCCGTCTGTTTCAGATAACTTCCAATCCGGTATTCCTGCATCAGGAAATATGCTTCTTGCTAGGAATCAAGATGATCTAACAGCTATGTTCATTTGGCAACTTGCTGAAGGTGATAGAACATACATGGAATCAAAACGAGGCAATCTGGAACTTAGTGACGGGTTTGTCAACCAAGTTGACAAATACCTCAACGATGAACAACTTGAGGAGTTCGTCACACTTCAAACCAAGTTCGACGAGGAAATGGTTGATTACATAACGAAGCGATCATTCAAAGTCATGAAAACCAACAGAGATGTTGTCATGGCACAGGGATATGCTCATGATGATGGTGTGTTCAACTTAGACCAAGAACTCTTCAGAATTTGGAAAGATGGTGAGCGTCTCCTTTGTGAAGATACCTCTGGAACAGAGTGTTCAAACGGCGACTGGCTTGACCAAAGTCAAGCAAATATCACCTTTACCAACAATATTCGAAGTGGTCAAGATACAGTGATGCAAACGACA